>JAYTQJ010000479.1:0-3727 GCA_043746775.1 Schlesneria sp.
GTCCGGGGGCTAACGCCCTCCGGCTCGCCAACAAACGGTTGGTTCTCCCAACTCGTCGCCGCCTCCGTCCGCCTCCGCTGGTTCGTCGTTCCGGCGTACCTCGTCGTCTGCGGCGTTACGCTCTTTTGGGCGAGCGGTCGGCTGGGGATCGAGATCTTTCCGACCGTTGATGCTGGCGAGTTCCGCTTGAGGTTCCGCGCGGCGGACGGCACGCACATCGACAAGACCGAGCAGATCGCGCTCGACATCCTTGATACGGTGAAGCAAAAAGTCGGCGAGAAAAACGTCGCGATGACGCTCGGCTACATCGGCACGGTTCCCGCGAGTTTTCCGATCAACTCCGTCTATCACTTCGCGCGCGGGCCGGAAGAAGGTTTGTTGCGGATCGCCTTGAAGCCGAAGTCCGGCATCAGCATCGAAGCGATGAAAGAAGAACTCCGCCGCGAGTTCCGCGACCGCTTCCCGAACGTGCGGTTTTCGTTCGAGCCCGCCGACATCATCAGCGAGGTGATGAGCTTCGGCTCGCCGACACCGATCGAGATCGCCGCACGCGGCGGCAACCTCGCCGAGAACCGCGAGTACATCGGCAAGGTGCAAACTGCGCTAGGCAAACTTCCGGCGATCCGCGATCTGCAAGTCGCTCAATCGCTCGACTACCCGACCGTGGAGGTCAAAGTCGACCGCGAGAAAGCCGGCCTCTCGGGCACGACGGTTTCGCAGGTCACGCGGTCGATCGTCACCGCGACATCCTCCAGCCGCTTCGTCGTTCCGAATTACTGGCCCGATCCGAAGAGCGGCATCGGCTATCAAGTGCAGGTCGAAATCCCGCAGCCGCAGCTCGACAGCGTCGAGGATCTCGGAGCCGTTCCGATCCAACGCGGCAGCGGAGCCCATGCGGGGCAATCGTTGTTGCTGCGTGACGTCGCCTCGCTCACGAACGGAACGACCCCCGGCGAATACGACCGTTACAACATGAAACGGGAAATCAGCCTCACCGCCAACATCGCCGGAGATGATCTCGGCAGAGTCTCGCAACAGATCACGCACGCCTTGAACGGCGTGGCCAAACAAGACGCCGAAGAGCGAGCGAAAGCCGCCGCTCCCGGCACGAAGCCGCCGAACATTCATCACGAACTCCGCGGCCAAATCCCGCCGTTGCGAGCGATCATGAACGGACTCGGCATCGGCCTGCTGCTGGCGGTGCTAGTCATCTTCCTGATGCTGTCCGCCAACTTTCAGTCGTGGCGACTCGCCTTCGTCACGGTTTCCACCGCACCCGCAGTGATCACGGGCGTCGCGCTGTCGCTGCTGCTGACCGGCTCGACGCTCAACATCCAAAGCTTCATCGGCGCGATCATGAGCCTCGGCGTCGCGATGGCCAATGCGATCCTGCTGGTGACGTTCGCCGAAGAGCGCCGGAGGTTGGGCACTCTTGCCCGACCGGATTCGCCACAAGCTCACGATGGAAAACTCAACCAGAACGCGGATGGGAAGAATGCGGACGGGCAAGAGTGCCCATCCTCCTCGGCGGCGATCTACGGTGCGACGAGCCGTCTGCGAGCGATCGCAATGACTAGCGCCGCAATGCTGGCTGGCATGTTGCCGCTCGCCCTGGGCCTCGGCGAATCCGGCCAACAAACCGCCCCGCTCGGTCGAGCCGTCATGGGCGGCTTGCTCGCCGCGACGTTCGCCACACTGCTGATCCTGCCGGCGATCTTCGCAATCGTCCAATCGCGAGCGACGACGAAGTCCGCATCCCTCGATCCCGAAGACCCGGAGAGTCCGCATTTCAAAAGGCCAATGACGTAGCCCCTCTCGTGGAGATGGAGAAGCTTGGCTTACAATCTGTCCGTAGTTGGAATTCAAAGATATTTCGACACAACCGAGACCCGTCAAATGGGAGTAACACGATGCCCAAACCAACTATTGAAGCGCGTTTGACGAAACTTGAGCAACAAGTCGCACTGCTTGTTGGCGCTGGCGCATCATCCACCGAGAAGAACGCCAGTCGGTCGAACGGTCGCCCTCGCCAACCTCTCGTCAGTCGGAACAAGTGGCAACAAACGCTCGGTGTGTTCGGCCCGGAAGACGGAATGGACGCGGTTTTTGAGGCCGCGATGAAGTTGCGAGAACAAGATCGAAAGCAAACGCAGAGAATGCCGCAATCGAAGAAAGTCTCGGCCAAGTCATCTCGGCGGCGGAAGCTGGTCCAATCATGATTTTTCTCGATACGGACCATTTCTGTGTCGCGACGCAGCGGCATTACTCGAATCATTCTTTGCTTTGCGAGCGTCTTCGGGTATCGACCGATCCAGTGTTCTTGCCAATTGTCACCGCTGAGGAGCAACTGAATGGTTGGCTTGGCCAAATTCATTCGGCTCGTGGTGAGGACCAACGAATTGATGGCTATCGAAAGCTCCTGCTCTTATTGGAAGTCATGCCCGACTGGGATCTGGTGCCGTGGGATCTCGAAGCGGCTGAAGAGTTCGACCGACAGCGAACAGCGAAAGTACGAATCGGTAGTCAAGACCTGCGGATCGCATCGCTCGCCATCACGCATGATGCGTTACTTCTCACTCGCAATGCCAAAGACTTTTCGCGCGTGCTGGGTCTGCGATTTGAAAGTTGGATTGATTGAGGATCATCGTTATGCGAATTCCATTGTTGTCCGTGTTGGTCGCTATTTTCGGTTTGGCTGTTGGCTGCAATCAGCCGGTGGCAACGAGCGCTTCAGCGGGAGCCGCGACCGAACCGACTCACGGCGTGATGCGAGTCACACCCATCAAGCCGGTTCGCAAGACGTTGGTGCGAGTCACCGAGCAGCCGGGGCAGATCGAGGCGTTTGAGGAGACGGCGATTCACGCGAAGCTCGCGGGATTCGTGAAGAAGGTGCATGTCGACATCGGCGACAAGGTGACGGGACCGGCGCGACTCGGCAGCGATCAGCCGGAGGAGCCGGGGCAGGTTCTCGCCGAATTGGAGATGCCGGAACTCGAAGCGGAGTTGAAGCAGAAGCAGGCGCTCGTCGCGCAGGCGGCGGCGGAGATCACTCAGTCGGAGGCGGCGATCAAAGTCGCGACGTCGGCGCAGGCATCGGCCGAGGCACTGGTCGCGGAAGCGCGGGCCTCGATCGAACGAGCTCAGGCGATGTACGACCGCTGGCATTCGGAGTTCGAGCGGGTCAAAGAGTTGGTCGAGAAGAAAGCGGTCACACAAAAAGTGGCCGACGAAACCGAGCAACAATTCAAAGCGGCCGATGCCGCGCGGCGCGAGATCGGCGCGAAGATCAAATCGGCTCAAGCGAAGCTCAGCGAATCGGCGGCCAACATCGAGAAGGCGGATGCCGACCTCATCGCCATGCAGTCGAAGCACAAGGTCGCACAAGCGGACGAGCAGAAGACTCGCGCGTTGCTCGGCTATGCGACGCTGCGAGCGCCGTTTGACGGCGTCATCACCGAGCGGCATCTCGACACCGGACATCTCGTGCAACCCAGCGGCGTATCCGGCAAGCCGCTGTTCGTCGTCGTCCGAGCGGACTCGGTGCGCATCTTCCTGGACGTCCCCGAAAGGGATGCCGGGTTCATCGCCACGGGGAGTCCCGCGAAGATCACTGTCCCGGCGTTGTCCGCCACGGCGTTTGAAGGACAAGTCACGCGAACCAGTTGGACGTTGCAAACCGCCTCGCGAACGATGCGCACCGAGATCGACATCCCGAACGCCAACGGCA
>JAYTQJ010000480.1:0-3724 GCA_043746775.1 Schlesneria sp.
TGAAACCGCATGTGTTCGGCCGACGGAAAGACCCACCACGCCGTCTGAAGCTGGTGAATCTGCCTCATCCGCTGCACCCACGGATGGTCGATCACATCCTGCTCGGCCGCCTCGCCCTCGGGCAATCCGGATCGCGCGATGAACGGGATATACCCATGAATCGGATCGTGCGACAGACTTTCGTTGATGAAATCACGAGGCATCGGCGGGCCTTGAGGAAGAAGGGGTCAGGAGGCGGGAATCAGGGGTCAGAAAACAAGGAGCAGGATACAGGAGACAGCAGAGGCCAGACAGGGGAGACGGCCTGCTTCGAGGGGGCCTTCCAAGTAGTTATTCCGTTCCCGTGGGGAACACTCGTGAGTGAGGAAGGTGGGCAGATTGGCATTTAGGATCGGCGCAGCAATCCCTGTCGTGGCCGACGCTGCTCGCGTCGGCTCGGATGCTGGCAGCATCCGCCACGATGCGACCGTGATTGCTGTGCCGGTCCTAAATGCCCCGTCCACATCCTTCTCTCAGTTCGCTTTCTCTGCGTCTCGGTGCCGCTGCGGTAAACCTTCTTCGATGACGTTCCCGTAAGAACCACAGAACCACAGAAAAGGCAAGCAGAGGTCTGTTCCTCAGGAGTGCAAGGACCTGAATCCTCGGCGACAAGCCCAGTGGGGTTCGCTTGTTATAGGACCAGTGGCAACTTCATCTACGCGGCGAGTGTTTGCATGGCTAGACTCTGTGCCGGACAGGACATTTCCTTTAGGGAGATCGGAAGACCATGTAGTTCACACTCGAAGTCGAACAAGAAGTGGACTCACGCTGGCTGGCCGAGATCACCTCGTTCCGAGGAGTGATGGCGTATGGCCAAACGCGGGCTGAGGTCATTGAACGAGTCAAGGCTCTCGCGCTGCGTGTGCTTGCCGACCGGGTCGATCACGGCAAACCGGTCTCGCAAACAGTGTTGGTCACGCCTCCGCCGACCTCGAGTCGGTGGAGCGACGATTGAAAACTCACCGCGAGTCTCGCTCCTTTACTCCACGCTCCTGTGTTGTTGAGTGCCCCTGCCGCCGCCGAACACCTCGTCATTTTGTCCCGCGCTCCCTCGGCGGCGGCAGGGGCACTCAACAACACCACACGCGGAGCAATTCCACTCGACACTGCCAGCTAGTGGCCAATCGTCGTTCCACCGACTCGAGGTCGGTGGAGACGAAGACTTCACTGTCGAGATAGCATTTTCTCACCCTTCCCAAGCACTGCGACAAGACCGTTTTATGACCACACAACACCGCTTCTCCACTGGCATCCCCGCACTCGATGAACTCCTTGGCGGTGGCCTCGTGCCGGGGACGTTGGCCGTCGTGATGGGGGCGACCGGGATTGGCAAGACGCAACTTGGGTTGCAGTTTGCCAATGCAGGACAGCAGCAAGAGGGCGAGCGAGGCATCCTGTTTGACATGGCTTCGCGCGGGGATGGTCAGAATCACGGAGACTATGCGCGGCGGATGTTCGAGTGGTTGCTCAAGCAGCGACAGATCGACGAGCCATGTGCGCCGGACGACATCTGGAATCGCGAGCGGATGCGGTCGGACTACTTCCACATCTTTGAACGATCCGGGCGTCGCGTTTCGATCCGCGATCTCGAACCCGACCAATGGGCCGAGTGGCGGGTCGAACTCAACCGGAAGCTCGATCAGGCGATCGCCTTCTTCTACGGCAACTTCGTCCACGGCGTGCGGCGCTGTGTGATCGACGGCGTCGAACCGACCGACCGCGCGAGCGACTCGTTTCAGTTCCATGTGTTCGATTACATCTACCACCAGATTCTGCACAAAGACGCCGACTGGGTCGCACGCGATCTGTTCCGCATCCACTTCCGTGCGAACGAAGAAGCGGTGATGAGCCATCTCTACGACCACCAGCAACTGGCGACGATGCTGCTCTACACGTCACACGAAGTGCTGCTGGACGAGTTGCTCTGCCGACCGATTGAGAGTGGCGATGAACTGGCCAACGCCAACACGATCATCCTGATGGGCAAGGTCCGCGACGGCCTGAAGATGAGACGCGCGTTGCACGTCGCCAAGCATCGCGGCAGCGCGTGCAGCGATGAGATCATTCCGTTCGAGATCACCGAGCAGGGACTGACGCTGCTCAAGGATTGAGCCGAGGCGAGCGACAACCGCAATCCCACCACTTCGCTTGTGGGATGCGGACGTGTTGCAAATGCGTGTCCAAGGCGTTGCCCGCTCGCACGGCAATACTCCCGTCGGCGGAGCGACGGGAGTACGGTACTTTCGACGGGCAGGAGTGCCCGCCCTACGTCGCGGTCAACAAAACACCCCGGCCACGTTGAGCGACCGGGGTGCTGAGGGATGAGGTTGAAGACACGAACGGGCCTTTATGGCTCCGTCTTCAAAACCGGTCTTGGCGGGACGACATCGCCCTCGAAAACGCCTGGCGATGGTGTCGGGGCATCGGGAATCGGAGCGGCTGGAATCGCTTGCGGTGCGGTCTCCGGGAGATCCTGAGTCTGGAACAGGCCGAGTCCCGCGTCGGACGGTTTGAATTTGTAGCGGGACGATGTGAGCGTGTACTGCGAGAAACGGCCCGGTGTCGACTCGAATTCGACCGTCCATGTACGGTCGTTCTTGAACTTCTGCTTCGTGCCAGGAGCCATCGTGTACGGATGGCCGTTCAACGTGTAGCGCACGTCGCCCAAGTTGGTGGCCGGGCTGAAGAGCATGATCTCGCCACCATCCGAGATGGGCGTCGGGCTGGAGGGGATGGACGATCCGCGCACGTAGTTCGGCTGCGGCTGATACTGCGGCTGGACATAAACGGGCTGAGGTTGCACGTAGACCGGCTGCGGTTGATAGACCGGATAGGGCTGAACATAGACCGGAGCGGGACCGTAGCCATAGCCGCCGTAACCATGATTGTGTCCGTACCCATAACCGGGACCGTATCCATAACCCGGCCCGTAACCCGAGCCATAGCCCAACCCACTGCCGATTCCAACTCGAACGCCGCCGCTCCCGAACGAGATGCCCCCGCGAATTTTCGGGTCGGCCAGAGCGTCGCAGGGTGAGAGCCACCCCGCGACCGCCACGAATCCCCACAGAGCCAACGAATTGAACTGACGCATGATTTTCCCCCTTGCTGAAGAACGCCTCCGCAGCACCTGATACGACTGCGGCACCGCGCGCACTCTAGGACGACGAGGCTCATCCAAGCAAGAGGGGTTTGCCTGAACCCACGGCCAGCGTCTTGTTGAACGTCGAGTGAGACAAGCTCGTTTCGAGCGCCGGCCCACCATCGTGAAACATCGAGAAATCATGGCTCATCCGAGGTTTTGGGGAGAGTCCTCACTGGAGAGAAAGTGATGATGTTCTACCTCTTCATCCTGAAGGGATGTGAGCGATTCGCCGGGGGTTGACCCCCGGAAGAGGTTGGACAAAGGGCTGTTGCATCCTGAAGGGATGCCAGCCTTGTGGAACTGGGAGACATTCTGAACTGGCCAGCATCCCTTCAGGATGCCAATCCCCTGTCGTTGGCTTCGCACCGGGGGTGTCGCAGACGCTCACCCCCCGGCGAATCGCTCACATCCCTTCAGGATGAAAACGACGGACGGCATTCCGCTCATTGGACTCCCCCCCAAAAAAACATCGGATGGACCAGAAATCACGGTGGGCCTGCGCGGCGAAGCACCGCTGGTCCCACCCTACCTCCGGCTCCA
>JAYTQJ010000481.1:0-1638 GCA_043746775.1 Schlesneria sp.
TGATCCCACAAGGCTCATCACGCGGAGCGATGATGGCTACTTTGATGACCAGTCCAAAACTGAAGTCATCCACAACTTTCGCAAGCAAAGTTGTCCACACGCCCTATGCGAGGATGTCGTGGACAACGTGCCCGAAGACATCGGTCAACCGCATGTCTCGACCACCGAAGCGGAACGTCTGTTGAGTGTGGTTGACTCCCAGCAGATGCAGCATCGTGGCGTGGAGGTCGTGAATCTCGACCTTGTTCTCGACGGCGCGATAACCGAAGTCGTCGGTCGCGCCGTACGTCGTCCCGCCCTTGATGCCGCCTCCCGCCAGCCAGATTGTGAAGCCGTAGGGATTGTGATCGCGGCCGTCGCTGCCCTGCGCGAACGGCGTGCGTCCGAACTCGCCGCAGAAGACGAGCAGTGTCTCGTCGAGCAACCCGCGCTGTTTGAGGTCGCGGATCAGAGCCGCGATCGGCTTGTCGACCGTGCGGGCGTTCTTGTCGTGACCGTCCTTCAGGCCGCCGTGCTGGTCCCAGCGGTCGCCGTTGCCGCCGGGACAGGTCAGTTCGATGAAGCGGACTCCCCGTTCGATCAGCCGCCGCGCGGTGAGGCAGATGCGTCCGTAGGTCCGCGTGTTGCCGAAATCGTCGAACAGGCCGTACTGCTCCTGCGTCGCCTTGGTCTCGCTCGACAAGTCCATTAGTTCGGGAACGGCGATCTGCATCCGGGCGGCCAGTTCATAGTTGGCGATGGCCGATTCGAGGGCATCCACTTTCCCAAGCTGTGCGAGCCGCTGCTGGTCGAGCCGCCTCATCAGACCGAGCTTCGAGTCCTGCAGCGCGCGGGTCTTTTCACTCGGCCGGATGTTGGCGACGGGAGCCTCGCCCGACGTGAAGACGGATCCCTGATAGGCCGCCGGCAGAAAGCCGCTGCCGAAACAATCCATCCCGCCGGGCGGGATCAAACCGCCGTTGAGGACCACGAACGCCGGCAGGTCATCGCACTCCGAGCCGAGTCCATAACTGATCCATGCCCCGTGGCTGGGGCGTCCCTGCTGGCCGTGGCCGGTATGCAGGAAGTAGTTCGCGAACGTGTGCTCGGAAAACGGCGAGACCATCGACCGCACAACGGCCAACTCGTCGGCACACGATCCGATGTGCGGGAACAAGTCGCTGACCGGCAGCCCGCACTCGCCGTACTGTTTGAAGGGCCAAGGCGACTTCAGCATCGCTCCCACGTTGGCGAATTGAGTCGCCTCAACCTTGCCCAACACTTCCTTCGCGTTTTTTCCGTCGTACTTGTCGAGCATCGGCTTCGGATCGAACGTGTCCACCTGCGATGGCCCGCCGTCCATGTAGAGGAAGAGAACGTGCTTGGCTTTCGCCGGGAAGTGATTCCCATGCACGGAACCACTCGACGACGCCTCGGCCGCCGATGACCTCGATGGACTCAGCAACGACGACAACGCCACCGCTCCGAATCCGTGAGCGGCTTGCGACAACATCTCACGCCGCGACAACGGCGGCGACAAATAACGCTGACAGGGAAACATGGCGGGGCTCTGGCGGGAAGCATTCAGCGATCTAATGCGTGTGTCTTGGGCGTCAGCCCCTCATCGGCTTTTCGGAGCGGGGGACGTGAGTCCCCTGA
>JAYTQJ010000482.1:0-20340 GCA_043746775.1 Schlesneria sp.
CTTGCCATCCGTGCTACCAAGCGTGATCCCAAAGCCGAGCCGGAGACTCGTGAATCAGTGGCGTTCAAGGTAGCACGGATGGCAAAGCCGGGGCACGGATGAAGCAGAAACATCACAGTAGTATTAGTGCGACTGAAAACACGGAGGTACACATGAACGTCTACGGCATCATTCCCGCGCGGCTGCAATCGACACGACTGCCGCGCAAGCTCCTCTTGGCTGATACCGGTCGGACGGTGATCGAGTACACTTGGCAAGCCGCTTCGCAGGCGAAGAGTCTCAAACAGGTCATCGTTGCCGCAGACAGCGATGAGTTCTCGCGAGTCGTCTCCTCGTTCGGTGGCCGATGCGAACTGACGGGCGAGCATCCGAGCGGCACAGATCGCATCGCCGAGGTCGCTCGCCGGTGCTGCCCCGACGGCGATCTCTTCGTGAACATTCAGGGTGACGAACCGGAGATCGATCCCGCGAACATCGACGCGGTCGTGAAGGCTCTCGTCGATTGCCCCGATGCTCAGATGGCAACACTCGCCACGCCGATGACCAGCCTCGAACAGGTCAATGCGTCGTCGTGTGTGAAGGTGGTCGTAGGCAGTGACGGTCGCGCTCTCTACTTCAGCCGCGCCGCCATCCCGTTCTGTCGCGACCGCGAACAGAGCGAAGCGTTGGCGAGCGACCACCCGTGGCTGCTGCATCTCGGCATCTACGCCTACCGCGCCGAGTTCCTTCACCAACTGACGCAGCTCCCGCCGTCGCGACTTGAGCAATTAGAGAAGCTCGAACAACTGCGCGCCTTGGAAGCGGGAGTACGCATCCAAGTCGCCCTCGTCGAACATCACTCGGTTGGCATCGATACCCCCGAGGACTATGCTCGGTTCGTCGAGCGGCAACAGTCAAAGTAGCCATCATCGCTCCGCGTGATGAGCCTTTCAGAACCAACATTCCACCTTCCTGCGAATTGCCATTAACCACAATGCCATAGATCAAATCTTGGCAGAACTCGTTAGATCGCGTCCCGTGAAAAGGCTCATCACGCGGAGCGATGATGGCTACTTTTTTATATTGCCCGAACTGAGAGCCAGTCTCACCCTCCACAATGCCTCTCAAAGCAAGAGACCCGATGACCAAGCATGTGACCAAGCATATTTTTGTGACCGGTGGTGTGGTGAGTTCGCTCGGCAAGGGGCTGACTTCGGCGTCGATCGGGACGATTTTGGAGCGACGCGGGTTGCGAGTCCGGATGCAGAAGCTCGATCCGTACATCAATGTCGATCCCGGCACGATGAGTCCCTTTCAGCACGGCGAGGTCTACGTTCTCGACGACGGAGCCGAGACGGATCTTGATCTCGGTCACTACGAGCGATTCACGAACAGTCCGCTGTCGCGCCAATCCAACTACACGTCGGGCCGCATCTACTCGAACGTCATTAAAAAGGAACGTGACGGAAAGTATCTCGGCCAGACGGTGCAGGTCGTGCCGCACATCACCAATGAAATCAAAGAAGCGGTGCTGGGGCTGGCCGGTCCCGATGTCGATGTGGTCATCACGGAACTCGGTGGGACCGTCGGCGACATTGAGGGACTGCCGTTCCTCGAAGCGATCCGCCAGATTCCGCTCGACATCGGCAAGCAGAACTGCCTGTTCGTCCACCTGACACTCGTGCCGTACCTCAAGGCGGCGCGCGAGGCCAAGACCAAGCCGACTCAACACAGCGTGCAGCAATTGCGTCAGATCGGGATTCAGCCTGACGTGCTGATCGTTCGCACCGAACGACCACTCGGCCGTGAGGACTGCGACAAAATCGCCCTCTTCTGCAATGTCGAAAAGCACGCGGTCATCGAAGAGCAAGACAAGGAGTTCTCGATCTACGAAGTTCCCTGCGGACTGGTCGGATACGGTTTGGACAAGCTCATCATCGAACGACTCGGCCTGCCAGCGGGCACGTCCAAGATGGATGATTGGGAGGCACTGGTTCACCGAATCAAGAACCCGAAGTACGAAGTCAACATCGCCGTCGTCGGCAAATACATCGAACACCGCGATGCGTACAAGTCGATCTACGAGGCACTCGATCACGCCGGGATCGCGCACGAAACGCGCGTCATCATCAAGCGGATCGAGGCCGAGAAACTGGAATGCGAGGATGCGGCTTCCGCTCTCGCGGGCGTGGACGGACTGCTCGTCCCCGGCGGCTTCGGACACCGTGGGATCGAAGGGAAGATTCAAGCGGTGCGCTACGCCCGCGAGAACAAGCTGCCGTACTTCGGCATCTGTTTGGGAATGCAGGTCGCTGTGATTGAGTACGCCCGCAACGTCCTCGGCTTCGCGAAGGCCAACAGCACCGAGTTCGATACCGACACCGATCACCCGGTGATCTGCCTGTTGGAAGAACAACGGACCGTCACCGAAAAGGGAGCCTCCATGCGGCTCGGTGCCCAACCGTGCGTCCTGACGGAAGGCTCACTCGCCGCGAAAGTCTACGGCCAGAAAGAAATCTCGGAACGCCATCGACATCGCTTCGAGTTCAATCACGCCTACAAAGGCCGCTTCCTCGAAGGGGGCCTCGGCCTGTGCGGTGTCAGCCCCGACGGCAAGCTCGTCGAAGCGATCGAAATCCCTGCTCACCCGTGGTTCGTCGCCGTGCAGTTCCACCCGGAATTCAAATCGAAGCCGAACCTGCCTCACCCACTCTTCCACGGGTTCATCGAGGCCGCGTTGAAGCGACGGCAGGCGAAGTGAGGTGGTACAAGTGGATCCCCTTCGCTCTTTGACTATCAACCACGCGGTCTGAGCTGAGTCGTCTATACCTCGCGCGGTCTGTGATGAGACATCTGAGCGGGGCGGCGTAAGCCCCCAGGCTCTTGGGCGTTAGCCCTCTTGGGATCAAAACGGCCAAGGTAACAGCAGCGCGTGGTGTTGAAACAGGATGGCTCGTCCGGCGGCACCGACTGCGGGCGTGAAGAAGAGCAGGGAGACGTAGAAGCTCAGGCCCGCGAGCATCACCAGATTGCAGGGGATGCGGACGAGGAACCAGCCGCGTCGCTCTTTTTTCACCGCGCGCGAGTAGGCCCAGCCGACGAAAATCTTCGCGGGGTAGATCGACACGATGAAGATCGGCGTCAGCATCCAACGCATGTCCTGCGGGACTTCAAACAGCTTGAACAGGTAGAGCGGCAACGCCAGTGCGTAGAGGACGACGACCGACAACAGCCACAGGATCGGGGCGTGTCGGTACAGCTCACGGATCGTGCGGAGATCACGAATCGCAGAGAGCCGGTTCTCGGCGGCGAAGCGAGCTTGCAGGAACGGAATCCAACTGAGCGTCAGCACCAGTGCTAAGCCCCCGATCCACGTGAGGATGATCTGGCCCGGATTCGACGTATCGATCATGGCTCCGAATAACACTGTCGGAATGAAGAGCCACGCGAACGCGCCGACGAAGCCTCGCAGACCGAGCCAGAAGTGGTGACGCAGCCTGAGTGCGGCGACGAACTCTTTCACGGCCGAGGTGGCCATGTCGGCGTAGTCCTGTTGGAAGAGTCGCCTCGCCAACCAGATACCATTCAGTGGAGTCGGCCAGAAGAACAGGCCCAATCTCCCGCCACGTGCGATCGCCAGCACGAGATGAATCGCCACAAAAATGCTGAGTGCCATCAGCCCGATGCGCCAGCCAATGGCTGCTCCCGAACCGGGCGCGATCAGCGCGGCATCACTCGCCGCATCAGCTACCAGCCGGACGAGCCAGTACCAAATCCACATCCCCAGCGCGATGCCGCCCAACTTGGGAGCCAGGGGCAACAGTGGCATCGCATACCGCAGCTTGCCCGTGCGAGCGACTCGCCCTTGCGCCTCAAGCATGTAGCCGAGAGCCAGCACGTTGACGATTGGCACCGCCGCGAGAAACGCCAAGAACGCGAAGAGACTCACCACGCCAAACAGCAGCTCCCACACCCAGTACGCCGCATGAAACGGCTTCTTCAGCGGATGAGGAAACGGCGGGAGTGAGTCGAACGAGAAATACGTCTGCTCGGCCAAGAGGTCTTCGAGCGGAACGAACTCATTATCAGTGGTCATTGGTTCGACGTGGTCTCGAACGTCCTGAGCAATCAATTCCTCCGACGCCTCCGCGAACTCGAACTCATCGGTCGATGACGAGTGTGCGACGGACGCATCGTGTGATGATCCTGCTCTCCAATCTCGATTCGTCGCCGAGCCTCTTCCGTCCACATCATTCTCCTCCCCACACCTGCAAACGCTGCGGGCTGCGGGGCGTTGCCCACGCGGTTAAACGACTTGATTGAGTCTAATCGAAGTCTACCTCAAGCCTCGAAGAATGGTTGCAAGCCGCCTGAAACTTTCCATTCGCAACGGGAGTAGATGAGGTAGACTTCGGTTGTGCAGAGTCGCGGATCTGGGGGCAGACGTTCAAATTTCAAAACTGGCCAAGCAAGCTACCCTCAATGTTCAAGCGATCCTTCGGCCAATTTTGAAATTTGACGTTCCGACCCCAATTCGTCACTTCTCCATTCCAGCGAGACCTCAACCATGCGAACCCGCTCACTGACGAAGACCGTTCTGCCGCTGCTGGTGATCGTCGGCGTCTTCGCGCTGGTGGCGTCGGCGGCGAGGAATCGGGTGGCGACGCAGTTGCCAGAATCACCGAGTCGGCTCGCGCAAGATGCTGATTCCGTGGTGACGAAGCTCGACCGGCTGCTGGCTGACAAATGGAATGAGGCTGGCATTGAACCGGCTCGCGCGGCGGATGAACTGACGCTGCTGCGGCGTCTGTCGTTGGTGCTGCACGGGACGGTGCCATCGCTTGAAGAACTCAGGGTGTTCGAGGCGGACAGTCAGCCACAGCGGATCGAACGTTGGACGGAGAAGTTGCTCGCGGATCGCCGCTTCTCGGACTACTTCGCTCGTCGGCTGGCTCGCGTGTTTGTCGGAGCCGATGAAGGACAGTTCATCCTTTTCCGGCGAGACCGCTTCTGGGCGTGGCTCGGTCAGGCGCTACACGACAACCGACCGTATGACGAACTGGTGCGCGACATGATCTCGCACAAAGGTCTCTGGACCGGCGTTCCCGAAGTGAACTTCATCACGGCCACGTCGGACGGCAACGGGATCAACGAGAACAAACTGGCAGGTCGCACGGTCCGCGCGTTCCTCGGCCAACGGATCGACTGTGCTCAATGTCACAACCATCCGTTCGCCAATTGGAAGCAGGGACAGTTTGAAGGATTGGCCGCCTGTTACGGTCAGATCAAAATCACACCGGTCGGTGTCGAGGACGATGCCAAGAAAACGTACTCGGTCGAAGACCTGAAGCTGCTTGACGAACTCGCCAAGCTGCCCGAGAAGGAACGCGACGAACTTTCGGACGAGGACCGGAAAAAGAAGACTCACCGCGTTGTCTCGCCTGGCGTGCCGTTCCATCCCGAGTGGTTGCCGAGCGAGGGGACTGAGCGGACGAAGCTCGCCGCGTGGGTAACGCATCCGGACAACAGCCGCTTCGACCGCGCGATCGTCAATCGCGTTTGGGGGCTGATGTTCGGCAAGCCGTGGCTCGAGCCGGTCGATGATCTGCCGAACCCGAAAGCAACCGGACGCGACTCCTCCGACCTGCTCGATCTGCTCGGAGCCGACTTCCGCGCACATGGCTGCGACATGAAGCGGCTGATCGCGACGATCGCCGCCTCGCGCGCGTTCCGTCTCTCGTCCGAACATCCCGCGTTTGAGTCGGGTGAGAAACTCGACGCCATTGAACAGCATTGGGCCGCGTTCCCCGTCATGCGGCTCCGTCCCGAACAGCTCATCGGCGCGATGCTGCAAGCCTCGACGATCAAGACCATCGACCAGAACTCGCACTGGGTGCAACGGACGTTGCGGTTCTTCAGTGAAATTAACTTCGTCAAAGAGTTCGGCGACCTCGGTGACGATGAACTTGGCGAACACTCGGGGACCATCCCTCAAGCCCTGCTGCGGATGAACGGTGAGTTCGCGAAAGACCGTTCCGAAGGAACGCCCTTCAGTTCCATCGGCCGCATCGGCGTGATGGCTCCCAACGACGATGCCTGCCTCGACCTCTGCTTCATGGTCTGCCTGACCCGCCGCCCCACCGTGGAGGAACGCCTACAACTGTTGCCTCAGTTGGAAGGGAAGAACGGCAATGCCCGAGGTAGCGCCGTCGAAGATGTGTTTTGGACGCTCTACAACTCGCCCGAGTTCTGCTGGGGGCATTGAACTTTGGGGACGTGAGTCCCTCTTCCGCCTTTCTGAGCGGGGCGGCGTTAGCCCAATGGCACTCACTTTGAGCGAATTTCCAATGGACGTTCTGTGCTACGTAGCTGAATTCGTAAGAATTCAGCCGGCTTTGACGATCGTCTGAAGTCTTACGACTTCAGCTACATCCCAAAGTGAGTGCCATTGGGCGTTAGCCCCCTGGTTCTTCGCTCAGATTATCGGAAGGACTCACGTCCAAGAACCGGGGGGCTGACGCCGCCCCGCTCAGATGCCATTCACGAAAGACCGAACTGGAACTGACTATGACACCATCCCGCCGCGACTTCCTCCGTTTCGCCGCCTCATCACTAGGCTTGTCGTTCGCCGTTCCCGGTCTCGATCTTCGAGCCGCTGAACGGCGCGGCAACGACCGGCCGAAATCGTTTCTCACCATTTGGCTTGGCGGCGGGGCGAGTCAGCTTGAGACGTGGGATCCGCATCCCGGCACGAAGATCGGCGGTGATGGCGGTGTCACGGCGATCAAGACGACGATCCCCGACGTGCAGATCGCGCATCTGTACCCGCTCGTCGCCGAGCAGCTTCATCACGTCTCGGTCATCCGATCGCTCGTGTCCAAAGAGGGGGATCACGAACGGGCGTCCTACATGCTCAAGACGGGATACCGCCCCGAACCGACGCTCGTTCATCCGAGTATCGGGGCCATCGTGACTCACGAATTGCCCGACGACCGCATTGAGATTCCGCAGTTCGTCTCGCTGGGCGACAGCAACTTCCCTCCGCGCGGCGGATTCCTCGGCGACCGCTTCGATGCCTATCGCATCTTCAATCCCGGTGACAACGGCCAGAACCTGCGTCCGCGCGTCGAGGACGATCGACAAGCACGACGATTGAAGAACCTCGAAGTGGTGTCGAAGTCGTTCCAGATGCACCGCAGTGCGAAGGTCGAACGAACGCTGCATCAGCACACGATCGACGCGGCCTTGAAGATGATGAGTTCCAAGCAACTCCGCGCCTTCGACTTCAAAGAGGAACCCGCCGCTGTGAAGGCTGCCTACGGAGACAGCCAGTTCGGCCAAGGCTGTCTCGTGGCGCGCCGACTCTTGGAAGAGGGCGTGCGTTCCATTGAAGTCGCGCTGAACGGATTCGATTCCCACGCGAGGAACCTCGAAGCCCACACCAACCGGGCGAAGGACCTCGATCCGGCATTGGCCGCGCTCCTGAAAGACCTCGCCGAACGAGACCTCTTGCAATCGACGGTCGTCCTCGTGATCGGCGAGTTCGGGCGCACTCCGGCCATCAACCCGGCAGGCGGTCGCGACCACTGGCCGACCGGTTTCAGTTGCCTCCTCGGCGGCGGCGGCATCCCGGCGGGACAGTTCCTCGGCGCAACGGACCCAACGGGCGAGAAGAAACAACCCGAGAATCCCATCGAAGTCGCCGACCTCTACGCCACAGTCCTCAAACAACTTGGCATCGACCCCGAAAAAGAAGTCATCACGCCAATTGGACGCCCAATGAAGTTCAGCGCGGGCAAACCGATTGAACGGCTGATGGCGATCCGTTAGGTTCCTTTCGGTTGGCAAACACAATGCGATTGAATGGGAAATGACCATGACGAACAGCATCTCCGCAACAATTTTGCATGATCGATCCTGTCGGGGTGAGCTGCTTTCTGCCGAGGAACGGCAGCAGCTCGAGGCTTGGTATGCCGAACAAGATGCGGGAGAAGAGGCACTGTTGTCGCGCCACCGTAAGGTGATTTCGCAAAGCCCACTTCAACGACAGATTGAAGTGTTGGAAGCGAGCATGGTTACTCTTACACAACAGATTCAATCTCTGTCCGCCGAGAATCGGACTCTGAGAAGCGAGATCGTTTCCCTCCAACGCGAATTGGTTTCACGGAAATCGGGACAGCTCGCATGACCATTCCGAACTCGACGAGGATTCTCGTGCGTCAACGCGCCGATGCCGCGTGCGAGTACTGCGGTGTCAACGAACACGATACCGCCAGCGAATTGACCGTCGATCATGTCCAACCGATCGCTCATCACGGCACAGATGAGCCGGACAACTTGGCCTACTGCTGCCATCGATGCAATCTGAACAAGGGAGACTATTGGCCGCAGTCGCCCGGTGATGTCCCGTTATGGAATCCGCGAGCCGAACCACGCGAACGCCATCTGCTGGTCTTGGCCGACGGGACGCTGCATCCGGTCACACCCATCGGGATCGCGACGCTCGAACGATTGAGATTGAACCGCTTGCCGCTTGTGGCCCATCGTCAAAGCACGCTCGCTGATGTCGAGGGCTCACGCTTGTTGCAGCAAATCCATGACCGACTTTCAATACTCGAAGCAATGCACCAACAGTTCAAACAAGAATTGGCCGAGCATCGGCTGCTGCTGAAACAGCAGTCGCAACTGATTTGTTTGTTGCTGGGGATCTCCGAGTCCTAGCTCACAGCGATTCAGATCGAGTTGATTCTGATTTCCCTCGTTTCAGTTCGTTCGCGAGGCCGACTACAATGCGGCCCCATGAGCCAGCCGCCCCTCGTTTCATCGCCCCCCGAAGAGATCATCGCCATCGTCGGCGTCGGTTTGATTGGCGGTTCGTTGGCGGCGGCACTGAGACAGCGAAAGGCGGCGAAGTGCGTGATTGGAGTCGGGCGAGACGCATCGCGGTTGGAGGCCGCTCGCCAGGCGGGACTCATCGACGAGGGATCGACCGACCTCGCGGATGTGGCTCGCCGAGCAACCCTGATCGTCTTCTGCACGCCCGTCGATAAAGTGGCCGAAGGAGTCCGCACGGCACTCGCTGGTCTCTCTTCCCACTCGTCACTCGCCACTCGTCACTCGCCACTTCTCCTGACCGACGCCGGTTCCGTCAAAGGGCCGATCTGTGCCGAGTTGGCTGACGTGCCGAACTTCCTCGGGGCACATCCGATTGCCGGTTCGCATCGTCAAGGTTTTGAAGCGGCTGACGCGAATCTGTTTGAAGGGAAGCTGTGCGTTCTCACGCCGCAAGCCTCGGCGGCGGCGAACGACATCGCGCGACTCGAACGCTTCTGGCAGTCGGTCGGGATGAAAACGGTGACGATGACGCCCGATGAACACGATGCCGCGCTGGCTGTGACAAGTCACCTGCCTCACGTCGTCGCGTCGGCTCTCGCCTCAACGCTCTCCCCCGAGAACCGCCCGCTCACCGGCAGCGGCTTCCGCGACACGACGCGCGTCGCGGCCGGAGACCCCGGTCTCTGGACCGGCATCCTGCTGAACAACGCTGCTCACGTGATGGACGGACTCGAAGCGATGCAACAACGCCTCGAAGCGTTTCGCACGGCGATCAAGCTGGGGAACGCCAACGTGCTGAAACAACTGCTGGCAGAGGGGCGAGTGAGCCGCGAGGCACTCGACCAATAGAAGTCGGGTGGGATGTGCCCACCTTCCGCAACAGAACCTGGTGGGCACAGCCCACCCTACTGAAAGACGAAGAGAAACCGAATGCTTTGGGAAGTGGAAGTTAGTCCGGCGGCGAATGAAGTCGATCGCGAAGCGGCTCGCGTGGTGAATGAGGCTCGGGCACTCGGAGCCTCGACCGTGACGACGGCTCGCAGCGCGAGGTCGTTCCTGCTCCAAGCCGCGTCGCTCAGCGAGGCAGATGTCGTGCGCGCGGCCCGCGTGCTGCTCGTCGATCCGGTGGCGGAGGAAGGTCGATGGTCGAGAGTTGATGGTCTAAGGCCAGAGAATGGCAGCAACTCTTCATCTGCCTCTCAACCCTCAACCCTCAACCTTCAACTCCTCAACGTCCTCTACAAACCGGGCGTCACCGACAACGTCGGGATGAGTACGCAGAAGGCGCTCGTCGATCTCGGCTTCAACGTCGAGGCGGTCGCGACCGGGCGGAAGTATTGGTTCAACGAAGGGGCCTCATCGACTGATCTGGATCGCGTGACGAAGCGGGTGCTGGCGAACGATGCCATCGAACGAGTGATCGTTGGGCCGCTGCGCATGGAGTCGATCGGAGCCGGGTCCGAGTACAAGTTCGCTCTGAAAACGGTCGCGATCCGGGCGATGGACGATGCCGCGTTGATGCACCTCAGTAAGCACGGGCAGCTCTATTTGAGCCTCGCCGAGATGCAGACGATCAAGCAGCACTGGGTCGATCAACAGCGCGACCCGACCGACATCGAACTCGAAACGGTCGCTCAAACGTGGAGCGAACACTGCTCGCACAAGACGCTGAAGGGGCGTATCCGCTACCGCGATGAGCACGGTGAGCGGGTCTTCGAGAACATGCTCAAAGAGACCGTCTTCGGTGCGACGGTCGAGATTCGCCGGCGGCTCGGCAAGGACGACTGGTGCGTCAGTGTCTTTCAGGACAACGCGGGCGTCGTGAAGTTCGACGACAAGCAGCACGTCTGCTTCAAGGTCGAAACGCACAACCATCCATCGGCCATCGAACCGTACGGCGGTGCCAACACGGGGATCGGCGGCGTGATCCGCGATCCGCTCGGCACGGGCCTCGGGGCGAAGCCGATCCTCAACACGGACGTCTTCTGTTTCGCTCCGCCCGACACGCCGGTCGATTCACTCCCGCCGGGAACGCTGCACCCGAAGGCCGTCATGAAGGGAGTCGTCTCGGGCGTGCGCGACTATGGCAACCGCATGGGCATCCCCACGGTGAACGGGGCGGTCTTCTTCGACGAGCGCTACCTCGGCAATCCGCTGGTCTATTGCGGAACGGCCGCGATGATCCCGGTCGGCAAGGTCGAGAAGCAGGTCCATCCCGGCGACTTCATCGTCGCGGTGGGAGGCCGCACGGGGCGCGACGGCATTCACGGCGCAACGTTCTCATCCGCCGAGCTGACTCACGAGAGCGAAACGATCTCGGGCGGAGCCGTTCAGATCGGCAACGCCGTCACCGAAAAGATGGTGGCCGACGTGGTCCTGCAAGCCCGCGATCTCGGCCTGTATCACGCCATCACCGATTGCGGAGCGGGCGGTTTTAGTTCGGCCGTCGGTGAAATGGGCGAACACTCCGGCGCAGTCGTCTGGCTGGAGAAGTGCCCGCTCAAGTACGCCGGTCTGTCCTACACCGAGATCTGGATCAGCGAGGCTCAGGAGCGAATGGTCCTCGCCGTCCCACCCGACAAGTGGGACGAGTTTTTTGCTTTGTGCGCGGCCGAGGGAGTTGAAGCCTCTGCCATCGGCCAGTTCGGCAACGAAGGCCGCCTCAAGCTGACGTACCACGGCGAAACAGTCGGCGACGTGGCGATGAGCTTCCTCCACGACGGCCGCCCGCCGGTCGTGCGCGATGCCGTCTACATGCCGCCGCTCGAAACTCCCCTCGCCCCGGCTCTGCGGGGAGAGGGGCCGGGGGTGAGGGGTTCTTCTTCGCCTTCGGATCTTGAAACGCAAAGCAAAGACAAACCCCTCACCCTAACCCTCTCCCCGCAAAGCCGGGGCGAAGGGACAAGACACTCCTCTGCCCCTCAACCCTCAACCTTCAACTCTCAACTCCTCCGCATCCTCGGTTCGCTGAATGTCTGCTCGAAGGAGTGGATCATCCGCCAGTACGACCACGAGGTGCAGGCCGGTTCGGTTGTGAAGCCGCTGGTTGGTGTGGCGTGCGACGGACCGTCGGATGCGGCGGTGGTGCGGCCCGATCTGACATCGCAGCGTGGCGTCGTGGTCTCGAACGGGATGAACCCGCACTACGGCGACTTCGATCCGTACTGGATGGCCGCCGCCGCGATTGACGAAGCGATGCGGAACTGCGTTGCGGTCGGAGCCGACCCAAGCCGCATCGCGATCCTCGACAACTTCTGTTGGGGGAACACCGAACGTCCCGAAACGCTGGGGTCTCTCGTGCGCGCGGCTCTCGGATGCAAGGACACGGCGATTGCGTTCGGCACTCCGTTCATCAGCGGCAAGGACAGCCTGAACAACGAGTTTTCGTATGTCGATCCGGCGACAGGCGACAAGAAAACTGTGGCCATTCCCTCATCGCTCCTCATCAGCGCGATCGGCCAGATCGCCGACGTGCGACAGGCGGTGACGATGGACCTCAAGCAGGCGGGCAATCTTTTGTATTTGGTCGGCGTGACGCGCGACGAGATGGGTGGCAGTCATTACGCGCTGGTCAACGGCCTCAGCGGAGGAACCGTCCCGCACGTTGATCTCGAACAGGCCCCGAAGATCTTCGCCGCCGTCCATCGCGCGATTTCGAGCGGCCTCATCCGCAGTTGCCACGATCTCAGCGAAGGGGGCCTCGCCACCGCCGCCGCTGAAATGGCCTTCGCGGGCGGACTCGGTGTTGAGTTGGACATCTCTTCCGTGGCTGAGGCTGCCAGCCTCAGCGCACCCGCCGTGTTGCTCTTCTCCGAAAGTGCGACCCGGTTCCTGATCGAAGTCGAACCGGCGAAGGCTGCGCAGTTCGAGGCAACGTTCACCGCGTTGCCACTCACTCGCATCGGCCAAGTCACATCGAGCGGTCGCGTGCGAATCGCGGCTTCCGGCGGGGAGTCGATGATCGACGCAAGCCTCGTCGAACTCAAAGCCGCGTGGCTCAAGCCGCTGGCTTGGGAGTGACTCGTACCGTTTTCCAACCGCACCGTTTTCCAATCGCGAAGCGATGACAGCGATTAGCTGCGGGTGTCAACCCGCAGACGACGGCGAACAAAAGTGTGCAAGCCGCGAAGCGGCGACAGAAGGTCGCGACTGCGTTTCACGAACTCCTTGCTGCCGCCGCTTCGCGGCTCATCCGGTCACGTGGCCTCTTCCCGTGGGCTGACGCCCATGGCTATTTGCTGCCGTCGCTTCGCGACTGAAGACCACAATCAACTCAAGCAATGATCTGGTTGACCACGTTGCCGTGAACATCGGTCAGGCGGTAGTCGCGACCCTGGAACTTGTATGAGAGCTTCGTGTGGTCGAAGCCGAGTTGGTGCAGGATCGTCGCCTGGAGGTCGTGGATGTGGACCTTGTCCTTCGCGGGGCTGAAGGCGAATTCGTCGGACTCGCCGTGCGAGTGGCCACCCTTGATGCCGCCTCCTGCGAGAAAGATCGAGAAGACATCGGGGTAGTGGTCGCGACCGAGCAGGTTGCCTCCCGACGTGCGGCCTTCGCGGAAGGGCGTGCGGCCGAACTCACCGCTGCACACGATCAACGTCTCGTCGAGCAACCCGCGCTGCTTGAGATCCTTGATGAGGGCCGCGATCGGCTTGTCCATCGTCCTGCATTTCGTGGTCAAGCCGTCGCGGATGTCGGTGTCGGCCCCGGTCGCGTGGAAGTCCCAGCCCCAGTCGAAGAGCTGCACGAACCGCACCCCCTTCTCGACCAAGCGGCGAGCGAGCAGACAATTGTTGGCGAAGCTGGCTTGACCCGGCATCGCGCCGTAGGCCTCGTGCGTTTCCTTCGT
Source organism: Schlesneria sp. (assembly GCA_043746775.1). Lineage (GTDB taxonomy): Bacteria > Planctomycetota > Planctomycetia > Planctomycetales > Planctomycetaceae > Schlesneria. Next base: position 13,664 of record JAYTQJ010000482.1, read on the forward strand.
CTCCTTGGTGATGTCCATCACGTCGGGGACGGCCGTCTGCATCCGATAGGCCAGTTCGTATTGCGCGATGCGCGTCAGGGTCTCGGGGTGGCCGAGTTCCTTCGCCTGAATCTCATTCAGGTCGCGGAGGGCATCGAGGCTGGCTCGCCGCAGGTCGCGGTCCATCCCCGCCGGGTCGGAGGCATACAGCACGGGATCCCCCTTCGAGCGGCACTGCACTCCCTGATAGACCGACGGTAGGAAGCCGCTGCCATACGAATTCTTGCCGCCGTTGGGCTGCACACCGCTCGAAATGAGGACGACGAAACCGGGCAGGTCGTCGCTTTCCGAGCCGAGTCCGTACGTGACCCACGACCCCATTGAAGGCCGTCCCGAACGAGCCGATCCCGTGTAGAGCAACAGCTCGGCGGGAGCGTGATTGAACTGCTCGGTGTACATCGACTTGATAACGCACATGTGGTCGGCCACGTCGTGCAAATGAGGAATCGCGTCCGACAGCCACACGCCCCCCTCGCCGCATTGCTTGAACTGACGCGGCGTCCCGAGCAGCTTCGGCACACCGGTCGTGAAGGCAAACCGCTTCCCCTTGAGAAACGATTCGGGCACCGGCTCACCCGTGTGCTTCACCAACTCGGGCTTGTAGTCGTAAAGGTCCAGATGCGGAGGCGACCCGGTCAAATGCAGATAGATCACCCGCTTCGCCTTCCCCGTAAAGTGCCCCGCCTTCGGAGCGAGCGGATCGACATCAATGGCCGACGAGGCAAGGCCATCGCGGTTCATCAACGCCCCCAGCGCCACGGCCCCAAGCCCCATCTGGCCCTGCTGGAGGAAGTGCCGTCGTGTGATGTGCTGCAAGTGTTGAGCGTGTTGGTTCATGTGAGAGCTCTGATGCTGTGAGTTCGGTGGGTTATCTACCAGAGTATCGCGTTGCCTTCGGTCACTTTGTTGCAGCGACTCGACGGGATCGTCGCGCTGTCATTGGTTTGGCTTTCAGAAACCGCTGGAGCGATTGCAGCACTTCGTTCCCCTTCTCATTGTCCGTCAACGTGGATTGGGGTGAAGCCATCTGTTGTTCCAACCATTGAATGGGATCGTCACCCGTCGCGTCCAACGCCGCCTTTAGTTGCTGACGAATTTCGCTGAGTTTCTTGTGGCCGATCATAAAACGTGCCTCCACAACTGTCTGCCTACCACCCCGTTCAAGAACAGAGCGAGAGCTCTCAAAGTTCAATCTGCATCCGCAAGCAATTTTGAACGAACCGTGTCAGACGTTCGTGATTTCCCGGTGACTTCAGTTCCACACGCCAGCGGCTCCACGCTTTCAAATGGCGGTCAACATCGAGTTCCGGCCATTCCGTGTACGGGGCAAAGTACAGGACCAATTCCTCATTGTCGCCATAGAACGCCAAGTCACGGTCATGGTACTGCTGTGTCCGAATGTACGGAGTGCAATGCGTGTGGTGCTGATCTTCCGGGGACAGCTCTACCCACCAACAGGCACCGTCGATCAATCCACCAAATGCCACGTCGCGCAACCCACCACCATTGGTCCCAACCAAGCATCCCTCGCCAATCAGTCTGTTCAGCAACTCTGCGTCTGTCATTGCAATCGCCGTGTCCTTACATAGTGCAATCACTTGCATTAGCCATCCGACGGATTCTTCGATGAAGGAAACAGGTCGGTAACTCGCTTGGCGGACAACAGCTTGGCGAGGCTGGTGTAACGAGGCCCTTGCATCGATCCCGGTGGCGCATCAGCAAAAGGTATTGGTTGCGGCAGTGTTTTAGCTGGCTCGGTGAAGATCAGCCGATACTTGCCATCGTCACCGTAGGGTTCGATGCGTTTGACCCCTGCGTAGTGTGTAATTGCTGAGACGGGAAAGGGTTGATAGGCAGCAATGTATTTGATCTTCTCAAGCATGCCTCCACCGATGCGGATCGCGTCCCATGAGTTTTCATCAATAAAAGTCTTGGAGAAACCAGGTTCTTGAGCGGGAACAACCACCGTGTCTCTGGAATCTGTCGATGCGAGGTTAGATGGAGACAGTGACTGTGCGCCCGGCGTCACCACCGGGGCGGGCTTCTCGAAGACGCGAACGCCGAGAAGGGGAAGAATGCGCAGCATCTCGCGCAAGAACCCTTCCGTATCGGCTCGATCGGATTCCGATAGGCTTGGTTCTTTCGGTTGGGTGGCGTTGTCGAGGTGACAGCGATTGGCCAACTTCGCGTGCTGAAGCAACGCCTGTTCTAGCCACGTGATGTGAGCTCGATTCAGAGCGTTTCCCTTGGAGACGAAGCCATAGCCCCAATCCCAGAAATCCTTGAACGCATGGTGAGATTCAATGCGAGAACCGATTTCGTCGCCTTGCCCGACATATACGGTCGGGAGATCGTCGTCCGTTCCCTCCGCAGGTCCAATCAAAATGTAGACGCCGCTTCTTTTGAATTCCGGGCGAACCCTCAATTGCGTCCATTTTGTGCGTGGAAACGCAATTCCGACTCCCGTCCAATTCATCAGTTCAACGATCTTCGCCCCCTCTGGGTCGCCGTCTGGCACGAAAATCCGAATTGTGTAGGGATCGCTCACGCTGGTCGTCTCTTGGGTTGTCAGGCGGCTTGAACATGCGCGGAAATCATCTCAGCGTTTCATCAACATCTCATCGAGATTCAAGAGGACGTTACCGACCAGTGTCCATGCGGCGAGTTCGGGAATGTCGGCGTCTTTCGGAGCGGGGCCGAGGGGGTCGGTGGCGAGTTTCAGGGCGTGGTCGGGTTGTTTTTGGAGTTGCTCGCGCGAGGCGGTGAAGAGTTTTTCGAGGCGGTTCAGTTCGTCGTCGGTCGGGTTGCGCGAGGTGACTTGGCGGAAGGCGAACAGGGTTTTGTCTCGTGTTGAGGAACCGATGGCGGCGATGCGGCGGGCGAGGCTCTGCGCGGCCTCGACGTAAACGGGGTCGTTCAGCGTGACGAGGGCTTGCAGCGGCGTGTTGGTTCGCGAGCGGCGGACGGTGCAGACTTCTCGGTTCGGCGCGTCGAAGGTGGACATCGACGGGTACGGGTTTGAGCGACGCCATTCGGTGTACAGGCCGCGTCGGAATTTGTCCTCACCGGCGCTCGTCATCCAGTCGGTGCTGCTGCCGAACGCGGCGGAGAGACCGCTGGTCGGTTGAGGCGGCTTGGCCGACGGGCCGTACAGTTTCGGGCTGAGCAATCCGGAGATCGCCAGTGCCTGATCGCGGATCATTTCGGCGGAGAGTCGGAAGCGGGGGCCTCGGGCGAGCAGGCGGTTGTCGGGGTCGCGCTCGAAGAGGTCCGGCGTCACCTTGGATGACTGGCGGTAAGCGTTTGACATCACGAGCAGCTTCACGAAGCGCTTCATGTCCCAGGGTTGGGCTTGGACGGAAGAAGACCCCTCACCCCCGGCCCCTCTCCCGACCACCGAAGCGGCGGTGCCCGAGCCGGGGCGAGGGGAGTTAAGACTCGGACTCCCCTCTTGGAGTTCGACCGCGAGCCAGTCGAGCAGTTCGGGGTGGAACGGTTGGTCGCCCTGGGCACCGAAGTCTTCGCTCGTCGAGACAATGCCGATGCCGAAGACTTGTTCCCAGAATCGGTTCGCGATGACGCGGGCCGTGAGCGGGTTGTTCGCGTCGATCAGCCACTTCGCCAGCGTGAGCCGGTTCATCGGCGCGTCCTGCGGGAGCGGAGGAAACGCGGCGGGCGTCCCTTCGGTCACGTCTTGGCCGAGGTCTTCAAAGTTGCCTCGGTATTGCAGCTTGGTCTTGCGACGCATGTTGGCCGCGAGTTCCTTCATGATCGGCACGGTCATCGCCGGCTTCAGGTCGGCGAGTTGCTTCTTGACCGCCGCCAGTTTGTCTCGATCAGCCTTCAGTTCCGGCGCGATCGAAACGTAATGCTTCGCAAGCTCAGTCTTCTGAGCATCGGTTCGTTTGTCGGACGCGATGTTGAGGATCGCCAGGATCGCGGGCGGAGTCTTCGCGAATTCAGCGACGCGCGTGTCGTTGGTCCAGCTCAACCGAAACTTGCCGAGGACGTGAGACTCGAACGTGGACGATTGGTCGAGCGTGACGACGAGCTTCGATCCGGCCGGTGCCTCGACCGGCGATGCGGCGATAGCGGTGAGGACGTGCGGTTGGCCAATGGCTCCTCCCACGGCCCAGCCCGAATTGGCTTTGCCGTCGATCGCGTTCTTGGCTTCAAACATTGGTTGCTCGTGATCGGCGAAGGCAGCGACGAACTTCACGTCGCGCACACCGCTCAAGGAAAGTTCGCGCGACGGCTTGATGAGGTCGGTGCTCTTGAACTCCCACACAACATCGCGGTTCGCGTTGAGGACCGCGACGCGCCAGTTGTTCAGCCGCGCCTCGGTCCCGGCATCGGTGCGGTTCCAGACGACGATGCGGTCGAGCGGGTGATCGGCCTTGAGGTCCACTTCCCACCACGCGTTGTCGGCGGCTCCGGTGTGAGTCACCGAGTTGTTCGCATAGTTCCCGTCGGTGTTGCCGTCGATCCCCCGTTCGGGCGGGCCACCGTAATCGGTGCTGACCTGCTTGGCCTCACCCATGCGAGCGACGTTGTCCGCCCCGCTGAAGACCTGCACTTCGGCCAGATGGAGGAAGCCTCCCTTCGCGAGGTTCTCCACACGCACGACGCGGCCCGTCATTCGTGACCCTTCCGGCGGCTGCACGAACGCCGACAGTTTGGACAGCACAAAGTTGCCTCCTCCAAAACCCGGTCCCTTCCCCGGCAAAGCGTCGTCGGGAATCGCTTCAAGCCGCAGCGCGTTGACGACCGTCTTGGCACTTCTTCCTCCCTCCCCTTGAGGGGGAGGGTTGGGGAGGGGTGATGATTGAGGTGGGGGCGTCGATTGTGGATCGCCCCCCCCCCCCGGCCCTCCCCGCTGAGGGGAGGGAGGAAGAGATGAGGCGACATCCAACGGAATCTCAATCGTGTACTTCGCCGTCTTCGATCCTGCCGCCGCCTTGATGCTCGCATCGTCGGCGATAGCGAGTTCACTGCCACCCGATGACGTGGCGGTCGCGGGCTTCGTCGCGGTCCACTTCAGGTCGAGCGGGAACGACTGCTCCCACTTCGCTTGACCCGCCGCGAGTTCAGGCCCCGCGTTCTGAATCTTCATCTCGATTGCAGCTTGCTCGTTTTGAAGTTGTGACTGCTGCTGAAGCTGGCTCTCGGTGAAGCGGCTGAGTAAGGGAGACTCATCGCGCCGGTCGGCGTCGTCGGTGTTGTTGAAGAACGCGAAGACGCGGAAGTATTCCTCTTGAGTGATCGGGTCGAACTTGTGCGTGTGACATTGGGCACACGCCATCGTCGTCCCCATCCAGACGGCCATCGTCGTGTTGACGCGATCCACGACGGCGACGTTGCGGAACTCCTCGTCGTTCGTCCCCCCTTCGCTGTTCGTCAGCGTGTTGCGATGAAAGGCGGTCGCGATGATCTGGTCATCGGTCGCATCGGGGAGCAGGTCCCCCGCAATCTGTTCGATGGTGAACTGATCGAACGGCTTGTTGGCGTTGAGCGACTTGATGACGTAATCGCGAAAGGCCCAGATCGTGCGTGACGGATCGTCGGCGTAGCCCGCCGAGTCGGCATACCGCGCCAGATCGAGCCACATGTGTCCGAAGTGCTCTCCATACGCGGGCGACTTGAGCAACCGATCAACAACCTTCTCGAAGGCGTTCGCGTCTTGGTCGTTGACGAACGCTTCGACTTCGGCCCACGTCGGGGGGAGGCCGGTCAGATCGAGCGACACGCGACGGATGAGCGAGTGCCGGTCGGCCTCGGCAACGGGCTTCAGTCCCTCACGCTCCAGCCGCGACAGGATGAACTTGTCGATGTCACCCTTCGCCCAAGCCGCATCTTTCACCGAGGGAACCGCCGGGCGAACAGGCTTCGCGTACGACCAATGAGCCGCGTAGTTGCCGCCCTGCTTGACCCACTCCTTCAACAGCGTGACCTCTCGCTCGGTCAACTTCTTCCCGGTCGCCTTGGGTGGCATCTGAAAGTCAGGGTCTGTGGAAGCCACTCGCTTGATGAGTTCGCTCTTGTCCGGCTGCCCCTTCACGATGGCAAACGTCCCGCCTTGATCGAGCGTTGCCCCAGCTTCGGTATCGAGCCGCAAGCCCTCCTTGCCCCCTTTGCGTTCGGCCGGATCCGGCCCATGACAGAAGAAGCAGTTGTTCGACAGGATCGGCTTGATGTCGCGGCTGAAGTCGATGGCCGGGCTGGTCGCCGGAGTTGTGGCTTGTGCGAAAGCCGACTCAGACGAGATCGCTTCCAACCCGAGAACCATCAAACCGAGTAACAGCAACGAACGAGGAACGCTGGTCATGGCGGCGGGACTCACACGAGAAGGAATCTGGCGGGAAGACTTCAACGGCGGGGGATCGGCGAGAGCGATGAGAATCAGCCAACTCTGATCGGCCGCATTAGAACTGATCCCCCCCGCGACGAACAAGCCGGATGAGGCGTTCCGGTCAACATTCATGCGCAGCGTCACGGCGCGAGCGGCTGCTCGACGGAGACGGCATCAGTGGCGGGGATGCCGACGACCGGAAGCGGGTTGCGAGGCGGACGTTCGTTGTCGTCGGGGACAACCTGATCGAGTGGCCTCTGATCGACGGCTTCTCGCAAGAGCAGATAAA
>JAYTQJ010000483.1:0-20339 GCA_043746775.1 Schlesneria sp.
GATCTGGCTGGCTCGAACGATCCCGACACGGGAGACATTTACTCCGGCTTCGACCGGTTCGGGCGAGTGAAGGACAACCGCTGGTACAACTACGGCACCAGTTCCGACACCGACCGCATCCAGTACGGCTACGACCGCAACGGCAACCGGACCTACCGCGAGAACACCGTCGACACCGCCAACAACGGCGGCGGGGTTGTATCCGCTGAAATGATCTCGATGTTCTGACGAGCAATTCTCATGTCTCGGTATCCACTGTTTGATCGCCGGGACGTGAATCTTCAACCAGTGCAAGACCGTGGGCACGATCTGGTCATCGCGAACGTGGCCCCCCTTCAGTCACCGCTGCCGCCGTTCTCGCATCCGGAGTTCAGGACGCTCATCGATGCGATTCAGCGGGCGAGGCGGAACGAGCGCCCCGTGGTTGTGATGTTGGGCGGACATCCAATCAAATTGGGACTGTCTCGGTATCTGATCGACCTGATGGAACGCGGGCTGGTCACGCACGTCGCCACGAACGGCGCGGGGATCATTCACGATTTTGAACTGGCGCTGGTCGGCGGGACGAGCGAAGACGTGGCGAAGTGGATCAAGGTCGGTCAATTTGGTCTCTGGCACGAGACCAGTCGTCTCAACGACATTCTTCGCGAGGGAGCAGCCCGCAGCGAAGGCTTGGGTGAAGCGGTCGGACGGGTCATCGAAGAGGAAAAGTTTCCTAATCGCAACCTGAGCATCGCCGCTGCCGGTTGGCGACTCAGCATTCCCGTCACCAGTCATGTGACCATCGGTGGAGACATCACCCATTCACATCCCAACTGCGACGGTGCGGCCCTCGGCGCGACCAGCTTCACCGACTTCCTGATCTTCGCCCGCAGCGTGCAAGACCTCGAAGGGGGAGTGTTCCTCAACATCGGCTCGGCCGTGACCGGCCCCGAGGTCTACCTCAAAGCCCTCTCGATGGGCCGCAACGTCGCCCGGCAACAGGGCAAAGAACTCCGCCACTTCACGACCGCCGTGTTCGATCTCATCCCGCTCCCCTCGAACTGGCGAGACGGAACGCCGAGCAAGGACGATCCGTTCTATTACTATCGCCCCTGGAAAACGATCCTCACCCGCACCGTCGCCGACGGCGGCCAATCCTTCTACTTCCAAGGTGACCACCGCCAAACCCTCCCGACGCTGTGGCATGAACTGATCACGTCGCAGGCGGCGGACAACGCCTCGGCCTGATGCTTGAGGCGGTGGCTCATGCGGCCACGCGAAGTGGTCGGTTCCACTCGCGGCCTGAGAGCGGTGTCACGCGATCAGCAGGGGGCGTTGTCTGCCGAGTCACCTCGGATCAACGGCAAACGCCACTCGTGTGTTCTCGCTTCCTGTCGCGGAGCGACAGGACTACCACAATTTGGTGACTGCACTCCGCCCCGATCTCCACCGAGAGCAAAGCCGAGCTTGACGGTGGTGATTCCGGGAGCTACTTTACGCCATGATAACGATATGTATATCTAAATCAGGACAAGGGCATGAAACGCCGCAGCCGATCCAACAACCCCACGGGGCGTCCGAAGGAGTATGCCGAGCCGTTGCGGACGATCTCGCTGAGCCTGCCAGCCTCGCTTCTCACCTATCTCGATCAAGTTGCGGATGAAGCGGGAATCTCGCGGCAGCGGTTGATCGTGGAGTGGCTCTACATCGCTCGGTGCTTGGAAACAACGGGGTTTTTGCGGACGAATTCAGAACACACGCATTTCGACGAATGGGCCAAGTATCCCACAAAGATGGAAGGCTGTACGAACAGCCCCATGACGTACAAGGAGGTGGCAGAGTGGTACACGCAACTGGCAAAGGGATTGCCCGATGAATTGGTCAGCGGCATGGATGTTTTTGTGACGCGGGATCAACAGTCGCCAGCCAGCGACGACACGAAACCGGTCTCACCGCCCAAGCCGAAAGGCCGTCCAACGAAGAAGAAGTAGAAGCTACGAACCTCGCACCGGCACCTGTTTGGCGACTGCCGATGGCCGGGTGCGATGCGGTGTCAAACAGGATGTTTTGCAACGCCTGCCCGACGGGGTATCACCCCCCGTTGGGCCTTTGGAACGGAGTCCAAATTCATGCCACGACGCGCGGATGATGACGAGGCCACCAGTGAATCCCACGAGGAAGGGGTTGCCGGGTGTGACGTGACTCAGGCAGTCGCTCCCGAAACGTCGGTCGCGGGGCCGAACGCATCCGCGTCGGCCCCAGCGACCGACGCCCCCGCAGACAGGGCGTTGTCTGTAACACGCCCTGCTCAAATTTCAGTGGATTATGAGGAGCCTCGCATCCAGGAATGTCGCGTCCTGCTGGCGGGAACGGATAGTCTCGACTTCGGGATGTTCGTCGAGTTCGACGCGGGCTGGTCGCGGATTGTGACCAGGCTGGCTCAACTCAAACGTGCCGCGCGAGGGACGAAGGGTTGGGTCGTGGGCAATGGACGGTGCCTCGTCCTGCCCGGTGGGAAGCCCAACTATCCGTTTCATGTGCAGTATCCGGGCTTCCAACTTTACCTGTCCCGCAAGGCTCGACCGGACGGTGAAACACCGAATGTCTTCGTGTCGCTGAACTCCGAACTGCTGTGGCATCGTGGCGAGCGAGCGGCCATCGAACAGGTGCAAGCCGAGTTGGCGGAACTGGCCGGTGGAACAGTCCGACATTGTCGCATGAGCCGCTGTGATCTGACTGTCGATGTGTTGCTTCCCGGTGGACTGACCGACGACTTCGTGCGCCGTTTGGCTGTGTCCCACGTGGCAAAGCGGCGCGTCTTCACGAACCTCGACCGGTTGGAGACCCTGTACGTGGGAGCAACGAACTCCGACATCCTGCGGAGAATCTATGACAAGTCGGCGGAAGTGGTTCACAGTGAAAAGTTCTGGTTCCTGCCGCTGTGGGGACTCAAAGAGAACGCCGATGTCTGGCGGTTCGAGTTCCAAATCCGACGCGCCGTCTTGAACGCCTCCGGCATCCATACGCTGGATGACCTGCTGACCCGGCGCGCAGACCTCTGGCATTACCTGACGGACGTGTGGTTCACCCTGCGTCTGGCGGACAATGAAAATGCCACCCGCCGCACGGTGCATCCCCTTTGGCAAATCGTTCAGCAGTGTACGGAACGATTCGGCTCGACCACGGGACCGATTCGACGACAGCGACCACAACCGTCACGGGACCCGCGCCGTTCCGTCCGACAAGTGTCCGGGGCACTGGTCGGTTACGCGGTTCGGAAAGAACTCCCGACATTGGAAGCCGCATTACAGGCGTTGAGTGACGATCTTCGGCAGGAATTCCGATCACGCCACTTCGAGGAAGAATGGCAGCGGAAGGCGATTCAACTCGGAGTCCAATCGGACAGGGAGGCGGCGTGAGTCTCCTCCTTGATGTCGATCAACCCGCGCGCAAAACACGGGACGAGTACCTCCAAGAGATGCCGGTCGAACTGCGGCTCAAGCTGGAAGCAATCCTCAAGTCGCGAGATTTGCTGCGCTGGATCGTGGAAGGGATCGCCGCCGTGGGAGTCGCTGGTGAACATCTGCTCGCGCTGACGATCTATCTGACAGGCACGTCGCGACTGCTGGAGCATCCCCTCGCCGTGATCGTGCAGGGGCCATCGTCGTCGGGCAAGTCGTATGTAATCGAACAGGTGGCTCGGCTCTTCCCGGCGGAAGCGGTGCTGATGGCCACCGACATCACACCGAACGCCCTCTATTACCTGCCACCCGGTGAACTGGAACACCGGTTCGTCGTGGCGGGAGAGCGATCCCGGCATCACAACGACGAGTCGGCCCAGACCACAAAAGCCCTGCGGGAGATGATTTCATCCGGTCAGTTGGTGAAGGTCCATACGATTTCCGATCCCGAAGGCCCGAAAGCCGTAACCATCCGACAACAGGGACCGATTGCGTATGCCGAATCGACGACGGCTCCCGAAGTGTTTGAAGAGGATGCGAACCGCTGTCTGATCCTTCAACCGGACGAACGTCCCGAGCAAACGCGCCGCATACTCGCGGCCAGCGGTCGCCAACTGGCGGGCCAGAGTTCGCTGGAACTTCGTGAGACGTTGCGACAGGAGTTTCACGCAGTGCATCGTCTGTTGGAATCACGACCCGTCGTCATCCCTTTTTCAGAGAACCTCGCCCGGCTGTTTCCCAGTGAACCGCTGGAGGTCCGCCGAACGTTCGGGCATGTGGCCAGCACGATTCAAGCCAGTGCCCTGCTGCATCAATTCCAGCGCAGTCGCGATGAGTCGGGCCGGATTGTGGCGCAGCCGGAAGATTACTGGGTCGCTCAGATGCTGTTGAATGAAGTGTTGGCGTGCAGCCTTGGGAACAAGTCTGCGGAAGCCCTCAAACGCTTCGTGAAGCGGTTGCGAGACTTCACGGGGGAACACACGGCAAAGGAATTGTCGCAAGCGATGAACGTGAGCGAGCGAACTGTCCGGGAGCATCTGCACGCGCTCCTCGAACAGGGAGCGGTCGAACAGACAACGCAGTCCCGAGGACCAATCCCCGCAAAGTGGCTCATTCGAGCGGACATCCCGTTGCGCGAGCCGTCAGAGACACCGCTGCCATCCCTCGCAGCGGTCTGCGGTATCGACGAAGAAACACTCGTGTTGCCGGAAATGCCGGCGGATTGGCCATCCGCCGACTTAACGGATGTGCCCTTCTGAAGTTGAGAGTTGTCGGCGAACGAAACACGAAGAAGTCCCCTCGGATGAGGGCGGATATTTCAAACGGCAATCCTGCTGGTGAATCACCTGACCGGACAACCTCTGGCAACAAAGCCTTTGTTCTCGTGCGGGTGTGGTGAGCGAAACGGTGTCATGGGGTGATCGAATCAGTTGGCAATCTAATCCTTCAGAGTGAGAGCATTATGAGCAACGAACAACTGTGCGAACGTCTGGAGCGGATTGAAGACATCCTGCGGCGGCTGGCTCAAGAGCATGTCGCACAGAAATTCTATTCGACGGCCGACGTGGCAAAGCTGCTTGGCAAGGCCGAGTTCACAGTGCGGGAGTGGTGCCGCCACCAACGCATCCGCGCCGAGAAACGCCCCTGCGGTCGGGGCAACTCGCAGGAGTGGATGATCTCGCATGAAGAACTCACCCGGATTCAGGCCGAGGGACTGCTACGTCCCAAACACGGACTGTAAGGCCATCTGCTGGACATTCGGAAACAGATGCCGATACCGCTTCCGCATCTCCTCTGTCTGATGTCCCGTCCACGCATCAATAAACCTCTGGTCAATTCCCCGACTGGCACAGATGGAAATGAACGAGTGTCGGAAGACGTGCCAGCCGGGAATGCACTCCCACTTCGTTCCCTTGAGCGTCCAGTTCAAGTGGTGTGTGGCGTCCTTCACGGTCAGAGTCTCGTCTCCGTGGGTGAACGTCTGCCGATGAGTCCGGCTCGTGAGCCATGCGGACATCACACTCTTCAGTTGATTCGACAGTGGAACGGCGCGAGTCGTCGTCCGCCCACGAACACGCTTCTTCTCGTGAAGTCGCACAAAGCCACCGTCGAAATCGAAGTCTTGAGACAGCGCACGCATGATCTCGCTGCGCCTGGCCCCGGTATGAGCGGCCAGCAACACCATCGGGTGGATGAAGTCATGCAGTGCGACTTCCTGAACCACTTGCAACACGTCGTCGATGTCGTCTGCTGAGAGATAGAGGCAATCCCACAAGTCGGCCTGTTCGATGTCCGACAGCCCACCCTTCGCGATCTGACGCTCGATCTCGCTCCTCGTCTGAAACATCGGCTTCTCGGTAGTCTTGTGAAAGCTCAAGCCCTTGCTGGGAAACACGCCCCGCACATCTCCCATGCGTGCCGCCCAATTCCACACGCCACTCAACGAGGCGAGTTCCTTTTTCACCGTGACGGCACTGATGGGGCGACCGCGTTTGCCCCGCTCCAAGCTGCGGACATCGACATAGTTTTGCAGGTCGCTGAACGTCAGACGGTCGGCTCGCAACTTGGAACCGAAAATTCGAGCGATGTGTTTGAGATGCAGCTTGATCGTGGCGATCGAGTTCGCTTCCAGCGTTCCAACACGCAGTCCGCTCTCATACTTCACGAGCAGTTCGCGCAGTGTCATCGCGCGAACCACGACCGGGCGCTCGAGCCTGCCATCGGCGAGAATAAACGTGGCCAAATCGGCATCATCGGGAATCGACAAGTCACCGTCTTCAATCAACTTCAACCGGCGCTCTACCCGGCAGACGGTCGTCTCTGCCTCCCGCTGATTGGTGGTCTTGAGCGACCGCTTGAACTTCTGTTCGCCAAGTCGAAAGCAGAGATGAAAACGGTCGCCGCGTCTTTCGAGCCATGCCATGGGATGGGCCTCCTGTGTGGAGATTGTCGTTGTAACGGCAATCGACGCAGATGCCACGCAAGTCCGATGTCTGCCCCCAATCTGCCCCCAACTGATGTTGGGAAACAAAAAAGGACTCGGAGCGATTCGCTCCAAGTCCTTTCACCAATTCTGTCTCGCATCACTCACAATGTGACGCCGAAGAGTTGCCCGACCAGGATTCGAACCTGGACAAACAGAATCAAAATCTGTTGTGCTAACCGTTACACTATCGGGCAATTTTGTGCTGGCGGGCTGGTCTCAATCAAGCGGGTCCACCCAAGCGGGGCGGAGTGTATCGGAAGCCTTCCCACGCTCGCAAGCCCTCATCTCACAGTGAAGCTTGCTGGTTGGTTGAGCCGGTGGATACGATCCCCGCCCTTCCTTGTCCCGCCTCGAAGTGACTCCTGCCAAGGCTTTTCACATGGTGCTGCGTACCTGTCGATCCCTCCTGCTTGTCGTGGGAATCGCGCCTGTTCTGGTCACTTCCATTCTCGTCGCCGCCGAAGTGACACCGCCGCGCGTGCCGGGGTTCGAGCGGTTCTACACTGCACCGTTGCTGACGCTGGATGAGGAGGTCATCCCGGTTGAGGCCATCACCGGAGGGAGGCTGTTGCTGGGCGAGTTGAATTGCCTGAGTTGCCACTCGGCGGGGAATGAGATCAAAGAGGTGGTCAACACGAAGAAGGCTCCGCATCTCGACGAGATCGGCAACCGGGCGCGGGTTGATTGGCTGCGCGAGTACCTCGCCAAACCGCACTCGATCAAACCGGGGACGGCGATGCCCGACGTGATCGCTGCGCTGCCCGAGGCTGATCGTGCGGGAACCGTCGAAGCACTCGTTCACTTTTTGGCAACGACCGGTTCTGTGACCGAGTCACATCCGGATCGCGGAGCCGCCAAGAAGGGAGCGGCCACGTTTCAGAAGGCGGGCTGTGCCGCGTGTCATGCGCCGCTGGGAGACAAGCCGGGCGGTGGCAAGTTGGCCGACTTGGCCACGACGATCCCGTTGCCCGATGTCGGCAAGAAGTATTCCGTCCCGAGCCTGATGGCGTTCTTGAAAGACCCGCTCAAGGTCCGGCCTTCGGGACGGATGCCCGCGCTGGGACTGAAGGATGAAGAGTACCGCGACCTCGCGCAGCACTTCGTCGATCCGGTCGAGCTGTCTCCCAACGTGAAGTACGCCGTCTATGAGGTGGGCGGCAACGACTTCCTCGACTATGACAAGCTCACCCCCAATTCGACGGGGACATGCGCTGGATTCGATCTCACGGTCGCAGGGCGTGAGAACAACTTTGCCGTTCGCTTCACGACGTTCCTCAAGATCACCAAGCCCGGTCAGTATCAGATTCATCTCGGTTCGGACGACGGGAGCCGAGCGTATGTCGGGAAGGAATTGATTGTCGATAACGGCGGCGTTCGGCCGCACACGTTCAAGTCGGGCAAGGTCATCCTCGACGTGGGCTTTCATCCGCTCATCATCGACTACTTCCAAGGGGGAGGCGAATGGACGCTCGATGTCGATCTGTCCGGCGGAGGATTGAAGCAGCAACCTCTGGCGAACTTCGTGTTCCTCGAAGCGAAAGATGCGGCAGTTGCGAGTGACACGGGACCGAAGACGGACAAGGCTGCTTTCACCATTGATGCGACTCTGGCCGACAAGGGCCGCGCGTTGTTCGGGTCACTCGGGTGCGCGGCATGTCATCAGTTGAAAGAGGACGGCAAGCAAGTCATCTCGACGTTGAAGGCGAAGTCACTGAAAGAACTCGTCGTGAACGAGCAGACTGGCGCGAGTGGCTGTCTCGCCGAGAACGTCGCGACGAACGGTGCCGCCAACGTGCCACGTTTCGGACTGAGTGCCAAGCAGCGCGAATCGCTCGTCGCGGCGCTTACCACCTCGAAGTCGGATGCCGGGACGAAAGAGTCTCCCGCTGAGAAGATTCACCGCACGATGGCGTCGCTCAACTGCTATGCCTGCCACAAGCGAGGCCAAGTCGGCGGAGTCGAGAAGGAACGAGACGCCTTCTTCGAGACGACGCAGAAGGAAATGGGAGACGAAGGCCGTCTGCCGCCGCAGCTCACGGGAGTCGGCGACAAACTGCGGCCCGAGTTCCTCAAACACGTCCTCAACAACGGCGGCGATGACCGCAAAATCTACATGCTTGCGAAGATGCCGAAGTTCGGCGGAGCGAACATCAACCCGCTGGCCGAACAACTGACGGCGCTCGACACGAAGCCCGATCCGCTGCCGACGCGCGAATACCCCGAACCCGAGTACCGCACGAAGGCGGCCGGGCGACATCTCGTCGGTGGGCAAGCCCTCTCGTGCATCAAGTGCCATGACTTCAACGAGCATCCCTCAACAGGCATCCGCGCGATCAATCTCACTCGGATGCACGCGCGGTTGCGGCCCGAATGGTTCGACCGCTACATGCGCGATCCGCAGCTCTTCCGATCCGGTACGCGGATGCCCGCGCCGTGGCCGTTCGGCCAGGCCACGATCCGCGATGTGCTGTCCGCCAACGTCGATTTGCAGATCGGTGCCGTCTGGATGTACCTCGGTGACGGCGGCAAGGCGGCAGTTCCCGTCGGTCTGGTGCGCGAGCCGATCGAACTGAAGCCGACCGATTCACCCATCGTCTATCGCAACTTCATCGAAGGTGCTGGATCGCGCGCGATCGGCGTGGGCTATCCCGAGAAGGTCAACCTCGCGTGGGATGCCAACGAAATGCGACTGGCACTCGTCTGGCACGGAGCTTTCATCGACGCGGCTCGTCACTGGAACGGCCGAGGCCAAGGTTACGAGGCACCGCTCGGCGATCATTTGATTGAACTCGCACCGCACGCGCCACTGGCGACACTCGCGTCCCCGAACGACTCGTGGCCCACAACGCCCGCGCGAGACAGCGGCTTCCGATTCCTTGGCTACAAGCTCGACGCCAAGCAACAGCCGACGTTCCGCTACTCATTCGCTGGCATCACCGTCGAAGATCAGCCGCTGCCGCTGAAGATGGAAGGCCAGCCGTTCACGTCAATCCGCAGAACGCTCACGCTCACCGGCCCCGCCACCAACGAAAAACTCTACTACCGCGCGGCCGTCGCATCCAAGATCGAGAAAGTCTCCGAAGGCGAATACAAACTCGACGGCTTCTGGACGATGAAGCTGACAACCCCCAACGGCCCCGTCGGCGAAGCAACAGTGCGTCAGTTCGGCAACAAATGGGAGTTACTCGTCCCCGTGAACCTTTTCAACGGCAAGGCGGTCCTCACGCAAGACTACGTGTGGTGATGAACAGCAACGATTCTCGAACAGGGCCAGCCCTCAACGGCAACGCCGCTAAGGATTTCGGAGCTACAAAAAAAGCCCATCGAACGTAGCAGAAGTCGTAAGACTTCTGGCGAGTCATCGAGTCGTCAGAATTCTCACGAATTCTGCTACAAAAAAACTTAACGGCGTTGCCTGCAACGGGCTGAGAAGCGGTGACATGGTGACGACCTCCAACCACGACGAGCCTCATCTTCAATCGGTTGTTCCCACTCCAGCAATCGACTTCGAGGCCGTCGCCCGAGAAGTGGCGGCGGGCTACATCAGCGAGCAACATCACCCGTCAGCTCCGTACCGAATCCTGAACTACACGCAGCACGCACAATTCGATTGGAGGTGGAATCAGGAAACGATCCAATGCCGCGGGCTGATCGTCGATGACCATAACCGGGTGATCGCCAGACCGTTCCCCAAGTTCTTCAGTTACGAGCAACTCAATGGAAACGTCCCTCGTGAACCGTTTGAAGTCTACGACAAGCTCGATGGGAGCTTGGGTGTGCTGTACCGGATCAACGGTCGGGCCAGCATCGCGTCGCGCGGGAGCTTCGTCAGCAACCAAGCACGGCGTGCGACCGCGATCTTCGAGCGAAAGTACGCGGATGTCCCGCTCGATGATCGGATGACGTACCTGTTCGAGATCATCTACCCCGAAAACCGCATCGTCATCGACTACGGGACCACGGAAGATTTGTTTTTACTGGCGATCATCGAAACGACCACGGGAGTCGAACAACCGCTGCGTGACATCGGGTTTCCCTGCGTCACACGCTTCGACGGAATCACACAATTGGAAGAACTGCTCGCACGGCAGGATCGACTTCGCGAGGGCTTCGTGGTTCGGTTCGAGTCCGGCCAGCGCGTGAAGATCAAGTTTGAGGAGTACAAACGGCTGCACAAGTTGTTGACGGGTGTCAGTGTGAGTCACATCTGGCAGTCGCTGCGAAACGGTGATGATCTCTCGCAGTTGGTGGAGCGTGTGCCGGACGAATACTTCGCGTGGGTCCGCAGCACCGAGTCCGATCTGCGACAGAAGTTTGAAGTGATCGAAACCAGACTCCGGCAACAGTTCGCGGCCTCGCCGCAGTTTGAAACGAGAAAGGACGCGGCACTGCACTTTCAACAACTTGAGCAACCGGGCGTGATGTTCGCGATGTTGGACGACAGACCCTATGCCGACCAGATTTGGAAGATGATTCGCCCGATCGGGCAAGCCCTGTTTCGTTGTGATGTCGATGTTTGACGAAAGCGATGCGACAGACAAATAGGGGACAGAAAGATCGCCGCTTCCTGCGGATCCCGACCTTCTCATTTTTCGCCCCACATGCTTTTGCCAAGAATTCTTCCTTTCAAAACTCTCCGTAAACCAAACCGTCGTTTTGAACCCAGAAACGAGACCCGCCAACATGATTCGAGCCGCACTCCTGTTCATCTGCACGTTGTCTTTCGCCACCGCGACCTTCGCGCAGGATAAGCCGCCCGTTGAGAACGACTTCTACAAGTTGGTGTCGTTCGATGTGCCGAAGGAGATCATGCTCGAAGCGGGGGGAATCGAGATTCTGCCGAGCGGGCAGGCGGCGGTGAGTACTCGACGCGGGGAGGTGTGGTTGCTCGACAAGCCGTTTGCCGATCCGAATGGCGACGTGAAGCCGGGCGATACCAAGTGGAGTCGTTTCGCGCATGGGCTGCACGAGGTGCTCGGGATCGTCGAGCGAGACGGTTGGCTGTACGTGACTCAACGCGGTGAAGTGAGTCGGCTGAAGGACACGGATGGCGATGGCAAGGCCGACGTGTTCGAGACGGTCAACGACGACTGGCACATCGACGGCGACTATCACGAGTACGCCTTCGGTTCGCGGTTCGACAAGGACGGCAACATCTGGGTCGTCCTCTGTCTGACCGGTTCGTTCAGCAGCAACAGCAAGTATCGAGGCTGGTGCCTGCGAATCTCACCCGACGGCAAGATGATCCCGACGTGCAGTGGCGTTCGCTCACCCGGCGGCATCGGGATGAATGCCCTCGGCGAAATGTTCTATACCGATAACCAAGGTCCGTGGAACGGGACGTGTGCGTTGAAGCAGCTCATCCCCGGCAAGTTTGTGGGGCATCCCGGCGGGTTCAAGTGGTACGACGAACCGGCCGTCAAAGCGGCAATGGGGCCGCGTCCGAAAGAGCCGGAAAGCGGCAGTCGCTTCATGACCGAAGCTCAAAAAATCCCCGAGTACGTGCCGCCAACGATCCTGTTCCCCTACACGAAGATGGGCAAATCGGCGAGCGGCGTGGCGTGTGACACGACCGGCGGCAAGTTCGGTCCATTCGAGAACCAGATGTTCGTCGGAGACCAAAGCGACAGCACCGTCATGCGCTGCTTCGTCGAAGAGGTCGGCGGCAACTATCAGGGAGCCTGCTTCAAGTTTCGCGAGGGCTTCGGTTCGGGAACGCTCGCAATGTTGATGACCAAGGACGGCATGTACGTCGGCGGCACCAACAGAGGCTGGGGTTCGCGCGGCCCTAAACCGGGAGCGTTTGAACGCCTCGTCTGGACCGGCAAGACGCCGTTCGAGATTCACGAGATGCGAGCCAAACCCGACGGCTTCGAGCTGACGTTCACTCAACCGGTCGATCCCACCACGGCATCCGACGTGAAGAGTTACGCGATGACCTCGTACACGTACATTTTCCAGTCGGCCTACGGCAGCCCCGAGGTCGATCAATCGACACCGACGATCACCTCGGCCACCGTCGCACCGGACAACAAGTCGGTCTACCTCAAGATCGACGGCCTGAAAGCAGGCAACATCCACGAACTGATCTCGGCTGGCCTGCGATCCGCCGATGGCCAGCCGCTCCTCCACAAAGAGGCGTACTACACGCTGAACCGCATTCCGAAGTGATCTCTTTGGAGTGCCGTTCATATCGAGTGTTCTCTACCACGAACGGTGGTTCCGAATATCGCGGTGGTTTCTATTTCTTTTCGTCTTGGTTTTTGTAGGTCTCGCACCGCCGTCAGATCACGTAGTCGGGTGCCTCAGGCATGAAGACACGGACGTTGCGAGGGGCGACGAAGACTCGGTCGCCCGTCTTGATGCGCAGTTGCGCGTAGCGTTCCAGATTCAAATCGACATTCAGAGCGAGGCCGAACTCTTCCGAGAAGACTCGCACTTTGGCGACCGATCCGGCCGGGTTGATCTGCGTGACGCGGACTTCGAGACTCGATGAGCCGATCGGACCGTGTTCGATGTCGAGTTCGTGCGGTCGCACGTAGGCGGTCGCTTGGCGGGACTCGGCGTGGGGGTACTCGGGGTAGGCGACTTGCAACGCACCCAGATGTGCCATCCCGCTTTCCACTCGTCCGTGAAAGACGTTGACGTTGCCGAGGAAGTCCATGACGAATGGAGTGGCCGGGTGATCGAAGACCTCTTGCGGAGTACCGGACTGTTCAATGTGACCGGCGCGCATGACGACGACTCGGTCAGCCACCTCGAACGCCTCCTCTTGGTCGTGCGTGACGAAGACGGTGGTCAGGTGAATCTCATCGTGGAGCTGACGTAGCCATTGGCGAAGCTCTTGCCGAACCTTGGCATCGAGTGCCCCGAAGGGTTCGTCGAGTAGCAGGATTCTCGGTTGCACAGCCAGCGCGCGGGCCAAGGCAACTCGCTGCCGCTGGCCGCCGGAAAGCTGCGACGGATACCGCTGACCGAGTCCCTCCAACCGGACGAGGTGCAGCAACTCGCGGACGCGGGCATCCACTTCGGCCTGTGGCTTTCGACGGACTCGCATTCCAAAGGCGACGTTTTCGTAGACCGACATGTGACGGAAGAGGGCGTAGTGCTGGAAGACGAAGCCGACTTGCCGGTCCTTGGGCGACTGATGCGTGACATCTTCATCCTGATACAGCACGAGTCCCCGGTCGGCCGCTTCGAGACCCGCAATGATGCGAAGCAAGGTGGTCTTTCCCGAACCGGACGGGCCAAGTAGCGCGAGTAACGACCCGCTGGACACATCCAGGCTTACGTCATCGAGTGCGGTGAAGTTGCCGAATTGTTTGGTCAGATTTTTGACGACGATGCTCATGATGGCCTGCAATTGTGTGAGTGATGTGTTCTTGTCCCTCGTCCCGGCTTAAGCGGGGGAGACGGCTATGGCGCGGACGGTAGTGTTATGTGGGTGCCTGCGTCTCCGCCGCCTCTTTCAGTTCCTGTTGCGTCTTCCGTTCGAGTGCGATCTTGATGAACAGCGTGACCAGTGCGAGCGAGGTCAGCAGTGACGCAACCGCGAACGAGCCGGGGTTGTTGTATTCCTGAAAGAGCTTCTCGACACGCAGCGGCATCGTGTCGGTCTGGCCGGCGATGTGGCCCGAGACGACATAGACCGCGCCAAACTCACCCATCGCACGGGCGTTGCAGAGGATCACGCCATACAGCAGCCCCCACTTGATGTTGGGGACCGTCACGCGCCAAAACATCTGCCAACCGTTCGCACCGAGGCTGATCGCGGCAACCTCTTCATCCGAGCCGATGGCCTCCATCACGGGAATCAGCTCGCGCGCGACGAAGGGGAGCGTGACGAAGGTCGTCACCAGAATCAGCCCCGGCAACGCGAAGATGATGCGGATGTCGTACTCCCTCAGCCATGGACCGAAGTAGCCCTTCATGCCGAACAACAACACGAACATCAGTCCGGCGACGACCGGCGAAATCGCGAACGGCAAATCGATGAGTGTCGTCAGGAGCGTGCGACCAGGAAAACGAAACCTTGTGATAGCCCAGGCGGCTGCGACACCGAAAACCACGTTGGCCGCAACCGACAATGGCACGACGAGGAACGTGAGATAGATCGCGTGCCGCGTATCGGGATCGGCGGTGAGGTTCTTCCAGTAGACATCAGGTCCCGCAGCAAACGCCTGATAAAAGACGCTGACGACAGGAATGATGATCAGCAACCCAATGATTGACAGCGCCGCACCGATCAACGAGTAACGAATCCACGCGGGATCCTGCTGTGCGGCGCGGCCGTGCGACTTCGACACGGAAACCACGGGAGGAAGATTTGAGGGAACGCCGTGCATGATGCCTTGTTCGATTCTGTTGCCAACGTGTCCCCTCGCCCCGCCCTGTCATTACAAACAAATGCAGGCAGGGAAGGGGCTGGGGTGAGGGTCTTCTGGTATTGATCGCGTTTCTAAAGTTGACAGAGGTTTGATCCCCGACCTTGATCCATCAACGAGCTGACGAGTTGGCTGCCTGCGTCCGACGCTCGAGCAGGTTGATGATCCCCAGCATCCCGAATGACACGACGAGTAGCACGACCGCGATGGCCGTGGCCTCGGCGTACGCAAACTCTTCCAATCGCGCGACGATCAGCACGGGAGCAATCTCGGTTTTGAAGGGCATGTTGCCCGACACGAACACGACCGCACCGTACTCACCAATCGCACGGGCGAACGTCAACGCGAAGCCCGTAATGAGTGCCGGGTACAATGCAGGAAGCAAGACCATCGTGAACGTCTGCCAGCGTGTGGCCCCCAGGCAGGCGGAGGCTTCTTCCAACTCGGCATCGAGACTCTCCAGCACTGGCTGCACCGTCCGAACAACGAACGGCAGGCCGACGAACGTCAGGACCATCACGATGGCCAACTGCGAATAGGCTCCGTGGATCCCCAGCGGCACGAGGAACTGTCCGAGCCAGCCCGTCTTGACGTACAGGCTCGAATAGATAAGTCCAGCAACTGCGGTCGGCAGCGCGAACGGCAGGTCGATCAGCGAATCGAAGACCCGTTTGAACGGGAACTCGTAGCGGACAAGCACCCATGCCAGCAGCAGGCCGAGCACGGTATCGATGGTTGCGGCGATGGCCGCGGCTCCAAACGTCAGCGTGTACGCCGCGCGGGCACGCTCCGTCCAGACGGCCTTCACAAACTGTTCACCCGACAGCGACGAGGCCTTCGTGAACAGCGCGATGAGAGGAATGAGAACGAGGATGCTCAGGTAGAACAACGTGATGCTCAGACTGATCCTCATGCCGGGGAGTATTCGGCGTGTACTCATTGATTTACCTTGAATCCCCAACCTTTGGTGTCAAAGCCGGGTCGAAGACAACCCAAGCCTGCGTGTTGTAAGTTGTAAGTGTTGAATTGGGAAAGACTAAGACTTGTTCGTGACCAATCAAGATCCATGCAGTGGTCCTCACATGGCGACAAGAACTAGCAGCGATTGCGGAACCTTCGCAGCGTGATCTGATTGCCTCGTTCGTTGTATTCGACGTGACTCATCAGATGCTTCATCAGAAGCAGGCCCCGTCCACAGGGACGCGACAGGTTCTCTTGGAGAGTGGAATCAGGAATGTCCGTACGATCAAAGCCCACTCCCTGATCTTCTACATGGAGGATGAACTCTTTCTCGTCAATTCTGTACGCGACGCGAACCTGCTTGCTGGGGTCGTTGTGATTGCCGTGCCGGACGGCATTCACGAAGGCTTCCGTAGCAGCCAATTCAATGGCCCCCACTTCCTTCGGCCCGAATCCGGCTGCGTGAAGTTCTACCGCGATCCGGCCTAAAAGCTGCGTGCCGGCCCTTGTGTCGCTGGGAAGATGCACCTCGTGCAGCGGATGCACTCGATTCAGTTTCCAACCGATCTGCGCTGTGGTCATGATCTATCTTTCGTATCCGCAATGCTGGTTGAGCGATCAAGCCGTACTCGTGACGATGCCATTCACTTCGACAGCTTCGTCAATTCCAACGGTTTGAGTTCCTTGGTTCCCGGCGCGATTGTGATCTTCAGTGGAGAGCTTTCTGGCTTGCTGTATGTCGTCGGTGCCAAATTCGGTCCGAACTGAGTCTCGCCATCGACGACGACTGGTTTGCTCCAGACGACGGTGACGACGAAGTCACCACTCGGGGCACCATCATTCGGATCGAAGGTACTCAGCGCAAAAGTGCCATCCGCCGCCACGCTTCCGCGGGGACGCAGCTCCGCAGGCACCTTGGAATTTGAGCTGGGGTGCAGGACGACATTCGCTCCCGACATGGGCTGGCCCTCAAACAAGGCCCGTCCTTTCACCGGGTGAACCGCCACGGGTCGAGATGGTCCGAGGGTCGCGTACCAATAACCGAGCAGTCCCACGATCAAAACACTGCACACTGCGGCAACCATCCGAATGTGAGGTTGCCAATCGGTCCAGTTGGTGAGATCGGACAGCGAAGTCGAGGAACCTCCCGAGGAGGTTCGCATCGGAATCTGCTGCGACACGGGCCGTCGTGCAACTGGGCTGGAAATCGACAGTCCGTCGTTCACCTTAATCACACCCGGAATCCGCTGTAACAGGATCAGCAGCGTGAGTCGCTCCGTTTCGGACGCCACATCGCCACGGACGGTAATCACGCCGCGCTTCACATCCATGCCAATTCGAGCGAATGAAGCCGTCTTCTGCTGTGCCAGACAATCTGCCACTCCTCGCAAGACTTCGTCATCCGAGGGAACAGCCTCGATGTCCGAGGTGGATGCCAGACGAGATGCCGTAGTAGCGGTGGAAGCGACGACCGCGTGGCGTCTGTCACTCTGAGGTTTTTGATGCTGCGGTTCCGTAACGACGGAAGTTGCGGAGGCGGTTGGCGTGAAGCGTTCCTGTGGCTCGCGCTGCTGTGGTGGAACGGTGGCGGACGCCGACACCCGGCTAGAAGAGACAACTAGAATCACCGGTGAGATTTCGGTGGGTTTGGCCACCACAGCAGATATCGAAGTTCCAGAAGTCGGCATCTTCGGCGGAGGTCCGGCGAGTGTCACTGCGGCCTGTGCCTGTGACTTGGCAATGTTGAGTACTTCCGCAGCGCGAGCCACCATCGTTGCGGCGTTGAACAAGCCGGGAACGTTGGCTGCCGCCACGGGCTGACCGAACCGACCGTTGCGAACGAACTCAGACGATTTCAGTTGACCAAACTTGGCCAGCGTAAATACGTGCATGAAATCGACCGGGCCGAACTCGATGCCGTTCATCCAACCCCACCAGTCACGCTCCCGATTCTGGGCGGTGGACCGTGTCAACTCGGCCTTCGCCTGTTCTTCGACCGCTTGATAAGCGGCTTCGCCTTGGGCAATCAACGCTTGCGCGATCTGAGCTTTGGCCTGTTCATACGCGACTTGATAGGCGATCTCCAAATCCCGTTCCGTATACATGGTGACTGGCTGCGGCGCGGTGCTGGTGGCGGATTGTTGATCAACCACATCAGGCTGATCGACGGCAGGTGTCTTCGACTTCGAAGCACTTGGAGTGACTTTCTTTTCGCCCGCTTGAAACGGCAACTCCGCCATCAGCCGCCCCACCGAACCGACCTGCCGCCACTGGCCCTTCGCGCCAAATCTCACTTCATCGTCCGTCAACATTTGCCCGCGTTGTGCGCATTTCACGAGGCAATCGAAACTCATGGGGCCGAGTTCTGTGCCACTCACACGGCAATACCACTCGTCGGCGCCGCCGTTGACTGTGACCGGTTCGGAACCCGTGCGGGACATACCGGTCAGCGTCACTGCCATGTCCGGACGTTCGTCCAGGTTTTGGTCTCTATGTTTCGGCCGACCCGAATGTGATGTGGAATCTCTTTGAATCACTGAACCAACTCCCGAGTTCACCGACATCACTCAGCCAATTGCTGCTGTCGAATTTCGCCCTGTTAGGCATTTCGAGTTGAAAGCAGGAACCGGACGATCGACCGTCCGGTTCCTCATGACTCACGAGTGGTGGGGATTGCTCCTTCCCGACTCCTGTCAACCATTCACTTCAATTGGCCAGGGCGTTCGCTTCAATCTCGCCGTTGCCGCGGGTGTGCCCGGCAATGAAGGTCTTGAAGTCCACGTTCTCGGCAATGAACCTCACGCTGCCGTCACCAAACAGGAAGTGAGCGCCCCCCGTGTGGAAGGAGAACGACTGGCTGGTGGAATGCGTCAGGTAAGTTGAATCCGGATAGGAGGCACTCACTTGGGCACCATTGGTGGCGTTGAAAGCGATCGGATTACCGGTGATTGTCGTCACCGCCGCAGTACCGGTGTTGGGGGTCAGGCTCGACGCGACGGCCGCACCGTCGGCTTGTTGAGCCGATGTCAGCACGTCGCTAGCGGGACGGCACCAGCCACCGCCGTTTACTCGATTCGCGGGCAAGCTTCCCTGAGCCTTTGGACCTCGGTACCACAACGTGGGACGACCGGCCGATTCGACATACATCACCGTGTTCGACAGGCCGTCTGTGCAGTCGGCCAGTTTCGGATCACTGTTCTGCGTGAGCAGACCGGGGTAGTACTCATGCACATTCGCTGTCCCCACCGTGTTCGGATCGGTGAACAATCCGGTCAGATAGCTGGCGGGGATGACGGTTGTTGGCAGCGACGCGACCGCCGCATTCACACCCTTGTTCGGCGAGTAGTCCGTGATCGCAACCACGGAGGCAGAGTATGCGCCGCTGGGAGCGGTCGCCGGATCTGGATCACCATCCAAACCGCCAGACTTGGGGTTCGATGGGCAGACCCAAGACGAGATGTGGGTACTGGTGACTGGCAAATTGGCGGCATTGTCCCAAGCCTTCGTTTGATCGTACCGGTTGTACAGTGGAGCTTGGTCCATGTACGGGAGCAATCGAGTCAGCCCGGAAATTCGGACACCTCCCGTAATCGGCGGTCGGTTGCTCGATGGCAGGTGCTTGTACGTGTCGTGGAAGCTGTGCGCGGCGATGCCAAGCTGCTTCATGTTGTTCTTGCACTGAGTACGGCGGGCCGCTTCACGAGCTTGTTGCACAGCCGGCAGCAACAGCGCAACCAACACCGCGATGATCGCGATCACAACGAGCAGCTCAATCAGCGTGAAGCCGGCGCGGAAGGAGCGTCGGTGTACCGACGTTCGCGAGAAACTCGATTCAAACTTGATCTTCTTCATGACGATTTCCCTTGTGAACTGAACTAGGTAACGAATGGAAAGGCTTTAGTGTGCTGGTCGAACACGTCAGGCGTGGCGACCCATCGCACACGTCTCCTCAGTTGTGGGGGCTTCGTCAACAACAACGCAACATGATGCAGGTCTCCTTTTGAAGGCGATGGACATACGAGCGGGGGAGGATTCCGTGAGGCTCCGAATGGCTTGGCGACTCCTTTCGCCAAGCCGTTCGGCCGAGTCGTGAATTGTCAGCGGCTACTCTTTGTTCGGAGTGTCAGCCGGGCGATAGATGCCGTCGAAGATCGAGCCTTCCGCGAAGAATTTGCCCTGAGCTTCGTCCCAGTTCGCCACCAAATCGGTGATCGGAAACAGTTTGATTGACTGGAATTGACTGGCGTACTTGGCTGCCACTTTCTCGTCGGTGGGCCGGTAGTAGTGTTTCCCGATGATCTCTTGACCCTCCGGTGTGTAGAGAAAGTTCAAGTACGCTTCTGCAACCTTGCGAGTCTTCTTCCGATCAACGACCTGGTCCACGATGGCGATGTGCGGTTCGTGCAGAATGCTGAGTGGGGGATAGACCACCTCCAGCTCTCCCTTGTTTTCCTGCACCTCAAGATAGGCTTCGCTCTCCATCGTGAGATGCACGTCGCCGATCCCCTTCATGGCGAAGGTCGCCGTCGATCCACGAGCTCCCGTGTCGAGCACTGGTACGTTGCG
>JAYTQJ010000484.1:0-1632 GCA_043746775.1 Schlesneria sp.
CTCATCACGCGGAGCGATGATGGCTACTTTAAGCGGTGAAAAAACTCTCCACTTCACTCCTCCGACAGCCCACACCCATGATCTGCGTCGCCATCGCCCGCACTCGTCACAAGATGATCCTCGCCGAGCATCAGGCTCTGGCTCAGCGCGGCGCGAAGCTGGTTGAGTTACGAGTCGATTGGATCGCGCGTGCCCCCGACATTCCGAGGCTGCTCAAGGACCGGCCGACGCCCGTGATCGTCACGTGCCGCAAGCGCGAGGACGGCGGCAAGTGGACCGGCACCGAGGACGAGCGGCGGATGGTTCTCCGCACGGCGATCGTCTCGGGAGCGGACTACGTCGATCTGGAAGACACCATCGCGCGGTCGATTCCGCGTTACGGCAAGACCAAGCGGATCGTCAGCCATCACGACTTCGAGTCCACGCCTGACGATCTCGAGGCCCTGTGGATCGAGATGGCTGACATGCAGCCGGACATCATCAAACTGGTGACGATGGCCAACTCACCGAGCGATTGCGTGCGAATGATGAAGCTCGTGTCGGAGGCCAAAATCCCGACCGTCGGTTTCTGCATGGGCGAGTTCGGGACGGCGAGTCGCGTGCTGTGCGGCAAGTACGGTTCGCCGTTCACTTACGCGGCGTTCAGTGCCGATCGCGAAGTGGCTCCCGGCATGTTGACCTTCCAAGAGATGCGCGATCTCTACCGCTTCGATGAACTCAACCGAGAGACTCAAGTCTTCGGAGTTCTGGGCGACCCCATCGGCCACAGCCTGAGTCCCCTGCTGCACAACACGGCGATGAAACAGATCGGCTTCAACGGCGTCTATCTGCCGCTGCGAGTCACTCCTGACCAGTTCTCGTCCACGCTCGATGCCTTCTCGTGGCTGAACGTGCGCGGCTACAGCGTGACGATCCCGCACAAAGAGGCTGCGCTGGCGAAGGCCCATCGGTGCGAAGAGATCGTCCGGCAGATCGGTGCGGCCAACACCTTGTCGCTCGATGAGCACGGTCAATGGGAGGCGGACAACACCGATTTCCAGGCGGCACTCGACAGCCTCGAACTGGCGCTACAACCGGGTGAGTCGCTCGAAGGGAAACGAATCCTGATGCTCGGGGCAGGGGGCGTCGCCCGTGCGATTGGTCTCGGTGTGACGCGGCGCGGCGCGGTGCTGGTCATCGCCAGTCGCACGACCGATCGTGCGCAGGCGCTCGCCGAATCGCTCGGCTGTCGTCATCTCACGTGGGAAAACCGAGGCTCCGAGTACGCCGACATCCTGATCAACTGCACGCCGATCGGGATGCACCCGAACGTCAACGAGTCCCCGTTCCCAGAGAACTGGTTGCGCGACGAGATGATCGTGTTCGACACAATCTATAACCCCGAGAACACGTTGCTGCTCAAGGAGGCCCGCGCCCGTCAGTGCCGCACGGTCTCGGGGATTGAGATGTTCGTCCGACAAGCGGCCGCTCAATTCCAACGCTTCACCGGCCAAGCCGCTCCGCTCGAAACGCTGAAAGAATCGTTGCGGCAAGGGATCTCAGCGGCCAAAGGGTGACGGACCTCGCCTACACCACATGCGGCAGATATGAGACATCAGAGCGGGGTGGCGTAAGCCCCCTGGTTCTTGGGCG
>JAYTQJ010000485.1:0-8309 GCA_043746775.1 Schlesneria sp.
AGTCCAATGGCACTCACTTTGAGCGTTTTCAAATGGACGTTCAGTGCGACGTAGCTGAATTCGTGAGAATTCAGCCGGCTTGGACGATCGCCTGAAGTCTTACGACTTCAGCTACACCCCAAAGTGAGTGCCATTGGGCTTACGCCACCCGGCTCGCCTGCTAAGAATTCGTTTGCGGTTTGACTATGTCGGAGACGACAAGCATCCCGCGACGCATCGTGCCGGAGGCCAACTCTCGCCGCAACCCAATGCAACACTGCGCAGAGACTCCCGACTACATCGCACCCCGGCTATAACCTGCACCACGAGTTGTTCCATCGCCCGTGACCGCCGACACCGGTCCCTGCCTCCCGCTGACCACCATGCCTGCCACTGAATTAACGATTTCACTGCAATCGGCTGCCGACGTGCTCAAGCTCGGCGGCTTGGTCGCGCTGCCCACCGAGACCGTGTACGGCTTGGGAGCCAATGCGCTGGATGCCCGCGCCGTGGCGAGAATTTTCGCAGCGAAGGAGCGTCCGTTTTTTGATCCGCTCATCGTGCATCTGGCCGACGTATCGTGGTGGCCGCGCGTGGTGCTCGACTTCCCGCCGGTGGCCGAACTGTTGGCGAAGCACTTCTGGCCGGGTCCGCTCACTCTGGTTCTGCCCAAGGTCGCGGCGATCCCCGACATCGTCACGTCGGGGATGCCGAGCGTCGCGATCCGCGTTCCCGATCATGATCTCACGCGCGAGATCTTGAGACGGGCTGATGTCCCCGTCGCCGCGCCCAGCGCGAACCCGTTCGGACGACTCAGCCCGACGACCGCCGAGCATGTGCGCCAACAACTCGGTGATCGCGTGGACCTGATCCTCGACGGCGGGCCGTGCCGGGTCGGAGTCGAATCGACGATCCTCCAGTTTCACGGCGATGAGGTCGTTTGCCTCAGACCCGGTGGCGTACCGCTCGAAGCGATTGAAAATCTGATCGGCCCGGTCGGCCGTCTCGCGCATCGAGACTCCGACGAACAACGCCCCGCAGCGCCAGGGATGCTCGCCAGCCATTACGCCCCGCGCACGAAGCTGATGATCGTGGAAGCAGTTCCCGCCGCGCCGCCGTCTTCCCGAACGGGGCTGCTCATTCTGCAACCGTCCAATCGAACGAATGGCTACGCGCAGGTCGAGGTCTTATCGCGCGATGGCGATCTGATCGAAGCGGCCTCGAACTTCTTTCAAGCACTGCACCGACTCGATCAAGCGGGCCTCGACGCAATCCTCGCCACGCCGTTCCCCGAGACGGGCCTCGGTCTCGCGCTGAACGATCGCCTCAAACGCGCCGCGCATTGAGAGCTGTAGGACGGGCACTCTTGCCCGTCTTGTCTTTGAATCGCAAAGGCAGAACGGGCAAGAGTGCCCGTCCTTACAAGGTCACAGTCGCGCGGGCAGCAACTGCATCTCGGGGACCACGGCGCGCGCGGGAAGGCGGGCGAGGAACAGCACCGCTGCGGCCACATCTTCCGGGGCGAGGGCTTGGTCGAGCACCTCACGCGGCGTGGGGACGGGACGCTGGTCGAGAATCTCGGTGTCGCACAAGCCGGGGAAGAGGACCGTTGTGCGGATGCCGTTCAACTTCTCCTCGACCCGTGTCCCGTGAGCCAGTCCGACCAGCCCATGCTTGCTCGCTTGGTACGCGACCCCCGACACATCCGGCATTTGCACGCAGGCCGAGGAGAGATACACGATCAAGCCATTTCGAGCCGACCGCATCACGGGCAGCACCGCTTGAGTACACGCGAACGCCCCCGTGAGGTTCGTCTCGATGAGCCGCAACCAATTGTCGTGGCTCAGCACGGACAAGCCTCGCGCGGGGAGATTGGTCCCGGTCGCATAGACCAGCAACTCGATGCGTCCCGTCCGCTGGCGGGCTTGTTCGATCAGGCGTTGGACATCATCGAGCTGCGCCACGTCCACCACGCATACATCAACGGAACACCCTTCGCCACGAAGCTGTCGTTCCAACTCCTCCAGCCGCTCTTCGCGTCGAGCAGCGGCCACCACATGAAACCCTTCGCGAGCCAACGCCAACGCGATGGCGCGACCTATCCCACTCGAAGCCCCGACAACAACGGCCGTCTGCTCGCAAAGTGGTTTGGCCATTTGACCGCCTGTTGAAAACGTAGAGCAGGCGGCTCGCCTGCTTGAATTTCTCGCTAAAAAGCACAGGCGAGCCGCCCGTACTACGCTTGTTTCAACAGGCATCCAAGCCTGTTCCGAACGATCAGTCGAGCGCGGCTCATCCCGCCGACGGCTCTGCCTGGTAGTGGCGGTTGATGAGATCGTTTTGCAGCCACAACAGTTTGTTGAAGGCGCGCAGCGTGGCGATCTCCTGCGACCGATCCAAGTTCAGGCTGAGGATCGTACTGATCAACGCATCCGTCACGAAGCCCAGCAGCGCATTCATCTGCACGAGTGGCACGTTCAGTTCTTTCGAGCCAGCCTTGGATGTGTGCATCTTTCCGACCATGTCGAGGTACTCGACCATTTTCCCGTCGTAGGGCTTCGTCACCAAAGCGGTCAGATAGCGCGCGAGGTGCTGCTTGCGGAATTGGATCATTTCGTGACCGTGAGTGACCGCCGCCAAGTCCTGTGGAACCGCTCCGTCATACCCGGCCTGTCGCGGGACGAAGTGCCGCTTCGTCGCGTCGTAACTGAACAGCTTTTCATAGACCGCATCGACCAGAGTCGGTACGAGTGGAGCCAACACGGAGGCCGACGCATGAATGGCGCGAATGTCCGGCTCGCCAAAGCCCATGAACTCGATCAAGTAGCCGAAGCGATAGGCCAGATCGGTCTCCAAGCGTGGTTCGTCAATGTGCTGCATGACCGGAGTTCCTTGAGTTGAGTCCCGTGCGAGTCGTGGCAGAGTTGTTGCGGACGGGTTACAAACCGGCCCGCGCGTTGTGGCAAACGGACGCCACTTCAAAGTGGAGTCATTTGTCAACTTACGCCCGCCAAACCTAATTCGAGTTAAAGCGGATGTCAACATCCACTTTAGAAAGTTGAGTCTGCAGCATGTTCTCTCAAACTGTGGAATACGCGCTCCGGGCGGTGGTCTATCTGGCGGATCAGGCTCCCGAAGCCCGGACAACCGACCAGATTTCGGAAGCCACGCAGGTGCCGAAGCCGTATCTCTCGAAGGTGCTGCAGAACCTTGGCCGCAGTGACATCGTGCGCAGCCAGCGCGGTGTCGGGGGCGGCGTCACGCTGGTGAAAACTCCCGCCGAGTTGACGATTCTCGATGTGGTCGATGCCGTCGAACCGATCGTGCGGATCGAGACCTGTCCGCTGGGATTGAAGTCGCACGGCAAGCACCTCTGCCCGTTGCATCGCCGCATGGACGACGCCCTCGCCATGGTGCAGTCGGCGTTTCAGAAGACCACGCTCGCCGAAGTCTTGGCGGAACCATCGAGCAGCACGCCGCTGTGCGATGTCCCGTCATTGAGGTCGCGCAAGGGGCCGACTCGCCGCAAATGAGACTCAGGTCAGGATCGGCACATCAATCACTGTCGCAGAAATTGTAGTCCGGACTCCCTCGTCCGGACGAAGGCGTCCGGACTACGAATTACAAACTCCGACGGTGATTGATGTGCCGATCCTGACTTGCCTATTGAGGTGGCGATTTCGGCACGACCAGTTTTCCGGAGGCATCGACGAGCAGTGGCCGCGATTGATCGTCTTCGAGGCGAAAATAGAGGCCCCAGCCGCCCGACGCTTGCAGGACTTCGACGAGGATGACGTTTGTTCCTTGGGACAGCTCGATCGTCGCCTGGTCATCGTCCGGCTTCGCGGAACGGAGAGCCAGCTTCTGTTGGACGATCTTGCCGTTGAGCCAGACTCGCAACCCGTCGTCGCTTCCGGTGAAGAGCTTCACGGACTGACGTTCGATGGCTTCGACTTTCAAGACGGCGTATCCGGCGGTGTTGGCTTGACGCTCCTTCGGAAACTGCGGCAGGAAGTCGATCAAACCGTCATCGCTCTCCACGATCGGAGCCTTCAGCGCCTGATCCTGAATCTCGGTCAAGACCTTGGCCGATTCGATTGGGAACTTTTGGTGATCGGTCCACGGTCGCGACTTCTTCGCGAATTGCCAGCGACGGATGAAGCGATCGGCGCGGGCGAGATCGGCCTGACTCATCCAACGCGTGGTCCCTTCCTCGTCGATTGCCCCGACCGACCAGTTGTCGTCCGACGCGAGCTGCTTGATCTCGTCGGATTTCAACACCAATTCCTTCGGCGGCGCGGCCTCTTTCTCCCAGAAGGCGCGATGACCACGAGCGTCTCCTTTCACCGAGAAGACGACGTAACGCAGGCCGCGCGGTGCTGAGATATGCAAATCACCTGAGGCACTGTCGAGACGCAGCGAGGGCGGCTTTGGCTCGGCCTCATATGGGCGCTCGTCGAGTTGAAACCAGCGGCTCGCGCGGAGTGATGTCGCGCTGACCGGGGCGAAGTAGGCGACATCTTTTTCGGCGAAGACGATGGGATCGCGGTTGTGCTTGCTGCGCGGCTCGACCAGCGTGAAGACGCGGTTCAGCCGGTCAAAACCTCGCGTCATGATGCACAAACCGTCTGAACAGTGAGGTAGTCCGAAGGCGTGACCCATCTCATGCAGCGTCGCTCCGATGGTCGTCGAAGCGGTCGCCCACACCGTCTTGCGACCCGCACTGTCTTCGTGAACCTTCGTGGCGTCGATCTCGGTCTCATCGCCAAAGACGCGAAAGGTGTCTTGCAGCGAACTCGGCCAAGTGAACAGGCTCCCGCCGCCGAACAGCCCCAAATCGCCACCACCCAAAGCCGTGTGAGCGAAGACTCTTTTCTGAACCGGATCGAACCGTGTGTAAGCGGCGATCACGATGTTCTTCGAGTACCGGTCGGCAAACTGCCCTTTGACCCAGCCATAGACGTGTCCGTACCAGTCGCCGTCCTTCAGTCCGTAATAGAACGCTGCGGGCTTGTCTCCTTTCAGCGTGTGGATCTTCACACGGCCGTTGTCATCGAACTCCAGATTGAACGTATGCCGACCGAGACCGATGTCGTGCAGCCGCTCCGCCGTGAAGGTTTGCAGCAGCTTGATCGAGGTGTCGAGCTTGTCGGAGTAGTCCTGTGGATCCTTGTCGAACTGCGATTGGTAAGCGGTCTCGCCCGTGCTGTCGGTCATGTAGATGACACGCACAAAATACGGATTGGTTTGCGGTTTGTAGGTCATCACCAGCGTCGCGACATCCTTGCCCGAGGTCAGTCGCAGCCGGTTCTCACCCGGCACAAGTTCCGCCAGCGCTCGAAAGCGACCGTCCTTCGCAACACCCACAATCTTGCGTGACGCCCGCTGCGACGACTCATTCTCAACCACGATCTCCGTCGCCGCCCGATCGGTCAGCTCGCCTCGCAACAACGCCACCGGATATCGAATCGTCGAACCGGCCTCATGATTGACGACGCGAATCTCGCCACCATGCGCCTCGCTAAACAAGCCACTCCAGAAAGCGGCCACGCACAACACCGAACAGACACGCAGTACGCTCATCGCTTCATCCTTCAAATGGCCTCATTCTCATTCTGGCTGATCTTGCCTGTCACTTCGCCTCGATCAACTCGACAAAGCCGACATCGATGTACTGACCGCCGCCGGTTTGTTTGCAGTGAATGGCGAGCGTGTTGGTTCCGGTTCTGAAGGCTTTGGCAGCGTCGGCGTTGAGTCGCATCGTGCCGTACTCGGTCGAGTAGCCGGTGACGCTCTTGACGAGCTGGCCGTTGATGTAGATGTCGGTGTCCTCGTCGTGATGGATCAGGGCGCGGACTTCTCCGGTGGGCGCGGACTTCAGATCGAAGGTGCGTCTCAGCCAGATGTCGTTCGATTTCCATTCGGTTCGGACGACGGAGTTCGGAGTGGTTTTCTCACCGAAGCCGCCGGGACCGGTCTTCCATTTCGAGGCATCGAAGTCAGACTTCTCCCAGCCCTCGGCTGGTTTGTCGGTCGTGTACTGCCACGTCTGAGCGGTCTCGCGCGAGGACTCGACGAGCGGCTTCACTGTCGGTGGCGGCGTGTGCAGGGCCTTGTGGGCTTTAGCCAATGCTGCGACGGGAAGCTTCTGGACGGCACGGTCGTAGGTCAGCAGGCCGTTCACTTCGATCTCGACATCTGTCGTCTGCGTGTAGATCGCGGCGGACAGTCCCGCTGAGCCGATCATCGGATGGAGCTTGTCGAGCAGATCGAGATAGTTGTTCGTCAGCGAGACCTGATCGGTGAAGCTGCGATAGCCCCAGTTCTTCTCGCCCTGCCACGTGTGTCCCTTCAGCGGCAGACCGAGACCGCCGTACTCACCCAGCACCGCCGCGCGGGTCTCTGTCGGCGCGGGAGCGAACGGGCCGGGATAACGATGCACGTCGATCACGTCTCCCACCGGAAAGTCATTGCCGCCCGAGGCGCAATTGACCAGCCGCGTCGGGTCGTACTCCTTCGTCCACTTGGTGACGGCGACCGTGTTGGCTTGGCCCCAGCCTTCGTTGAACGGCACCCACATCACGATGCACGGGTGATTGCGGAGCGCGTCGATGATCGCCTTCCACTCGCGGTTGAAGTTGTCGGAGGACTCTTGGGTGCGAGTCAGTTCAGTATTGTCGTGCCCGCCGACGGGATCCCACGGCGCGTTTTTGTCGCCACTCGGCATGTCCTGCCAGACGAGCATCCCGAGCTTGTCGCAGTGGTAGTACCACCGCGCCGGTTCGACCTTCACATGCTTGCGGATCATGTTGAAGCCGTACTGCTTGGTGATCTCGATGTCGAACTTCAGAGCCTCATCGGTCGGAGCCGTGTACAGCCCATCCGGCCAGAACCCCTGATCGAGCGGCCCGTGCTGAAAGACCGGCTTGTTGTTCAGCATCATCCGCGTGACGCCCTTGTCGTCCTTGCCGAGTGATGTTTTTCGCATCGCGAAGTACGTCGAAATTGTGTCGAGCACATTTTCGTTGTCATCTTTCAATTCCAGCTTCATGTCGATCAAAGTTGGATTCGAGGGAGTCCACCATGCCTTACGAAAGTCGGGAGATGTTCCGATGTCTTGTGGTTTGCCCGTCAGTCGCACTTTATTGGCCGTGACGCGACTTTTTCCAATCGCGTTTGGCCATTCAAACTCCATGCCAAAGAAGAGACCGTTGGTCGGCGGTAGTCCAACAATGTCAAACTCGATCGTTGCCGTGTCTTGGTCGATCAATGGAACGATCTTGATTCCTCGTATGTACGTCTTCGGCACCGGCTCCAGCCACACGGTTTGCCAGATGCCGGTGGTCGGCGTGTACCAGATCCCTTCCGGTTTGCGGACCTGCTTGCCGCGCGGTTGGAAGCCCGCGTCGCTCGGGTCGTAGACTGAGACGATCAGTTCGTTCGGACCATCTGCCTTGAGGTTCGAGGTGATGTCGATCGTGAACGGGTCGTAGCATCCCTTGTGAGTCCCGAACTCCTTGCCGTTCAACCAGACGGTGCTTTCCCAATCGACCGCACCGAAGTGGAGCAGCACGTTTTTGTCGGTCCATGTCCCGTGCGTCTTGCCGTTCACCTGCGGCAGCGTGAAGGTCCGTCGATACCAGAGGCGATTGTCCGGGCCAACCGTCTTCATGACGCCGGACAATGCGGACTCGACCGGGAACGGGACGAGAATCTCTCCGTCCCACTTGTCGGGTTGGCCCTCCGCCTTCGGTCGGATCGCGTACTCCCACAACCCGTTCAAGTTCTGCCACTGCTCGCGGACCATTTGCGGGCGCGGATACTCGGGCAGCGGGTTCTTCGGGTCAACGTCCTTCGCCCACTTCGTCATCAGCGGAGCCTGCTTCGGCTGCCACTCGGAGGCGGCGGCGAGAGTGTGCGCCGTCAGCAGGATCGAGAGTAAGGCGAGGGCGCGCATGATGTGATCTCTGTCGAGTGAGGTGGAGAATTCGTCGGCGATTGAAGACGGTTTCTCCGGCCATGTCCAGCAAGTGCAAGTACCAACACCTCACGCAGCGGTGACGGAGTCGTTTAGCCGCAAGCCAAAAGCGAGGCATCAAAGAACGCAGCGCGCTATCACTTCGTTCCGCCGCAACCCCAGTGTGGCTCTTGGGCGTTAGCCCTCTTGTCAGATTCGGAGCGGGGTGGCGTCAGCCCCCTGGCACTCACTTTGGGGTGTAGCTGAAGTCGTAAGACTTCAGACGATCATCAAAGCCGGCTGAATTCTCACGAATTCAGCTACGTCGCACTGAACGTCGATTCGAAAATCGCTCAAAGTGAGTGCCATTGGG
>JAYTQJ010000486.1:0-3690 GCA_043746775.1 Schlesneria sp.
CGCACGACTCGATAGCGATCCGACCGAGCCGTGTTCTGCGCCAGCGTCAGCTCTTGCAGCTTGACGAGATACGCCAGTCCGTCCGGGCCGAGCCGTTCCGCATCGGGACCGACTGGCTGAAGTTCGCTGTGCGAGTACGCCGTCGCCTTGATCCCTTTCGGCCCGTAACCGGCCAGCGTCTGTGTGCTGCGAAAGATGCCGGCCAGTGCGTAATAGTCGGCCGTCGGAATCGGATCGAACTTGTGGTCGTGGCAGCGAGCACACCCGACCGACAGCCCCAGCACCGCGCGGCTGACCAGTTCGATCTGCTCGTCGATCACATCCATGCGGAACACGTCCGGCTTGAGTTCCTCAAACGACTTCGCCCCCAGCGCGAGGAAGCCGGTTGCGATCCGCTGCTCATCACGCTGCTCCGATGAGTTGAACGGCAAGAGGTCTCCAGCGAGCTGTTCTCGCAGGAATTGATCGAATGGCTTGTCTCGATGAAACGACTCGATGACGTAATCGCGATACCGCCAGGCGTGGTAGAAATAGACATTGCGATCGCGGCCATTGCTGTCGGCATACCTCGCCACATCGAGCCAATGCCGCCCCCAACGCTCCCCGAATTGCCGCCGGCCGAGCAGCCGATCAACGGTCTGCGACAACCACGATTGCTGTTGTTCCGGCTGTCCATTCGCGGCGTTCCAGCCACGCACGAACTCGGTGACATCCTCCGGCGACGGCGGCAAGCCGAGCAAATCAAACGACAAGCGGCGCAGCAACAAATGCGGCTCCGTGTCGCCGAGCGGTTCGATGTTTTGCTCTTCCAACTTCGCCAAGACAAACCGGTCGATGTCATCCCGCGCCCAATCTGCGCGCCGCACGCTCGGCGGTGCGACACGTTGCGGCGACACGAACGACCAGAACTTGCGGCCCTCGTCGATCGACAATCCCCGCTTCGCAACCGCCGCCGACCCATCGCGTGGATCGGCCGCTCCCGCCGCGATCCACGTTTCAAAGTCCGCGATCACCGCCGCCGGCAATTTCTCTTTGGGAGGCATCGCCGAAACACTCGCGTCATGTCGCAGAGCCTTCAGCAACATACTCTCCGCCGGCTTCCCCGGCACAATCGCCGGCCCGCTGTCGCCCCCGTTGAGCAACCCCGCGCGCGTATCAACCGTCAGCGTCCCCTTCAGCTTCCCGTGCGTCACCGCCTCTGCCGAGTGACACTCATAACACTGAGCGACCAGCACCGGCCGAATCTTTGTCTCAAAGAATTCGACATCCTTCGCCGCCGCCTGCTCCTCTGCACGTGACGCACCGGCTGTACCGAGCGCCGTTACGAGGCTCGCGAAACCCAGCACACGAATCATCACAACTCGACTCACAAGACTCTCCCAGAGTGATTGGCAATCACCGCTTTTGAACGGGCGCGGACGACCCTCAGAGTCCTCATTGACTCAAAGACCGAAAGACCCGCCGTTCCGATGAACAAGAGAAACCAACCGCGAGCAAGAGGCTTTGCTGATTCGTCGTCGCCCTCATTTCGTTGGACTTTCGTCGCAGGCGACCTTCAGCCAGTCGCTCGCTTCAAGCGGCAGTGCGATCCGAATCGCGCCGTCGGCCGATTGCTCGAAGGGGATCGGGCCGCGATGCACGGACTCGATGCGAGTCACTCGGCGTGTCGTCTGGAGTTGCAGCTTGAGTTGTGCGATCGGGCTGAGCGTGTGATTGGCGAGCGAGATGAGCACACCTTGCTCGCACGGCAGAGCGACGGCATCGACCAGCGCTGTGTCGCAGGTCAGCGATGCGGTCAGGTTCGTTTGTCGCACCGGTAAGACCAGGGCTTCGCGGATGTCGGACGGAAAACGCCACGGGTTGAGCGATCGTTTCAGCAACTCGGCCTCGCGAGATTCCTCCGGCGTCCAAGCGGCCTTGCCGAGTTCGACTTGTGCGGCCTTCTGAGTGAGAGCCACTCGATGCAGCAGCGCGGGCTTGATGTACGACAAGCCCGGCAAGAAGCCGAGCACATCAACGCGACCGCGACCCACGGCGGCCGACAGCGCGGCGGGTGAACTGTCTTGAAAGTGCGCGAACACCTCCGATCGAACGCCGGGCTTCGGGTTGAGAGTCTGTTTCACCGAGAGGCATTCCAACACGGTCTTCGAGACTTCTGCTCCGTTGCCGATGCGCACCTCGTCGCGCTTCGCCAGATGATGCAGGAACAGGCCGGAGGCTTGATACGGCTCGTGAACGACCAGCTCTCCGCGTTCGACAGGCAGCAGCGCGGTCAGCGTGTCGAGCGGTCGATTGAACTCATCGCGCGACGCGGCTCCGGCGGTGAGCCACAACGAGCCACCCGCCTCGACCCACGACTTCAACTTCTCGGCGGCGGCTCGCGAAAGGTTCGGGCCGGAGAGGTAACAGACGCGGTACTTCGCGAGTTGCCCCTCGGCCACTTCGTGCTCGGGGACGATGTCTACCGGCGTCTGCGAATGAGTCAGCGCCAGCCAGGTGTGCATGCGGTCGAAGCCGAACGCGAAGTTGTTCATCGTCCAGATGTCGGACGACGACGAGTACAGAATCGCGACCTCGGCGGGAGCGGGCTTCGAGGTCAGCAACCAATCTTCGACCGCTCCGATCTCGCGCGGGATCTCGGCATTGGCGGTCCAGCTTTCCGGCTTCGAGTACCACAGCGAACTCTTCCACGCCGGCCCACCCTCGTGACTACCCCAGCTTGGTCCGTAAGAAAAATTCATCCACTGGCGAACACCGCGAGCGGTCTCGCCAGTCGCCTTCAGTTTGTTGTCCCACGGCGAGCGACCGTAGGCGATCAGGTAATGCCCGATCGTCTGCCCGCGCTTCCGAGCAGCCGCTCGCATCAGATCGACGTTGAACGCGGCACACTGATACGTCGATGAATTGTTCGCCCAATCCTCGCCCCAGATGGCGTTCGAGTCGTCGCGATTGAGCAGCTCGAAGTAATCGACTCCCTGACTGCAAAAGTTCGCGTGATAGACCGCCCCGTCGCTGAAGTTGACAAGGAATGGAATCGAGGGGCGACCGTCGGCAATTGGCGAGCCGGAGGGCGTTAGCCCCTGGACTGGCGAGCCGAGCGAACTGGTCCGGGGGCTGACGCCCTCCGGCTCACCTGATCCTCGTGGCGCGAGCACCGCGATGCCATACGCCGCCTCGATGATCTGCTTCTGAGCCGACATGAAGTCGCCGAGCGCCACCGTCCGAAAGCGCTGAGTGAAATAATGCAGCGCGGGATGTTGCTCGCGCTCCGTTTCCACGACCGGCCGCACCGCCTCCCAATCTGGTTCGAGCAAATCTTTCGGCGCGAGACCAAGCCCCTTCAGCCACTCGCGAAAGCGATCGCGATAACCCTCGTCGCGCGCCATGAACGAGGCCGCTTGACCCGTCGGCTCGTCCATCAACATGCAGTAGGCGATGTCGTCCAGCTTGCGACCCGATTTGCGAAACGCCTCGACATCGTGCTTGATTCGCTCGCGCATGCCGTCGATGTCGGGGCGGCAGTACGAATCGTTCTTCATCATCCACAGCCCGCCGAGCGTTCGGCTGTGACCGCCATTGAACCCGAAGTTGTCGAGCGTCTTCTGTTCGCGAGCCGTCACCGCCGCATCGACCGGCAACTCGTAACCACCGATGTTCTCGCTGACGAGAAACGGAATCCGCGTCGGCCGC
>JAYTQJ010000487.1:0-1621 GCA_043746775.1 Schlesneria sp.
CCCCGGACTCTTCACATAGGAGTCCGGGGGCTTACGCCGCCCGGCTCACCAAGAATGTCGCATTGACGGCTGCGCGAGGTATAAACACCGACGAGCGACGGCAGCGTCTTGCGAACGTCGATTCGCCGTTCGTAGAATCCTGCCCGCCTTGGTTTGTTGTCCGTTCAGGTGTCTGCCTGCCCTTGTTGCTGTGGCGAGATCATGACCGACTCTGCTTTTCTCCTCCGATGCAACCGAATGCCACCTCGAATGCATTTCTGCGGGATCGTGGTCGTGGCCGGACTGTTTCTGTTGCTGACCGCCCCATCCGTTCAAGCCGATCTGGTCAAGTTGGCCAACGGCGGTGAGTTGCGTGGAAGGATTGTCCGCTCGCCAGCGACGGGTGGAGCGCCTGCGGAGTCGATCCGATTGGAATCGCTGACGGGGGCGACGGTTGTCGTCCTGAAGAGCGACACTCAGTTCGTCTCGATGCGTCCGTTGGTGATCGAAGAGTACGAGTCCAAAGCGCGGCGCGTGGCCGACACGCTGGAGGCTCACTGGGGACTGGCCGAATGGTGCCGACTCAACGGGCTGTCGCGACAACGGGAAGTGCATCTGCTCAAGGTGGTCGAACACGATGCCAATCATGAGAAGGCTCAGGTGGCGCTCGGTCGCGTCTGGAACGACGGTGGCTGGGTTGATCGTGACGAAATGATGGCCGCACAAGGCTATGTCAAATACAAAGGACGCTACGTCACAACGCAGGAACTCGATGTTCTGCAGAAGACGACTGCGGAATTGGGGCAAGAGCGTGAGTGGTTCCAAAAGATCAAGCTGTGGCACGGCTGGATCATTGGTCGCCACGAAGAACGCCGTCAGCAGGGACTGATCGCGCTGCAACAGGTCAATGAGGCGCAGGCCGCTCCCGCCGTGATTCGGTTCTTGTGCGAGGACTCTCGCCGCGACTTACGACTCATGGGAGCCAGCCTGCTCACCAAGTTACCCGGCGGCAAGGCGGCTTCGGGATTGGTGAAGCTGGCGCTGTTCGATGTCGATCCCGAGGTGCGTTACACGTCGCTCAACGCGATCGGCTCTGACAAGTTTGAACAGGCACAGGCCGTGTTCATCAAGGAGTTGAGGAGCGACTACAACACGATCGTCAGTCGAGCCGCCGCTGCACTCGGGCGCGTCGGTGACGAGCGGGCCATCGCACCCTTGATCGACGCGCTGGTGACGACGCACCGCTACAGCGTTCCGACCAATGAGCGACCGGGCACCACTTACAGCTACGGTGGCAACTCCAGCAACTTGCCGCCCGAAGTGGAAGCGGCGATGAGGACGGGGCAATTGCCGCAGGGAGCGATCGTCCTCGACAGCTCGGCTGCGACGGCTCCTAAGAAATTGGTCTTGGTGAAGGTCGATCATTGGAACCAAGACGTACTCGCCAGCTTGCAGAAGATCACCAAACGTGACTTCGGGTACGACGAACGAACGTGGCATCTGTGGTGGGCGGC
The DNA here is from genome assembly GCA_043746775.1 of Schlesneria sp. GTDB lineage: Bacteria > Planctomycetota > Planctomycetia > Planctomycetales > Planctomycetaceae > Schlesneria. The sequence goes on from JAYTQJ010000487.1 coordinate 1,494, forward strand.
TGAGAAAACGGCTGGCGGTGCCGACAAGCCGCTCAAGAAGAAGTGACACTCGGCTTGAGCCGCCTCGATTCCCCTGCATAAGATGCGACCGATGCCACAGCCGTAGGGTAAGCGTCTCGCTTGCCCGG
>JAYTQJ010000488.1:0-1620 GCA_043746775.1 Schlesneria sp.
ATTTTCAAATGGACGTTCAGTGCGACGTAGCTGAATTCGTGAGAATTCAGCCGGCTTTGATGGTCGTCTGAAGTCTTACGACTTCAGCTACACCCCAAATTAAGTGCCATTGGGCTGGTGCCACCCCGCTCCGAAGGACAATGTGACCCATGAACCGAGTTGCCGAACTGACTGGCTTGCTCGCCCCTTATGACGCCGTTCGTGAAGGAGCGTGGTCGCCGCGCGAGGCGGCTCATTTGCTGGGACGCGCGCAGTTTGGATTCACGTCCAATGAACTTGATCGGGCGGTGAAAGAGGGACTGAACGCGACGGTCGAGAGGTTGCTCGCGCCGCAAGCGGAGTCGGCCGAGTACCAACAGGCTGAGGCGGCACTCAAGAAGACATCGCTCGCGACGGGCGAGATCGGCGATCTGAAGGTCTGGTGGCTGTACCGCATGTGGGCGTCGGCCAATCCGCTCGGTGAGAAGCTCGCGGTGCTGTGGCACAACCATTTCGCGACCTCGCACGCCAAGGTTCGTTCCGTTACGCAGATGCTCGCGCAGAACGAGTTGATCCGGACGCACGCACTAGGCGACTTCAAGCAGTTGCTGCACGGCATGGCGGTCGATACGGCGATGCTCGTCTGGCTCGACGGCAACGCGAATCGCAAGCGGCACCCGAATGAAAACTTCGCGCGCGAGATCATGGAGCTGTTCGCGCTCGGCGTCGGCAACTACACCGAGAAGGACATTCAGGAAGCGGCTCGCTCGTTCACCGGCTGGCATGTGCGCGAAGGAGCCTTCTGGTTCAACCGCCTCCAACACGATGAGTCCCCCAAAACCGTGTTCGGTCAGACGGGCAACTTTGACGGCAAGCAGATCGTGGACTTATGTCTGGCTCAGCCCGCCTGTCCGCGCTTCCTCGCGCTGAAGCTGCTCAAGACGTTCGTTCTCGCGAATCCGACCACCGAGCAGATTGATGCCGTTGCCGCGCGGCTCAGTCACCACCAACTTGCCATCGCGCCGGTGATGCGTGAGCTGCTGGCCTCGCAGTTGTTTTTCGAGACGGCTCACCGACGAACCGTCATCAAATCGCCGCTCGATCTGGTCGTGGGATCACTGCGGTCTGTGGCTCAAACTGTGAAGTGGCCTTCGATCGTGAAGTTGCTCGGAGAACTCGGGCAGGATGTGTTCGAGCCGCAGTCGGTCAAAGGTTGGGAAGGTGGTCGCTTGTGGATCAACTCGTCCACGCTCCTCATGCGAACGAACTTCGCGACGGCACTGGCCAGCGGCGAACAAGTGGCGACGCTGTTGAAGTCGGTCAGCGACGGAGCGGGCGGCACGAGTGAATCGGTCGTCGCACGACTCGACACGCTGTTGCTCGGCGGAACGGCCGATGAACGGCTGCGTACTGATCTCGTCTCACACCACAAACAGGCCGACGGAGACGCCGTACAAAAGCTGCGCGGAGTCATGCAGCTTGTGTTGTCGCTGCCGGAGTATCAGTTGCTTTGAAATCACGGATGTACCGCGAGGTCAACATCGTTTTATTGTCGTGCGCGCGTGTTTGCGTGTGTTGGGATTCAGTCTTCGAGCGTAAGCTCGTTCCCATGACTTTCGGAGCGGGGCGGCGTCAGCCCCC
>JAYTQJ010000489.1:0-8278 GCA_043746775.1 Schlesneria sp.
GTTCCCTCCCCTCGGCGGGGAGGGTTAGGGAGGGGGGAGGAATGGCTATCGACCTGACCATTCTCCCCCCTCCCCGGCCCTCCCCGCCGAGGGGAGAGAGGAAATGCGGTCGATAAGAATCCGGGGGCTGATGCCGCCCGGCTCACCTGAGTCTGTGGGTTTGCCGGTGCGTTGAGCGAGACGACTTGCTCAACATGATTGTGTTGCCCGTGGGATGTGTGAGTCCGCGAGCCGGCTCCGCGCACCTTGTCGATCAGTTCGCGTTGAAAGTCGTCGGGATCGACGTTGCCACTCGGGGCGTACTTCAGCACGAAGTCGATCGCGCCGCGCTGAATGGCGGCGTGAGTCGTCTCGGCCGCGCGACGGCTGGCTCCCGTCACCATGATCACCGGCAGTGGGTTCGTCCGCATGACTTCTTCGAGCAGAGTCAGTCCGCCTCCGCCCGGCATCTCAACACCCAGCGTCATCAGGTTCGGCTTCGTCGCCGCGATCAACTTCAGCGCCGCTTCGGGAGTGTGAGCCGAGCCGACATAGACCAGCCCTTCTTCCTTTTCCAAAAACGACGCGAGCAACCGGCACGCGAAGGGAGAGTCATCGACGATGGCGATTCGCAGGGGTGACATCGCGGGGTCCGTGAGTCAGAGGGCAGTTCGTGAAGTTGATGCCGAAGACATTGTCTTCGGAGCGGGGGACGTGAGTCCCCTGATTTTGCTGAATTTGCAATTGCGACTGAAATTGAAATTGGGGCCGGGTTCAGGGGACTTACGTCCCCCGCTCAGAAAGACAAAAACGGGAAAGGCAACGGCGGGGCTGACGCCCAAGAGTCACACACCGACCGCAGTGCGGACTTCTTCCACCAGCGAGCGGATGCGGGTGATCAGGTCGTCTTCGTCATACGGCTTCACGAGGTAGTCGGTCGCGCCGAGGTCCATCGCCTTGTTGCGGTGCTTGTCGCCCGAGCGTGACGTGACCATCACGATGGGGAGGTCGGTGTATTCGGGTTGAGACCTCAACGTGGACAGCAGTTCGTAACCGTCCATGCGTGGCATCTCGACATCGAGCAGCACGAGGTCGGGGGCTTGAGGCAACCGTTGCAAGGTCTCCAGCGCATCGACTCCATCGCGAGCCAAGATCGTTTCGATCCCCGCCTGTTGGAGCAGCTTCTGGGTGACACGCCGCACGCTGACCGAGTCATCGACGACGAGGACCGAGATCGGCCCGGCAGCGGATTCCGTGCGAGTCGTCTCGACCACGACTTCGCGGCGCACGGCCGGTTGAGCGATCAGTTCGTTACAGTTCAAGATCGGCAAGACCGAGCCATCGCCCATCAGCGTCGCACCGATCACGCCGTGAACTTTGCGCAGGTGCGTGCCGAGCGTCTTCACCACGATTTCGCGAGCGGCAATGATCCGATCAACGGCCAATGCCACCGTCTGCGATTCGGTCGCGACGAACAGAACCGGGACCGACGCCGCCGTTTCATCGGCCGGAGCGGGGAGATGCAGAGCCTCGCCGAGTTGGATCAGCGGATAGACCTGACCACCCATGCGAATGACGGGGGACTGGCCGACGCGTTCGAGTTGGCTGCGTTCGACACGCACGATCTGCAAGACCTCAGGGAGCGGGATGGCATACGTTTCGTGGCACGACGACACGAGCAGAGCCTTCGTGATGGCGAGCGTCATTGGGAGGCGGATCGTGAACGTCGTCCCTTCGGCGGGACGAGACTCGACCGAGATCGTTCCCTTCAATTGGTGAACGACCGACTTCACCACGTCCATGCCGACGCCGCGTCCCGAGACTTCGTCAACTTTCGTCGCCGTCGAGAGTCCCGGCAGGAAAATAAGCTGTTGCAGATCGGCCGGTGCGAGCGATGCGGCGGCTGTCGCCGAGAGGAACTCACCGCGAACGGCCGCAGCGCGAATCGCTTCGAGATTCAAACCGCCACCGTCATCGAAGACTTGCAGGATGACTTGTGTCCCTTGGTGGAAGGCTCGAATGCCGACGGTCGCTCGCGCCTGCTTGCCGCGTGCGGTGCGATCAGCTTCCGACTCAATCCCATGATCGACGGCGTTCCGCATGAGATGCAGCAGCGGGTCGAGCAGCCGATCAATGACCGACTTGTCGAGCTGGACCGACTCCCCTTCGAGTCTCAGGTCGATCTGCTTGCCAACTTGCTCGGCCACCGCGCGAACCGAGCGACGCAGGCGCGAGGTCAACGCGGCGAGCGGCACCATGCGGGCCTTGATTAGCCGGTCCTGCAAGTCGCGCGAGATGTGTCCCTGGCGAGTGAGGAGCGAATCGAAGTCGCCTCGCAGGTTGGTCAGTTCGCCACCGACGGTGCGGATGTCGCTGGCCGCTTCGGCGAGTGACCGCGCGAGAATGTGGAACTCGGTGTAGCGGTCCATTTCGAGTTCATCGAACTCGGAGCGATCCGCGTTCAGTGCGGTGGCCTGACGCAGCAGCGACGGCGAATCGACACCGGCATTCGCCCACGGCAACGCTTTCCCTCCGAGCGTCTTCGCTTCGTACTGCGTCGCGAACTTGTGAGACATGTCATCGAGACGGCCGAGGCTGAACTTCAACTCGTCCACGACCGACGCGAGGTGCGTCATCCGTTGCTCGAACGATGTGCGGTTCACGACGAGTTCGCTCACCAGCTTGACCATGTCGTCCAGCTTCGCGATCGGAATGCGAACGGCCTCGCCCGACGAGAGCGATGTTTCGGGAGTGGCTTCTGTCGCAGCGGCAGCGGACGGCATGAGGCGACGGAGCGAAGCGACTGTCGGCGCGGCTCCGTCGATGTCGATGAAGGCGGGTTGCAGCGATTCGATCATGTCCACCACGCGGCGTTCGATCGCTTTCGCATCGGAAGCGTCGTCATCGTGGTACAGGTTTGTTGCTGGCGAGTTCACCGTCTCTGCCAGCAGGCTTTCCGTTGAGGCTGCGGTCTCTGCTGCGACATCACTCGCAGCCACGACTGCGGCTGACGGCTCGACTACTGCGGGAGCAGCAGTCATGGCCACGTTGAGTTGCGGGACGAGATCGGCCAGACGGCGGCTCATCGCTCCGATTTCAAAGCTGCGACCGGCGAGGTCTTCCAACGCATCGACGGCGTGATAGACGAGCGACAGCGTGCCACCTGCCAGTGCGGCTTGTCCTTCACCGATCCGGTCGAGGACATCTTCAATCCGATGGGCGAGCGTCGCGGCGAGCTTGAAGCCGACGGTCCCGGCGGCTCCCTTCAAATTGTGAATCAGCCGTCGGACCGAACGGAGTGACTCCACATCGTCGGGCTGAACATCGAGCCGAGCGAGCTGCATCCGGACATCGCGCAGGTTCTCATCGGATTCGTCGGCGTAGATCGCGGCGTATTCGGCATCGACGCCGAGCATGGCTCGCAGCAGGTCGGCATATTCGAGCGCGGGGTCGGGCTGCGCGACGATGTTGATCGGTGAGACGGTTCCTGTGGACAGCGTCGCGGCTTCCGCAGTCGCTCCGTTCTTCGAGCCTTTCTTAGTCGTCGTCTTGCGTCCCGCTCTCCCTTTCGCGGAAGGAGTGACAGCAGCGGGTGTCGCTGGAACAGCGGTCTCTGCCACCGCAGCCTTGGCTGGCAACAGGCCACTCAAAACCTGAGCGTCTTCCGCTTCGGGCAAGTTAAAAATGCGACGCGAGGTCGTGACGACATCGGTGAGTAATGAAGTCGCATCGAACTCGGGCTTGTGTACGCCATCGAGGCACATCGCGATGCCGGTGAAAGTGCGAACGAGCAGGTTGGCGACGGCATCCGTGAAGGTAAGCTGTCCTTCTCGCAGCGCCTCCAACGCTTGTTCTTGCACGTTGGCCACGTGGCTGAGCGACGACAGACCGAGCATCGACGCCGAGCCTTTGATCGTGTGCGACCGGCGATAAGCGAGTTCCATCGCATCGGCATCGGCCGCCTGCGGGGCACGAATCACCGGCGCGATGTCGGCCAAGTAGCCGCGTGCTTCCGACAAGAATCCATCGAGCATCTCGGGCGAGATTGTGCGAGCCATGAAACAGTTCCTCGGTCGAAGGCAGCGATGAGTGATGTGACGTTGGAGAGAGTCGTGAACAAGTAGTAAGGCCGCAGACCCCACCGGGCTTGCCCCGGTGGAAAAAGGTTTCTGCACTACTCGCCGTTCGCCACATGAGGCAATGCGGTCACTCAATTGCCACGGTGATGAGTACCGTTGTGAGAAGGCAGTAGTGCAGAGACCGAGTTCCACCGGGGCAAGCCCGGTGGGGTTAGTTCTTGATCGTTGTGCGAACGGATCACGCGGGGGACGTGTGTCCCCCGCGTGGTCTCTTTGCCCGCATCAGGCCGTCGTGGCCGGCACCTTGAAGGCTTCGACCGAGCCGCGTAGCTCTTGAGCCATCGTGGCGAGGCGGCTGACTGAGACGGCCGCTTGTCGCGTCCCGGCTGCCGTGTGCTGAGTCACCGCCGAAATCTCGGTCATCGAGAGTGACAGGGCTTCTGCACCGCGTGCTTGTTGCGTTGTGGCCGAGGAAATCTCGGTGATGAGCTGGGCGAGTCGCTCGGACACCGATTCGATTTCACCGAGGGCCGATCCCGCTTCCTGAGCAAGCTGAGACCCCGAGACCACTTCACGGGTGGACTCTTCCATCGCGGCAATCGCTTCGGCCGATTCGGTCTGAATCGTCTTGATGAGCGACGCGATGTCGTTCGTCGCCGAGTTGGCTCGTTCCGCCAATCGCTCAACTTCTTCAGCGACTACTGCAAACCCGCGACCCGCGTCACCGGCCATCGCTGCTTGGATCGAAGCGTTGAGTGCCAGGATGCTCGTCCGATCCGCGATGTCCGAGATGAGCTGCACGATTTCACCAACCGCTTGCGAGCTTTCGCCGAGTCGCTTGAAACGCTTCGACGATTCTTGCACTTGCTCGCGGATGCGGTTCATGCCGGAGATCGTCCGTTGCACCGCTTGGCTACCGACCTGAGCGTTCGCTCGGGCTTGTTCGGCCACAGTGGAGGACTCGGTCACGTTCTCGGCGACTTGTTGAATCGACACGGCCATTTGACCGAGTGCCGAAGATGTTTCGAGCAATTGCGACGCCTGCGATTCGGAACCGTTCGACAGGTGTTCCGTCGCGGAACGAATCTCTTCGGCGGTCGTGGTCACTTGCTCCGTCGAGTCCTTCACACTGTTAATCACTTTCCGCAGTTGCACGATCATGTAGTTGAATGAGTCGGCGATGGCTCCCGTCATGTCGGCGGTCACTTCCGCTTCGACGGTCAGGTCGCCGTTGGCCACGTCGCTCACTTCTTCCATCAGCTTCATGAAGGCCATCTGCATCTGATCGCGTTCCTTCTCGGACTGCACGAGCAACAGCGTCTTGTCGAGCATCTTGTTGAGCGATCCGGCCATCTGACCGAGTTCGTCTTGCGTCGAGACCGTGGCTCGGGACGTGTAGTCGCCTTGGCTGATCTTCGCGAGCATGTTGTTGATGTTCGTCGTCTGCTTCGTGGCGGAGTTCGAGAACCAGAAGGCGACCCCGATGACCAGCAACGTTCCGATCAACACCGCGAGGAGGGTGGCTCGCGTCATCCAGTTCGTCGGCTGGCGCACTTCGGCCAAGTCCATTTCCGAGATCGTGACCCAGTTGATGGCGTCTTTCTCATCGGCCGCTTCGTAGACCTTGAGCGGCGACCACGAACTGAGGACCGGCTCACCGCGATAGTCATTGATGACCTTCGTGCCGCTCAGTCCCTTCAAACCTTCTTGCGTCGCCAGCGTATCGACCGGTACGAGCGGGTTGATGATCGTCGTCTTCAACGGCTCGGCGAGCTTGAGCGACTTGTGCAGATCGTCGGTGAAGCGCGACCGGTTGCGGAACAGGTTCTTGCGAGCGTCGCCTTGGCCCATCGGACCGACGGCGTACGTTTCGCCCGTTTCGCCGAGGCCGGTTCGTTCGGCCATGACCGCTTCGATCTTATCGATCGGGATTTGGAACAGCAGCACGCCAATCAGTTGGCTGCCCGAGTAGATCGGGCTGCCGATGAAGCCCGCCGCGTCGTTGTAGGACGGCAGATAGGCTTCGTAATCGACCATGCCGACGAAGCCGGGTGTCGCCTTGTCGCGAATCATGCGGAAGCAGCGGCCGAGGTTCGTACTGGCGTAGGGACCGTCCTTCAACGAGGTCGTGAAGTCGAGTTCCTTGAACGCCGTGTAGACGATGCGGCCCGAAGTGGCATCGACCAGGAACACGTCGTAGTAACCGAACTTGTCGCGATAGCTGTCGATCACCGGATGGAACTGCGCGTGGAGTTCGCTGTACTTCGACTTGTCGAGACTCGCCGCCGGACGGAGCAGTTGGTTCTTCTTGCCCAGCTCGTGCTTGTTGGCTTCGATGAAGTTGTACTGGTGGAAGACCGAATCGTCGTCGAGCATCCCCAAGTTGCGAACGGCATCCTGCCCTTTGCTTTTGCCGGGATTCCGCTTCTCGAACTCGGTGCCGAACTGGTTCGAGTAGTAGTTCTTCAGCTCGTCGCGCATCCGGGCGATGTCGGCGGAAGTCGTCTCATTTTCCAGACGCGACTTGCTAAACGAGGTCCGGAAATCTTCCATCGCCTCGACAATCATCCGGTCCTCGGCAAACGTCGCCGCTTGTCCCTTGATCGTGCTGAGGTAGTTGTTGAGTTGCTGTTGCTTGATCGTCCTCACGGCGGTCATCCGGTCAAACGTCTGCTCCATCAGCGAGTTCGACGCAAACGAATTGATGAACATGCTGACGGCGATCAACGGCACGAGGGCCGCCACCAGCATCGTCACCAGCAACTTGTTCCGGATACTCCCGCTGACCCACTTGGTCAGCTTGTTGTTCGCGAATCGCGAACCGATCGTCTTGGCGGTACTCATCGAATGGACCTCGCTTTGGAAAGGGACGTGGAGGTGGATGGGAAGATGGAATGGACGGGCCATTAGGCATTAAACCAGCGACCCCACCGGGCTTGCCCCGGTGGCTCGCGGGTCTTTGCACTACTCGTTCCTTGATTCGAGTGAATGAAAAGTAGTGCAAAGACCTGAATCCACCGGGACAAGCCCGGTGGGGTTTGTTGGTTTGAGAACCAATGACTACTTCTCAGCAAACGCCTCGCTCAGCGCTGTGAGCAAGCGTTCGGCTTCGAGCACGACGAACATCTTGTCGCCGACATCGCACACGCCGCGCAGATACGGCGTGATCGAGTTGTGCAGCGAGCCTGTCGGTGGCCGGATGGACGAGGCGGGGATGGACCTCAGTCCATAGACGTGATCGACGACGAGGCCGATTTGCAGGTCGCTGTTGAGCGAGCGAAGGACGACCAACTTGCGACCATGGCCGGTGTGCGTGTCTCGCGAGAGATGCAGGAACGTGGCGGGATCGACGACCGACACGATGTCGCCACGCAGATTGACGACGCCTCGCACCCACTCGGGAACGTTGGGGAGCCGCGTCACGTTGGGCAGGCGCTGCATCTCAATGACCTGGTCCAGCGGCACGGCATACGCGCCCCCGGCAATTTCAAATCCAAACAGCCTCTGCCCGACAGCGGCCTTTGCGAGCAATGTGGTCGTCGGTGTGTGGGACTCGTCGTGGATCACGTTCGACAGATTGTCGAGCAGCGCACCGAGATCGCTCGCCAGCGGTCTCGCGGGTGAAGAAACAGCGGGTGGTCCGCCAATCAGACTCATGGTTGACTCCGTGTAAACAGGTGGCCCAGTCAAACAGAATGAAATCTCACAACGTCGATCCCCGGCGGGCTTGCCCCATTGGTCTCTCCACAAAGTAGCCATCATCGCTCCGCGTGATGAGCCTTTTGAGAACAGGCGTCTGAGTCAGGGCTATCGAACTCGTCAGGCTCGTCACACGGAGCGATGACGGCTACTTTTGTTGGCCTTTATGTGTTGTGTAGAGACCAATGGGACACGCTTTCACGCACCGACCAGCGACCGCACTCCCTTGACCAGTTCGTCGTCTTCAAACGGCTTGGTCAGGTAGAGATCGGCCCCCTGCTTCATCCCCCAGAACTTGTCGCTGACTTGGCTCTTGCTGCTGAGCAGGATGATCTTGATGTCCTTCGTCGCAGGGTCTTGCTTGAGCTGGCGGCAGACCTGATAGCCGTTCTGCTTGGGCAGGATGATGTCGAGCACGATGACATCGGGCTGCTTCAGTTGGACAGACTTCAAACACTCTTCCGCATCGGCCACGGAGGTGACTCGGAAGCCCGAGGCGGACAGGGCGTGAACCGCCAGCT
>JAYTQJ010000490.1:0-3681 GCA_043746775.1 Schlesneria sp.
GGGCAAGCGAGACGCTTACCCTACGTTCGCCAACAGACCGGTAGCCCGAATCAGAACAATCCTTAGAGACCGATCAACCTGCCAAACCCGCCAAGATGAAAGTGGCCGTTCATGCCTCAGTAAGCTCGGGCATTGCCGCCACTCACGAACGCCGCTCCGCTCGCCATTCTATTTCGGCTCATCGCCAATCGTGCCAACGGCAGATACGACGACAGCCCATTCGCGACAGTTCCCGAAATTTCTCACGGCAACTTTTGACGCTGCGTTTGGGATGAGTTGTTCCGCCGCTATCATCCGCTCCAACGCTGCTGTCAGCCGTAGGGTAAGCGTCTCGCTTGCCCGTCAGCGCCGTTGAACTTGCCCGTGAGGGCCATTGAAAAAAGGTGGGCAAGCGAGACGCTTACCCTACGTTTTCCAAATCCAGTTGCTCGGCTTCACTCACAACCATCGAACGCGGAACGAACACCAGGACCATGAGCCTTCAAGACATCCTGATCCTCGTCCCCAGCCACAGCTTGGAGGACTTTCCCACCGAGCAAGCCGACAAACCGGCCGCCAGTCTGCTGAACACGTTTGCGGTGGCATGGCATCCGGAGCTGTTGGCTTGGACCGGGGCATTGCCTCGATGGAGGCGGGCCGATGAACCGTCGGCGCTTCATAGCGGCCAGTTGATCTTCGTTCCGACGGTCTGCGACGACTGGCTGCCGCACGGATGGGTTGAGGACGCGCGGGCTGCCGGCGCGACGGTCGTCAGCGGGTTGCATGAACGGGCCGAGATCGCCGCCGCCGCCGTGGCTGCGTTGACCGAACGCTATGACATCGCGCCCGATCTCGTGGACGACTTCTACTCGCTCGGCTTCTGCTGGTTGCAGGTCGAACTGCTGACGCGGCACATGCGCAATTTTGGCAACATCGACGAAGCGCGGCTCCAACAGCGAGCCGTCGCCGCCGCCAAGGCCGCGCTCGACAATGATCGCGAGACAGCCGAGGCTCATCTGCGAGGCTGCTTCGAACTGCTGCTCGAAGCGCGTGAGAAGTTCTATCCGGTCGAGTGTTATCTGCTCGACCTCTGCCTGACCTCGCCCGATGTCAGCGCCGACAAACTCGCCGCCGAAGCCGCGCGGGACGTGCCGTGGAGTCTGCTCGCCTCGTCTTCTGATTTGGAGGCGATCTGTCAGAAGTCGCCTGCCATTGTTGAGCCGTTGCGCGCGGCGTGTGCCGCTGGGCGAGTCAGCATCGTTGGCGGCGAGGACCGCGAAACGCCGTTACCGCTGCTGCCGCTGGAGTCAGCACTGCACCAATTCCATCAGGGCCGCTCGCGACTCAACTCGCTCCTCGGACAAACCGCGATCGTCTGGGGCCGACGCAAGTTTGGACTGACCAGCCAACTCCCGCAGTTGCTCCACAAGTTCGGCTTCAAGGGGGCATTGCACGTCGTACTCGACGACGGCATCTATCCCGACGCCGAACACACGAAACTCCGTTGGAGAGGCTGCGACGAGTCGATCATCGACGCTCTCAGCCGCATCCCGCTCGCCGCCGACAGTCCGTCGAGTTACCTGCGGCTTCCCGTCCGCATGGCCGAGTCGATGGATCACGATCAAGCGGCGGGACTGGTCTTCGCCCGTTGGCCCGATGTGACGAGTCCCTTTTTCGAGGACCTGCGTCGCTCACAGAAGTACGCTCCCGCGCTCGGCCGCTTCGTCACGTTCGACCGCTTCTTTCAGCAGACCGAACTGCCAGGACTGCTGAGTACGCACAAGGCTCACGAATACTTCCCGCCGTTCTTGATCCTCAACGTCGCGCGGCGCGAAGCCGATCCGATCAGTCGCTACTCGGACCATGCGCTGCGTCGTCGCCGCTTCGATGTCGCGGAGTGGTGTCGCAGCGTGGCGAAGGTTTTGGCCGGACAGCCGGTCGATGAAACCCCTGCGACGGGCGATCTCTCCGAGTCCGCCGATGCCGAACGTTGCCTCGAAGAAGCCGCACCCGATCCGAATGCCGGCACGAGCGTCGTTGCCGAACAGATGTTGGCCGAAATCACGCCGCACTGGCAGCGCGACTTGGCGCAACTCGTCGTCCACGGCGGTTCACAGCGACGCGGTTTCCTGTTGATGAACTCCCTCTGCTTCACGCGCCGGATTTGCGTGAGTCTGCCGGGGCTGAAATCTCCGCCCGAAGTGCGTGGCCCGATCAAGGCCGTTCAGTTCGATGCCAGCCAGCCCAGTAAATCGGCGGTCGTCGTCGAGCTGCCCGGCGCGGGATACGTCTGGATTCCCGAAGACGCTCGCGCCCCGCTCGCGTCGCCGCAGAAGCCGCCGCTCGTCGAAGAGGGCGTGCTGCGCAATGAATGGTTCGAGGTCTCCGTCAACGAACAGACCGGCGGGATCGGACACGTCCGGTTTCACGACCAGCGGGCGAAGCGCGTCAGCCAACAACTCTCGTTTCGCTTCCCGCGCGAACGGACGGTTGGCTCGGGCGACGAAGCCTACAAGACGCAGTACGCCGAGATGCGTTGCCGCAGTCGTGAGACTCTCTCAAGCGGGCCGACGCGCGGTGAGATCGCGACCGTCGGTGACATCGTCGATCCGTCGAACAACGAACGGCTCGCGACGTTTCGCCAAGTCACGCGCGTCTGGCGCGGACGACCGGTCGTCGAGATCGACATCGAACTGCGCGACCTCAAGCTCCCCGACGGCGATCCGTGGAACAACTATTTTGCCTCGCGATTCGCGTGGAACGATGGCACGTCGGCCGTGACACGCAGCGTCTTTCACGCCGCACAGGGCTTCGCGGGCGAACGGTTTGAAACGTCGGACTACATCGAAGCGGCCTCCGAATCCGAGCGGCTCACGATCATCCCGCACGGGCTGCCCTATCACCGCAAGACCGGCCCGCGCATGGTCGATTCGTTACTGGTCGTTGGTGGTGAGACGAAGCGACGTTTCCAATTCACGCTCGCCATCGACGCCCCGTTCCCGCTCGAAGCGGCTTGGAACGCGACGACTCCCGCCGCCGTCATCCCGACAGAACTCGGTCCCCCACGAGCCGGTGTGACCGGCTGGTTCTTCCACCTTGATGCTCGCAACGTGCAACTCACGCGCGTGCTGCCACTCATCACGCCACATGCTTCGGCCGAGACCTCATCCAACGACGACGATTACCACACGCTTCCCACCGGCCCCGGTTTCGCCCTCCGTCTGATCGAGACCGAAGGGCGAGCCAAGCGTGTGCGACTTCGCACCTTCCGCCAACCGCTCCACGCCCGCAAACGCGACTTCGTCGGCAGCACGCTTTACGAACTCACGCTGGAAGACGACGCCGTGCTGATCGACATGGCCGCCTATGAGATCGCCGAAGTCGAACTCCGGTTCGGAGCGTGAGCCACTGTCGTAGGGTAAGCGTCTCGCTTGCCCGTCTTAGCCGCTCAAACGCACTCTCGATTGATCTCCGCCAACATCAAGCTGATGCCTGTATTTCCTCCATTCCCAGTGTCTCATGGCTGACCACACGAGCGGTTTGATCGCGGCACCCGGGCAAGCGAGACGCTTACCCTACAAGCCTGCGGCCGCTTCCCTTAGCAAACTTTGCCATCAACTTCTTCATTGAGGTTGACGCACCCGGACACGGCAGGAAGAATCGATGCGTTGCTCGGGCGAGCCGGTCCAAACGGCGAGATGA
>JAYTQJ010000491.1:0-3674 GCA_043746775.1 Schlesneria sp.
GGCTTGCCCCGGTGGAATCAGGTCTTTGCACTACTCAATTCCCATTGGTTTTTGAAGTAGTGCAAAGCCCCGTGAGCCACCGGGGCAAGCCCGGTGGGGTTTTTCAACAGGCTGTTAAACGAAAGAGACTCCGAACTACTTCGCGTAGTCCGCTGGCTTCTTCTCTTTCAGGAACGTGCCGAAACCGAACTTGGTCGGCTTGTAGTCGCCGACGAGTTCCACGTTGGACTTGTCGGCGATCTTGTCTTCCATCCCGACAGCCCAATAGGCCGCGTTGACGATCAGGCGGCGAGTCCCCTCGGCTTCCAAATCGGTCGCCGCGCCCATTGTCGTCGTGAAGACGCGAGCCACGTTCCCCGAGGCACTCTTGTAAGACTTCGTCCACGCGACGGGCATCATCGGGTCGTTCTTCGGTCCTTCCAGCGGAGCATCCTCAAACTTCATCCCCTTCAATATCTGACCCATCACGAGTGGCTGACTGTCTCCCGGCAGAGGCAGCGTCACGCCGTACACGTCCGATGGTCCCCAGATGTCTCCGCTTTTGATCCCCTTCAAAATCGCATGACCTTCCTGTCCCTGGGCGATCAAACCGCGAGTGCTCTGCGAACCGTGCTGCCCGTGGTGGCTGATCCAAGTCTCACCGAGTACCTGCTTGCCGAAACCCTTCTCGTAGTCTTTGCCGCCGAAGCCCCATGAGTACTTCTCGAACTTGCTCCCCTTGGGGATGTTAAACGAGTGCGTCGAAGTGCGCGTCCCGATGATCGGCTTGCCTGCTTCCAAGTAATCGACGAAGTGCTGCATCTGCTCGTCGGGCATGTTCCGGAACCGCAGCCCGAGGATCGCGAGATCGGCCGTCTTGAGAGCCTCGATCCCCGGCGTGTGATCGGGCGACTTGTCGTCATGGTTCGGCTTGATGAAGCCGGTTTGAGTGTCGATCGAAAACAACACGGTGCATTTGAAGCCGTGATGCTTCGAGAGAATCTTCGCGAGCTGAGGGAACGCCTCTTCCGAACGATATTCGTCATCGCCACTGATCAGGACGATGTGCTTCCCTTTGCCGGGACCATCGCCACCTTCAAACACGAGCCACGGATCGTCGGCCCAGACGGAACCAGTTGAAGTCGAAACAACCGTCATCGCGGCCAAAGCCCAAGCACACAGTCGCGTTGTCCATCGTCCAGTCATCAGTGAATCTCCATTGGCGGCATCTGTTGGTGAGAGTCTTGTCGAGACGAGGCGAGAGCCTACCAGCGACCTCAACGGGATTGAAGCGGCTCACACGGTGTCGGCCGCTCAAAACAAAAAGCCCGGCTGGAAGACAAGCCGGGCTTCGGGAAATGCAGGCCGCTCGAACAGGAGGTGACTCAACAGACCCAGCGTTGAACGCCGTCCGAGTGCAAGACTTCAAGCTGAGGTCGAGGCGTCGCTGCGATGAGTCGGAAGCGAAGCGGAACGACTTCACTGACGAGCAGGTTGCCGTCCGCAGCGGTCGCCGTTCCGACCGAGACCAGTTCACCCGCGTGCAAGCGGAACAGTTCGATCTGCCACGGATCGCGGTCCACGATCAAAAGCTCTCGCGTGCCGACGCTGGCGTAGAAGTCGAGCTTCTTGCGCGACTTGTCATTGTCGCTGACGATCTCGATCGCCAGATCGGGACCGCCGAACCAGTGCGTGTCTCGGTCTTCCGCCGAGTTGCCTTTGAGAAACACCGTGACATCGGGGACGCGGTAGTTGTGCGTCCATTTCTCTTCGCGATCAGAGATGTTGGAACCGGGAAAGGAACGCCCAAGGTTGGTCCAGTCGATCACAATTTGACACACCGTCACCAAGAATCCGACGAGTCGTTGATGCACGTTATCCGGGTCGGGCATGACGATGTACCTTCGGTTCCAAACCTCGTCCTTGTGATCCAACCCAAGTCGGCGGCGACGGCGAATGATCCGCCGGATCGTCGAGCGTTCGGTCAGCACGAGTTCCATGGAAGGAGTCTTTCTGAGGCAGGGGGCAAGTTCAGTGGTCCATTCTTTCGTCCACCGTCGGGCGTGTCGAGCGCGAGGAGGTTCTGAACATTCAGAAGGGTGGGATTTCACTGCATGGGCAACGGCTCCGTCAAAATAAGAAGCCCGGCTTGAGGACAAGCCGGGCTTCTGTGATTGGTCATTCAGAATCGGGCGATCACGCCGTCTTCATCGCAGCGCCGAGGATCTTGCTGGTGCTAGGACGCATCACGCGGGGATCGACTTGCTCGGCCTTGAGCAGCGTGGCGCGGATGTCCTTGCCCGAGATCGAGACCGGCTTTTCGTCCTTATGTCTTTCGCAGAGGTCAACGCGACCGCACGAATCGTAGTAGGCCGCGAAGCCAACTTTGAGCGGCTTGATCTGCAAGTCGCCGCCGAGGTTGTCGAAGATTTGGTGCGCATCGAAGTCGCCCCAGATGTTCTCACCGTTGGCATACGGTGCGTCGGCGTGTTTGCGGCCGATGATGATGTGCGTGTAGCCCATGTTCTGACGGTAGATGGCGTGCATCACCGCTTCCTTCGGGCCTCCGTAGAACATCTTGATGTCGAGGCCCAGCAGGACGACTCGGTCAGGAACCGCTTCGTTGCGTGGTCCCCATAAGGTCTGATCGCTGTCGCCGTCGCCGAGCTGTCGCTGAGCGATGAGCGCCTCGTAGGTCTCCATCCGAATCTCGGCGTTCACGTCGTCACCCTTGGTCTCACCGATCAACGGGTTGAGCACGGCGAGTGCGTTCTTCCCGTCGCGGATCAATGTCTCCAAGCCGTGAACGAGGGCGTACTCGTGAGCGCGGTGGAGCGGGTTGCGAGTCTGGAACGCGACCGCCGCATCGCAGCCTCGATCAGCCAGTAGCTTGCGGACTTCACGTGGCGTGAGGACGTACTTGCCGAACTTGGCGTTCTTCGGCTGAGGCAACACGCGAATCTCACCACCGATGAGGTGCGAGTTCGCGGCGTCGCCGGTCAGGACCATGTTGGCACCGGGATGATCGGCGCGATCCGACAGGTAGACGCTCTTCAAATACTTGAGCTTCGGCCACGCATAGACATCGGTGATGTCGAGCGTCGCGACCACGTCACCTGCGGGGTTGGTCAGAGCGACTTTCTGTCCGGCCTTCAGCGTCTTGGCCATGTCACCGGTGACGGGGAACGCCAGCGGGATCGTCCACGCGTACTTCTTGCCATTGGACTCGACGCAGCATTCGTCCAGCACCTTGTTGTAGACGGCGCTGGTCATCGGCCCGGTCAAAGGGCTGAGTGTTCCATCACCGAGACGGTACACGGTGGACAGGTCGGCGGCCGAGACGGGCACCTTCGGCAGGGCTGCAGCTTCCGCGTTGAAAGCATCAATTTCGCCAGCGGCCACAGTGCGGCAGACGGGTTCGGCGAGTCCGCCGTGGGGAACGATCAAATCAGCCATCACAGTCCTCATTCAAGTTGTCAAAAGGTTCAGACTTTGCCGGTAAATTCGGTTAGTCGGGGCCGCGACGTTAGAGAAAAGGTACTGAAAGTTCAAGCAGTCGATTCGGCTCTGCGAGGCCATCGCCTGGATCGCACTCCGATGCGGGCGACCACCCGAAGTCCGGCTTTTCCTAAAGCCGGACTTCTTTCCGGGCGAGTCGTTCCAAGTGGAAGTCCGGCTAACAAAGCTAAGGATCG
>JAYTQJ010000492.1:0-1613 GCA_043746775.1 Schlesneria sp.
ACGGCCACGTCGAAGCTCCGTGACCGTGGCACCCTCAATTGGAAAAGGCGATGACCCTGCCCGCGCATCGAGCGACGTTGAAACCCGTCTCGCCACACAGCGCGCGGGGCGTTGCTCACGCGGTGAAACGAAGTCAACTCCGCAATCTCAAGTTGTCCCACCAGAAACACCACGAGCCGAACGCAAGCGTTCGGCTCATGGTGTTCACTCTCGGCAGACCGACGAAAAACTACTGGCGTTTAAAGCTGTAGTCCTCATTGGTTCGATCGAAATCGAAGGCCGTCAGGCTCGCGCGGAACTTCACGTCGGCATACGTGTACTGTTCAATGAGAGTCGCGGTGTCGAGTTCTTCACCGACAGCCGTCACGGCATCCGTCGGCCACGCAAAGTTCTTAATGAACAGTGGCACGTTCCATTCTTTGTCGATCATGACGACCGACTTGCGGTACTCGGGTGAGGATTTGGCGTCGCGAAACTCGGTGACGAAGCAGAGGCAGTCACGACCCGCGATCGACTGGTTGTCCGCTTGGTCGCACTTCACGATGGCCTTCAATTCGAGATCGCGTTGATGGCTGGTGAGGATCGTCTTGGCCAAGTTGGCCAACCCAATCTGAGTGATCGGATGGCGCGATTCCGCCTTCGCCAGCGAACTGTCCGGTTCCATCGAGAGCGGTGGGAGCCGGGCTTTCCAACCGCCCGGATGGATGAGCAGTTTGCCGTCGTTGAGTCCCTCGCCGTAGATGACCTCGCGCCCGGTGTCGAAGTCCTGCCATTTCATATAGACGCTGAAGGGTTTGTGAGACAGCTTCATCGAAGTCGTCTGTTCTTCGAGCAACACGCCGTCCACGACTTCCTGTCTGCTGAACTGCGCCGTGTAGTCTGGAGTCGTCGCCAGGAACGCAACCCCCTTGTTGAGGAGTTCCATCTTCCGTTGCAGAGTTTTCAGCACGAGCTGTTCTGGTGTCAGTTGCTCGTCGATCGCTGCAGGCGTGAGATTGCGGATGGCGATCACAACCGGGGCCGCTTTGGCCGCACGGAAGGAATCGGCTCCCGCCGGTCGAGGCGGACTTTCCAGTTGAAGAAACAGGAGTGCTGCCACCGCAATGGCGACCGCCGAACTGTTGGCTTGCTGTTCGGGATTGAGCGCCGCCAGACGACGGTACAAGAACTTCATGCGGCGCTCTCCTGCAATGCTGCGAGACTCGGTTGAGAATGACGGGGGCGGGCTTCGTGGCGGCAAGAATGGCCGACATTCAGAGGGAGAATGTGAAAGAGAGTGAACTCGTCACACCTGTTCTGCGCTGCGAGAGACACGCAAGGAAGAGCATCGACGACAGTTCGCATCGCCGGTGAAAAGTATTTCACCGGTCGTCGCGACAGGCACGCCGGTTGAGTCTGTCCATCTCAAACTCCACGGAGCAATCCGCTCGGTTTGACTGACCGGAAGAGTCTGCCAACACCAACCCGCAGCGTGAGCAAGGTCTCGGCTGTCTGGCAGCCGAGCTTCGTGATACCCAGACAACGGGATGACCGCACAAAGACAGGGCCGTCGCCTTATTGAATCTGTGGGATGGGGTGCCACGGTCACGGCTTTGCGTGGCCGTGCTTTCGCT
>JAYTQJ010000493.1:0-8254 GCA_043746775.1 Schlesneria sp.
GTAGCTGAAGTCGTAAGACTTCAGACGATCATCAAAGCCGGCTGAATTCTCACGAATTCAGCTACGTCGCACTGAACGTCAATTTGAAAATCGCTCAAAGTGAGAACCAGGGGGCTTACGCCGCCCCGCTCCGAAACATCTCACGTTGTGCCGCGTGAGGGCTATTTCATTCACTGCGACAGCGGTGGCCACCACGAACACATGTAGAGCGCGCGAGGGACGCTGGCGTCGAGCAAGGCTTTGATCGGATCGACGGGCTGTTGGACTTTGACCGCGCTGCCGAGAAGTTGCTCGGCCAGCGTGATCGGTACGGTGTACGTGATGACGCGAGCTTCGGTCAGTTGCAACTTGGCCTTCAGCGCTTTGAGGGCGTCGTCTTCGTAACCGATCTCGTCGATCAGCTTGTTCCCGAGGGCGTCGTCTGCCGTATAGATTTGTCCGGTGGCGAGAGCCTTCACTCCGGCGTTGTCTAACCCGTCGCGGTTCTCGTCGATGACACCGATGAACTTCTGGAACGACTGGTCGATGATGTTCTCCCACAGCTTCCGTTCGTTGTCGGTCATTGGGCGGAGGGGATTGAGGGCGTCTTTGAACTCGCCCGTCTTCAGTGGGTCGGAGCCGACGCCGTACTTCTCGGCCAGCTTGCTGAAGTCGTAACGCGGAATGATGACGCCGATCGAACCGGTCCACGTCGTTGGCTCGGCGAAGATGCGGCCCTGCGGACCCGCTCCCATCGCGATGTAGTAGCCGCCGGAAGCGGCCATCCGCTTCATCTGCACGAACATTGGTTTCTTCGCCGTGAGCTGTTTCAAGCGGTGATAGATTTCGTGGCTGTCGGCAACAAAACCGCCGGGGCTGTCCACGACGAGCAGCACTCCCTTCACGCTGTCGTCCTTACTGGCTCGCTCGATCTGCTTGAGCAACCGCTCAGTGAAGGGGGGCATGATGGTGCCATCGACCTTCAGCAGCGCGATCTTGTCGGCGGCAAGCTCATCACCGGTATGGAAGTTTTCATATGGAGGCTCGGCGCTGGCAAAGTACTCGCGGTACGCGCTATACAACCCGAAGTTGCACATCACCGAGAAGCCCAACGCGGCGAGCAATCCCCGCACGAGCCAACTCCGCCAAAAGCCGGGAGCCGATTGCAGGATGATCGTTTGGGACGGTGGTGAGGCAGTGCCCTCCGCGCCGCCCGTGGTCGCGACCGAAGCTTGTGATGGAGTGAAGATGCGGGAGTCGGCCATGAGCGATGCCTCTGAAAACGATCGTGCGTCGAACAGCCCGCGACGAATTGCAATCCGCCCGCCGCGAGCGGACGGCCAGCGTAGTTCAGCCGCTAACGGTCGTCCAGCGGGGCGATTCGAGGGTAGTGCCCGCCTGCATTGCGCACCGTCAACGCATGGCGGGGCGCATCTCGTTTAACCGCAAGCCAAAGGCGAGCGCGGAGGCATGACACACAACCTCGATTCCGCGCGTCCCGCCGCGCTCGCCTTTGGCTTGCGGTTAAACAAGGAAGCAACAAGATCACTCGGGCAGCAGCAGCCCCAGATCGGTAAGCTTCTCGCGGCATTCGTCTCGTTCGCGGCAGCGGTTCAGTTCGCGCCAGGTCACGTCCTGAACGGCCATGAAATCGTCGGTTGAGTACGGCGGGGCTTTGCCCAACTCAGCACCGCGCGAGGCAAGGCGGCGAATCACGCCCTGCTCCAAACGGCTGAGCGTTCCGCCACCGAGGCGATAGTCCTCGAACGCTTCCCACACAACGGGGAACAGCGGACGAACGATCTGCTCACCGATGGTGGTCGCGTACAGTCGGATCTCTTCCTGAGCATGTGCGTCCATCCGCAGGGCGAGAAAATGGAGCAGGTTGTGGAGATCGATCTTCCAGTAGGCTTCGGTGTACGTGGCGAGCGGCAAGTCCTTGCGAGCCTGCTCGCGCGCGACGCCCGCTGCCAGACGCGCGTCGTAGATCCGGCGAGTCTCTTCGTGCAGGTGCCGTTCGTCCTCGGAGAGCGTCGCACCGATCTCGGTGGCCAACGATTGGCCGCTTCCCTGACGATTCTGCTCGGCTTGCGACCGCCAAGCGTCGGCGGGCGTCGATTGCGCCGAGTCAATCGCCACCGAGTACCGCGTGCTGTACTCGTTGACGCTGGCCATGCGGTGACGAATCCACTGTCGCCAACAGTCCATCGGAACGCGGACGAGAATCTTGATCTCGGCCATCTCAAACGGCGTCGTGTGTCGGTGCCGCAAGAGGTAGCGAATGAGAGTCCGGTCATCCGAGACCTTCTTCGTCCCTTCGCCATAACTGACGCGGGCCGCCTGCACAACGGAGGCGTCATCGCCCATCACATCGACCAGACAGACAAACCCGTCATTCAACACGGGGAGTTTCTTCCAGCGAAGTTGTTCGACGGTCTCGGAGTTCGAGGGCATGGGCAGAGGTCCTGTGGCAAATCGTGCTGACGGTGAATCGTTCTATACTGACGCGGTCACTGATGAGACATCTGAGCGGGGTGGCGTAAGCCCAATGGCACTGACGTTGAGCGATTTTCAAATTGACGTTCAGTGCGACGTAGCTGAATTCGTGAGAATTCAGCCGGCTTTGATGGTCGTCTGAAGTCTTACGACTTCAGCTACACCCTAAAGTGAGTGCCAGGGGGCTGACGCCGCCCCGCTCAGAAGGCGTTGGTTGTGGACGCCGTTGTCGTTACGCCAACACGTCCATCACCGGCTTGCAGCCGAAATCGACGATGGGGATCGGCCTCGCGCCGACTTGGTATTCCTTTTTGTAGTCGATGCCGAGGGCCGTGAAGATCGTCGCGAACAGATCGCCCGATTTCATTTCGCCGTCTTCCACCTTGTGTCCGTCGGCATCCGTCTTGCCGTAGACCGAACCTCCCTTGATGCCGCAGCCGGAGAGCGTGCAACTCCACGCAGACGCGAAGTGGTCGCGGCCGAGGCTGGCGTTGATGTTGGGCGTCCGGCCGAACTCGGCCAGCGTGATGACGAGCGTCGTGTCGAGCAACCCGCGCTGCTTGAGATCGTCGAGCAGCGCCGACATTCCCTGATCGAGGTCCGCGCAAAGTTCGAGGTGCGTTTCAAAGTTTTGTCCGTGACTGTCCCACCACGCGCGAGCGACCTTTACAAACGGAACGCCCGCTTCGACGAGGCGTCTGGCAACGAGACACTGCTCTTGAAACTGCGTTGGCCCGTAGAACTCGCGCGCGGATGGCGACTCCTGCCCGATGTCGAACAGTTTTTCGCTCGCCATGATGCCGCGGACTCGTTCATAGGCCATGCCGTGACTGGCCACCGAGGCGTTGTACCGTTTGTCGCTGAACCGTTTGGCGAGCAGCTTTTGGAGGTCGGCGCGTTCCTGATGATCGACCTCGGTGATCGAATCGGGGCGGCGGATGTTGGGCGGGATCATGCTCTCGGTGAGGAACGTCGGCGCATAGCGCGCTCCGAGGAACCCCGAGCCACCCTTGTGACGTCCTTCCGTTTCGGAGTACATCGACACGTAATCGGGCACCTGACTGTCGGCCCGTCCCAACTCGCGGGCGATCAGCGCCCCGAGGTCCGGATAATCGATGGCCTGTTCCATCGCGCGGCCCGTCTCCATCAGCCGTGTCCCGCCGCCGTGGTCGGCGTTGCGAGTGTTCAGAGAACGAATGAGGGCCGTCGTCTTCAGCCGCTGCGCCATCTTCGGCAGCAGCTCACTGATCTGCACGCTGGGAATGTCCGTCTGAATCGCACGAAACGGCCCGCCGGTCGGCCGACCCGGCTTCGGATCCCACGTCTCCAACTGACTCGCGCCACCACCGAGCCACAACAGGATCACGCTCTTCTGTTGCCGCTTCAGCTCGCCGGCGAAGCATGGATTCTTTAGCAGGTCCAGCACCCGCATGTTCGTTGCAAAGGCCGTCGCTCCGGCGAGGCCGCTCGCGCCGAGAAAGCTTCGTCGCGAGAGACCGTGATCGGGAGAACCGCAGAATGGGAGGTGAAGTCGGGACATGGCTGTTCCTATTTTGGAGTGCTCCGTCTCGACGGAGCTTTGGAATTTTGGCTATTCGAGCACTCAGGGGGGCGAGTGTGGGATTCTTCAATCAGCTTGACGAAATCGTGATCCCGGAAGCGCGTCGAAAATTTCTTGCTTCAATTTCCGGTTCAGGTTCCGGTCGTAGGAAAAGTCGATGCGGTAATGCTTGGTTCCGCTTTCTATGCTCGGGCGATCAATGAACTTTTCAAAGTACGGTTCCTTGAGAGTTTGTGGGATATCCCGTTGATCGTGCCCGGCGTGAACGAGCGACATCTCTAGGAGAAAACCACCCTTGTTCGGACCTTCAACTTGCTGAGCCTCGCGACTTAACTCGCCATCGGCAGCCCGGGGATGGACGTTGAACATCATCGTCTCAAACTTAGCGATGAAGGCTTCTTTCGTAACTTCGATCTTGGCCTCGGGGCAGTGCTTGCGGATAGCGTCCGTCATCTTTTGAACCATACCTTCTGGCGGAGGTGCTTTCGCTCGACCGCTCTCATTTTCCTGAGGGTTTGCTTTGGGAAACACCCCGATAACCGCTCGTTTTAATTTTGGGTCCAGTTTGTGGCCGTAATAAAAATCGATCCTGTAAAAATTCTTGCCGTCTCCTGCAGGTGGCGTATGAACGTAGCGGTCAAAGTAAGGCTCCTCGTATGTTCTCGGCTCCGTTAAATTCGTCCCGGCGGCACCTGAGTAAGGGTGATCCCGAAGCGCCACCTTCAAGATAAAACCCGTGTAGTTTGGCCCTTCTCTTGGGAACGTCGCTTGGCTAGCCACGCCGTCCTTGCCTCGGCCGTGCAGCGTGAACCGCATGGTGTCATGCTTGGCAATGAACGCTTCCTTCGTGACCTCAATATTGGCTTCAGGGCAGTGCTTTCGGATTGTCTCCGTCAACCTCTTGATCATGTCTTCCGGTGGAGTGGTCACCGGGACAACTTCCTCATCAGCCGCAGAACCGCCGACTCCAACGGCGACGACTGCTAGGACGGCAAGCAGCGCGATGACGGATCGTTTCATGACGCGCCTTTCAGTGATTGAATCGCAGTTCAGGACTGGTCAGCAGTGCCCAGACCATTTGTTTCGTCGCTGCGAGGGGATCGGCGTCTCGCTTGGCTAAATATTGTTCGCAAGCGGCGACTTCCTCGGCGGACGGTGCTCGCGAGAGGGTGGCCCAGTAGGCGGAGGCAATTCGGGCGGGGCGGTCCGTTTGTTGTTTGAGGACTCCGACGAGGCGGTCGTTTCCGTCTCGCAGATAGTTTTCGGTGAACTGCGGACTGTTGGCGAAGAGGAGTGCTTCATCGACGCCGACTTGGAAGTTCTCACCGGGCAACTCAAACTGGTTCGCGACTCCTTCGACTTGGCGGTCGAGTTCTTCACGACGTTTGAGCCACTTGTCGGCGTCGGCCATCTGTGCGGCGAAGTTGTCTGAGCTTTCCGTCGCGACTTGCAGCGACAGCGCGTACTGGCGTGGCGAGAGTGGTCGGACGAGAGCGACTGCGAAATGTTCGGGGCCGGGGGACTCGGTCGATCCGCTCCATTCACTCGACCTCGCGTAGACCTCGCTGAGAACGATCCCCTTCACCAACCGACGCAGCTCATACTTGTGAGCGATCAGGTCGCGCGTGAGCCATTCGAGCAGATCGGGGTGACTGGCCGGGTTGGCCGAGTGCATTTGATCGAGCGGGTGAACCAAGCCACGTCCAATGAACATTGCCCAGACTCGGTTGACGATATTCCTCGCAAGCATCTGTTCGTTTTCGGGGAGCAGCGCCAGCTCGACCAACTTCGCACGCGGGCTGAAGTCGGGGCGAGACGGCGGCCCCGCCTTGTCGTCCTGCATTTGCTTCTTGACCTCTTCGTCACGCTGCTTGCGGACATCGGCACTCACCTCGACGACCGGCTCGTCGATCATGGCCCCGGTCAGGAACATGAACTTGGCGACCTTGTCCTCGCCCTTGGTCGTCTTGAATTTCACTTCGCCGCTGAACTTCTCGGCCAAGCCGTTCTTCTTCGTCTGGTACGTCCGTTGGAAGAACGAGGTCATGCCGAAGTAGTGGTCCTGCTTCCAGTCACTGACCAGCGGGTGATCGTGACACTTCGCGCAACTGACGTTCACGCCGAAGAAGATCGTGCTGGTTTCATTCGTCAGTTCGTCGAGTTCCCGCACTCGCGACTTGAGAAACGTCAGCGCCGGTTTGATCTCGGCGTCGTCTTCGCTGCCGATCAGCATGTCGCGAAACATCTGGTCCCACGAACGGCCATTGCGAACGGACTTGAGCAGGTACTCACGCCACTCGCCGTTGCTTCCCCTCTGGCCACCCATCAACAGCGTGTCGAGTTCATTGCGAAACTGAAGAGCAAAGTCGGGCGAGGCCATCAGTCGCTCGACCAGCTTCACCCGCTTGTCCGCGTCGGTTGAGTTCGCGTACCCCTGCGCTTCGGCCACGGTCGGGATGCGGCCCGCCACATCGAGCGTCATTCGGCGGACCAACTCGCAGTCATCCGCAAGTGGCGCGGACTGAATCTGCTTCTCGGTTAGCCGCTGCTGCATGCAGTGATCGATCACCTGCTCGACGGGCATCTTGGGCGCGAGCAACTCGCCGGCGACAACACGGTCGGCTGTGAGACAGCACAACAGCAGCGTGAGAAAGAGAATCTGAGTCATGTGAACTCGGATCAGGAGGTTGAGGAAGGATTCGGCGAAGCATGTCGGCGGGAAGTCGGCAGAGCGATCAGCAGAGGCTCGTGCTGGTCGGCACAAACCAAATTGTCGTCCAAATGGTTCGTCTCAGATTAGCGGCAACTGATGCCTCGGGCAATCAGCGACCGAAGAGTGACAGCAACGGAATAACTTTCCGAAGTGTTCTGACATTCTCCCGGCCCTCCCCTCGGCGGGGAGGATCAAGTGGCAGGCCTCCATGCTCAATCAGCCCCCCTCCCTAACCCTCCCCGCCGAGGGGAGGGAACAAGAACGGAATCGGGAACTTGGGCGAGCGGCAATAAAAATTGACCTACCGCAACGCGCCCAGTGCCCCGGACGCTTCGGAGCGTCCGGGGCACTTCGGGTACTGCTCGCCTAAGAAGATGAGCGGCAAGGGGATCATAGACAACACGCTGAAGCGACAAAGCTGGTGACAGAGGTGCGGATTGTTCGGACAGCGACTCGTTGCGCGGTTGCAGCGTCGTGCAACAGCCGTCGCAACTCATCGCTTGCTGCCAGTCGATCATCCGTTGTGAGTTCTTCTTCACAATTCGAGTTTCTCGTCATGGCGTGCGGTCACGACGCGAGTTTCGTCGAAGAAATGGTTGCCACTCGATGGCAATGACTTTCCCAAATGATTGTGCCTGCCGCTGGAACTGCGGCTCGTGGCGGTGGGAGTTTGCAGCATGAGTCGCGTCACGGTCTCCCACGAACGGTTGCTTGGGCATGGCCTTTCAACGGCGATGCCCGGAGTCATTTCACGACCAGCGCGGGATGTGCTTCCCGCGTGGCTGCATCCGATTCCAGGCATTCAGAAGTTGGCCGATCGGCTGGGAATGCCGGAGTTGCGTCGTCGGCTGCTGCACATGGTTCCGGGTTTCGTGCCGTGTTTGCTCTGGGTCATCCCGCATCAAGACCCTTGGGGGCCGCTCTTGATTGGGATCACGATCGCCGTCGCGCTGGGAGTCGTCGCATTTGCGATGCTTCAGGCAAAGGCGTTTGCCCGACCGGGCGAAAAGCACTGGGGCACGGCCGTGATCGGCTATGTGATTCCTGTCGTCGGCACGATGTTGCTGTTGCCGGGACGCTCGGAATTGGGAGTGATGACGCTGGGAATCATGGCGCTGGGTGATGGCTCGGCCGCGCTGGGTGGTCTGGCACTGAGAGGTCGCCGCCTGCCGTGGAATCGCCGCAAGACATGGACGGGACTTTTTTGTTTCCTCATCGCCGCCACCACGATGTCGTCGCTGTACTACTGGATTGAAGCTCGCCCCGGTGTGCCGTTCTCAATCGCGTTGGCGATCACGGCCGTGGCGGCTCTCGCCGGTGCCATCGTCGAATCGTTGCCGCTGAAGTCACACGACAACTTGCGAGTCGGCACGACGGCCGCGTTGACCGGTCTGCTCATGCACATCGCGCTGCTCGGTTGGTGAGGGTGGAATCGCAGCAAACGTGGCTTCCACATCAAAGCCTGACGCGCAAGCGAAGGACGCGTTTCCAAACGTCCTTCGCTT
>JAYTQJ010000494.1:0-20114 GCA_043746775.1 Schlesneria sp.
TCGGTGACCTCGGGGATCGACAGGTCGTCCAGCCAGAGTTGTCGCACCTCGTGCAGGTCGATGCTCTGCACGGTGAACTTTTCGGGGAGGTCTTCAAACCGCGCGAGGACTTGTTGGGGCTGGCCATCCGGGGTGAGCGTCACCTTGCCGCCGACCAACAAAATATCGCGGATGCTGTTACGGCGCGGGTCGTACTTGCCGCCGAAGATTTTAGTTTCGGGGAGCTGTTGTTGCAGTCGCTTTACGCCATCGGGAGTGATTTGCGTTCCCTGCACGATCAGGTATTTGAGCTTGCTCAGTTTGCTCAGCGTGTCGATCGACTTGTCGGTGATTGGGGACTTGCTCAGCTCCAGGACAAGCAGGTCCGACAGCTTCGTCAGCGGGACGATCCCGTCATCGGTCACTTGAAAACCGACCGTGCGGAGGTTGACCAGTTTGGAAGAAGACTGGGCGATCGACGCGAGACCGGGGTTGCTCACCTTGTCACTGACGAGCGACAGCGTCCGCAACTCGGCCAGCTTGGCGAGATGTTTGATGCCGTCGTCCGTGAACGGCTGCGGCTCGGCGGGAGCCTCGCCCTCCCGAATGCCCCCGTCCGCCACGAGGAACTTCAAGTTCGGCATCCGCCCCAACGACATCAGCCCGCGATCGGTAATCAAACAGCCCTTCAGATTGAGCGAACTGAGCGTCTGCAACTTCGGCAAGATGGCCAGACCGTTGTCGGTGACTTTGGTCCTCGACAGGCCGAGTTCGCTCATCGACTTCAGCCCCCACAACTGCTCGATCTGTGAGTCCGTCGCCGCCTCCAGCCCATCCATCGCGAGTGCCTCGACGGTGAACTCTCCCTTCGGCAATGAGGGCGAATCAGACACCTCACGACTCACCGCCCCACCCGACTCCAACACCCGCACCCGACCGCCGACCGACACCACCCACTCGGCCGCCGCCCGCTCGCTGAAGGCTTTGGCCTTCGGCTTCAGCAACTCGGGCTGAGTCTCCTGCTTCGTTGTGTCCTGTTCGACGACCGGCCCCGCAACCTCGACCGGCCGCCACGGTCGCACCACCACAACCACGAGCAGCGCGACGATGAGCAACACCCCGCCACCAATCCCGCCCCACAACAACAGCGAACCGGAATCAGCCGACTTCGACCTCGACCCCGACTTCTTCTTCGAGCCACCCGAGTTCCCCGAGCGTCTCGACGAACGATGATCTTCTGACATGACGTTGATCCGTAGTAATAAGTGCAGTTGGAAGGCGGGCGAGAATAGCCATGTCTGGTCACTCACCGAAACGGTGCGGCTTCCGACAGACGAAGTGGATAAATGGCGGCCAGACCCGATCGCTCGGCCAAAGTAGCCTTCATCGCTCCGCGTGAAGAAAGCCGGTCGCGAGTTCGGTGTGGAGTGGTGGATCAACGGCCTTCGCGCGCTCGGCTGTCCTCACGCGGAGCGATGAGGGCTACTTTGATGTGGGCCGACCGCCATTTTGGAAAATTTCCGAGAATGTCTGTCGGGAACCCGGCGGCTTTGGTGAGTAACCAGCCATCCAACGTCTGCACTGTCACTGTGACGGTTGCCAGACTGCTCGATTGGCTGATTGTTACCGGGAGTTCACCATGCTTCAATTCGTCCGAAATGCCGTTTGTGTTGCCACGTTGTTTGTCTTGACGGGTGCCGCCTCGACAGAGGCTCAGACCCTCACATATCGCGGCACAGCGACAGTCGATATGCCTGTCTACAACTTTTCACTCCAACCAATTGGCAATTACCGTTTTACCGTACCGGTGGTGGTCTCATTCCAGAAGCCTCTGTCAGCCGGAGGGCAAACGGAGAATAACCCTCTCAACTTCACGATCGGCTCGACACCGAACGGACGACACGGTGATTTCGTAATCACGTCGGCTGTCGTTGCGAATGCAAGCAAAGGGAAGTACGTGGCCGGTTCTTGGACTTCGACACTCAACTCGCAGACGGGCGATTTGAGCGGTACGTTGCGCGATAACCGGGTCCGAGAAAGCATCACCGTCAACCAACTGTGGGTTCCGCAGCAGATTTATCCCAATGGTGGTTACGTCGCCAAACCGACTCCCTTGGCTGACGGTGGTAGAACGACGATGGTGGCAAAGTTGGCAGGCAACAAATTCGCCGCCGTGATCAGTGGGAATACTTCGGATGGGTTGGCTCCGTTCCAAATCTTGGTTCAGGCCTCTCGGTGATTTCGATACTTCGACGGTCTGAGTTTCCCCCCAATGCAGAAGCATGGAAAGACTGGTGATCGGACACCGCCGATCAGACTCACGCGGTTGAGAGAGAGTTTGGCGAGCCGCATGCCGTAAGGCTGCGGGTTCTTGAACGCAGTAAGAAACCCGTGGCCTTACGGCACACGGCTCGCCAAGAACATCTCACAAGCCGTGCGAGCTATTGACTCACGCCGGGACACGACAAGATGGGACGGGCAGGAGTGCCCATCCTACGTGGCTCATCACGGGGCGGTCCACTTGATCTCGCACGTCGGGTTGGCTTGCTTCAGCGTGGCGTGGCCGGTGGTGGAGACCTTGGTTCGGGTGAGGTCGATGCGCTGGAGCGAAGTCATCGAGGCGAGGACCGTGATTTCGGAGTCGGTGATTTCGGTGCCGGCCAGATTGAGTTCGATCAGGTTGGGGAAGAGCTGGGGCAGGCGGCGGATGCTGGTGGAGCTGATTCCTGAATCGGTCAGGATCAACTCGGTGGCGTCCTTGAGTTGCAGGAGGTCGGGGGGAAGCGGACGGACGTTGTGGAGGTCGATCCGCTGAGTCACGAATTCTGTGGGGAGGTCATGGAACGTGGTGTCAGTGATCTCGCGCGTCGCTCCGCCGGGGATCGACACTTTGACGCGGCCTTGGGCTTGGACGATGGCTCGCACCTGATTGCGTTGCGGGCTGTACTCGCCGCCGAAGATGCGGCAACCGGGGAGAGCTGTGGTGAGCCGCCGGACTCCATCGCCGGTGATCTGGCTCCCTTGAACATTGAGGGTGTGAAGGCGAGTGAGCTGCGAGAGTGAGTTCATCGCGCCGTCGGTCAGCTTCGATTGAATGAGGCTAAGCGTGCGGAGGTGTTTCAATGCGGAAAGCGGTTCGATTGTGGAGTCGGCCAGGGGCGCGAGTTCGATGTGGAGCGCGACGAGATCGGGGCAGAACTCGATCAACCGGGCCAGCCCCGCTTCGGTGATGTTACGGCTGGCGAGCGTCAACGATTCGAGCTTGGCGAGCGTGTGAAGTTCGCGGAGTCCGGCATCACTCAGGCGAGACTGGCCCGCAGTTTCGAGGCTGCGAGGACCATTGGACGACGAACGCTCGCCGACGCTGAGGAACGTGAGTCGCGTCAACTTGCCAATCGACTTCAGACCGACATCGCTCAGCGGGCAGCCTCGCACATGGAGCGAGGTCAGTGCGGGAAACCGTTCGAGATGTGCAGCACCGGAATCGGTGAGTTCCGTCTCGGAGAGATCGAGTTCCTTCAACGAGGCGAGGCCGCGCAGCCGCGTCAGATTCGCATCGATCTCACCGCGCAGTCCCGTCACGCTGAGAGACTCGATGTGGAACTCAGCGGTTGGAATCTGAGTCGCCTCGCGCACTTCCAGGAGAGCGCCACGAATCGGCTGGACCATCGCGAAGCCACGGTTGTCCAAGGCCCACGCGAGCGCCTCACGCTCGGACCACGCCGTCGGTAACGGTGGCTCGGTCTTGGCTGCATCTAAAGAACCAGAACCGTGTGCGGACTCATTGGAGATTGAAGTCGATGAGGCGGACGAACCCGTTGCTGTCGAGGGGCCTTGTGCGGGATTGGTCGGCTTGAAGACGAGTGGCCACGCGATGAGAGCGACCAGCGTGACGAGGCAGATCAGCGCCGCAGCGGCTCCCAACATCATGCGAGACGGAACGCCGCGCGGCTCAGTCGTTGAAGCAGCGGCGTCCCACGAGTGGCTCAAAACGGTCAGGTCTTCATCGCCAGTGGCTGTTGCCGTGGCTGTGAGCGAAGGAGTGTTTCCACTCTGCGCGTCGGTTCGGTTCGTCAATCCCGTGCGCTGTGACGCGATGTCACGGGGCGCGAGGCAGCGATCCAAGGACTCGATCACTTCGCGCATCGTTTGAAAGCGGTCTGCTGGTTTCTTCGCGACCATCCGCTGAAAGACGTGATCGAGCGCGGCGAGTGGATCGTGCCCGGGCGAACTCGCCGCACTCTGTCCGTCCATCAAACCTTCCCCCTCAACGATCAACCCCAGCAGCGACGGGATCGGGGCTTCGCGGTGCGCGAGCAGCTTGCTCATCAGCGTGTCGCCGTCGAAGACGTTCTGGCCGGTGAGCAATCGGTACAGCGTGCAGCCGAGGCTGTAGATGTCGGCCCGCGCGTCGGCCGTGCGCGTGTTGAGAGCTTGCTCGGGAGCCATGAAGTCGATGGTCCCCATGACTTGGCCGGTGTGCGTCACGGGCGATGCCGCGTCATGCGGATCGAGGGGACTGTTGAGTTCGTCCAAGATGCGGGCCAACCCCAAGTCGAGCACCTTGATCTTGCCGTCCTTGGCCACCAGCAGGTTCGACGGCTTGATGTCGCGATGGATGATTCCCTGCGAGTGGGCGTAAGCGAGGCCCGTCGCGGCTTGCTTCATCCAATCGACAACCGTCGCCAGCGGGAGCGGTCCTCGGTCCTTGACGACCGCCGCGAGGTCCGGTCCCTCGACCAGTTCCATCACGAGGAAGTGAACGCCGTTCGCTTCGTCGGCATCGAACGCGACGATGATGTTGGGGTGAATCAGCTTTGCGGCAGCTTGCACTTCTTTCCGAAACCGCTTCACCGCATCAGGCGACTTCATTACTTCGGCCGATAGCATCTTCAGCGCGACAAGGCGGCCCATCTTCTTGTGACGGGCCTTCATCACCGTCCCCATCCCGCCCTGCCCCAGCTTGTCGAGCAGGATGTAATTGCCCAACGTCAGTGAGGCACCTCGCCCGGCATAGACTCGCTGGACCTGATACTCGGTCAGCAGTCCCGCCTTGATGAGCCGCTTGGCCCACCGCGCGATGTCGTCCGTTTGCATCGCCGCTTGATTGGCGACGACGAACGCCGCGAGCTGCTCGGGCGGCACGATCGCGGCCGCAGTCAAAGCCTGTTGGAACTCGGCAACGTTCTCGCACGCACGACCAGCGGGCCAGGTGGTTGGCTCAACCGAGGGACTCGAACCTTTTGAGGTCGAGTTCGATGCTGGCTTCGACGATGGCGGCGGCGATTGCGACTTCGATGAAGACTGTGACTTGGATGACGATGTCGTGTTGGAGTGCTGCGATGACGATCCACTTGTTGTACCGTGTGGCGTTGATCCCGACGGCGGCGTGGATGGCGACTGGACCTTGGACGACGGGCGATCAAGCGTCTTCGACAGGCTGTCTCGTCGTTGAAAGGCGACCGTGATCGCGGCGTCGAACTGGGGAAAGCGTTGGCGATAGCTGGTCGCTTCCGGCAGTTCGCCCGCGGTGCGCCGCAGTTCGATCTCGACCGGAAGAAGTGCGGCAAACAAGGCCGCTTGCAGCGGAGCCTCGACATGCAGCAAGAACTCTTCGAGACGCGGCTGCGTCCCCGCTCGCCACTCCGTTTCAAATCGGTCGCACGCGGCGTCGATCAGTGCGACGGCCTGCGGATCGTGGAGTGG
This sequence comes from Schlesneria sp., assembly GCA_043746775.1. GTDB lineage: Bacteria > Planctomycetota > Planctomycetia > Planctomycetales > Planctomycetaceae > Schlesneria. The sequence continues at coordinate 5,686 of JAYTQJ010000494.1, forward strand.
GTCGCGCGAGGAAGTCGCATCGCCGGGCCGCGTGCCGTCGTGAGCTGAGTCGGAACTGTCGGAGTCTGATGCGTCGGAACTATTCATGCAGGAACCTCATGCTCCCAAAGACTGCGGATTCGTTCGAGCTTCCGTTCGACACGCAGCTCGGTGCATTCGAGCAACTCGGCGATCTCGCGGTTCTTGTACTCCATCAGACGGAGGACCGCGAAGACACGCAGCTCATCGTCGAGAGTCATGAGCAACTCTTCGGTGTGCAAGTCGAACTCTTGAGTCGGCAACGTCGCCATTGCCTCGTCGAGCGAACAGCCGCCCCGCTCGTCATCGTTCCCCGCCAAGGTCGCTTCATTCACGACCCGCCCACCACCGCGCCGCTCGGCCCGCTCGCGCCGCGCCAAGTTGAGCGACTTCCGCACGGTCATTTTGGCGAGCAAGCTCCAGATGTCGTTCCGATTCCAGACACCGGTGAACTGACCCTCATTCGCCCGCTGCCAGAAGCTGAGGAACACGCTCTGCATCGCATCCTCTTCGCCCGACATCCGCAGCTTCCGCCCGGCAATCGTCTTCCGCGCGAGGCCCGCCAATCGAGGCATAAACCGCTCCCACAACGCATTCACCGCAGCCGCGTCTCCCTGCCGCAGCCGCTCGAACACATTGGTCACGGAATGATCGGTATCGCTGGGCATGCCACTCACATTGGGTTGGAAGAATTCAAACAGACGGAGCGTTCGCGACAGAGCAATGGACCTGTTCAGAACAACGTTGTGTTTGGAACAGCCCGTCCCGTCGGCGAAGCGAGGGACTACCGTAAACTCGTCGCTCCGCCGACGAGACGAATCATGGAGTCGTTCATGGACAGGAGCAAAGTTCGACGAGGTGTCCGTCGGGATCGTGCAGGAAAAGCTGGACGGCTCCGTCGGGACGCTGCTTCGGGGGCGAGACGAAGGGGATGCCGAGAACTTCGATTCGGCGAGCCGCCTCGTTCGCGTCCTCGACCAGAAATGCGAAGTGATGCCCGCGCGTGTTGGCTCCGCCGCCGAGGCCCGCCGGTCCCGAGCCTTCAAACTCAAGGATCGTGTGAATTAAAGTCGCTCCCGCCTGAAACCACTGTCCGGCGAAGCTGAAGTTCGGCCGAGCCACCTCGTCCATGCCGAGAGCATCAGCATAGAACCGCCTCGTCGCGGCGAGGTCTTTCACGACGATTGTCACATGGTCGAGCGACTGGACGCGGATGGGGGCGGGGTCGGACATGAGGTGGTCGTCCCTATTGCTACGTCTGTTTTTGCGGTCGTAGGGTAAGCGTCTCGCTTGCCCGTCACTGCTGTTGGAGAACAGGCAAGCGAGACGCTTACCCTACGGCTGCTAACCCGCCATGACCGAATCACCGACCGACCACTGCGCGCCGTCGCGGAGGACTCGGCGGTAGAGCGTGTCGCGTTCGACGGGGATGCGGCCCGCTTCGGTGATGAGTTGATTGAGCTTGGTGACAGTCAGACCCTCGGGGGTCTTGGCACCGGCGTCATGGTAGATGATCTCGTGAACCACGGTCCCGTCGAGATCGTCGGCTCCGAAACCAAGGGCGACTTGCGCGATCTGCTCACCCAGCATGATCCAGTACGCTTTGATGTGGTCGAAATTGTCGAGCATGATCCGCGAGAGGGCGATCATTCGCAGGTCCATCGTTCCCGTCGGCTTGATGATGTGATCGAGGCCAGTGTTCTCGGGGTGGAACGCCAGCGGGATGAACGTTTGAAAACCGCCAGTCTCATCTTGGAGGTCTCTCAGTTTGCAGAGATGGTCGATGCGGTGATGAGCCTGTTCGACATGTCCGTACAGCATCGTCGCGTTGGAACGGAGGCCGAGTTGGTGAGCCGTGCGATGACAGGTGATCCAGTTCTCGCCGTCCGCCTTGTGTTCGCAGATTTGGTCGCGGACATCGGGATGGAAGATTTCGGCACCGCCGCCCGGAAGGCTGCCGAGTCCCGCATCGACCATCTGCTGGAGGACCCACTCGGTCGATTGCTTGGTGATGAAGCTGAACCAGTTGATCTCGACCGCCGTCCACGCCTTGATGTGAATCTCGGGGCAGGTCTCATGCAGGACGCGGATGAGGTTCACATACCAGTCGAACTTCTTCTGATGATGCAGCCCACCGACGACGTGAATTTCGGTCGCTCCTTGAGACCGTGCTTCGAGGATCCGTTCGCGCGCCATGTCATCCGAAAAGACATACGCCTTCTCGTCCTTCAAGTCCGACCGGAACGCACAGAACTTACAGCGGTAGACGCAGACGTTGGTCGGGTTCAGGTGAATGTTGGTGTTGTAGTACGCAAAGTTCCCGTTCTTCCGTTCGCGCACGATGTTGGCCATGCGGCCGAGAGCCAGCACATCGGCGTGTTCGTCGAGGTACAAGCCCTCGTCAAATGTGACCCGTTCTCCGGCGAGAACCTTCTGTTCGATGGTGTTCAGCGTGTCAGGCGTGGTCATGAAAAATGAATCTGCGAAAAAGGGAAAGTCGTGTTCAGGTGAGAAAGAACGACCGCGAATCTCGCCGTCGCCAACCGCGACACATCCTAGACGGGGATGAAGAACTTGGCCACCGGGCGCGAGCGGAGAGTGCAGCCAGGAAACAGTTGAAAGAGGCAAAACCGATTCGCCTCACGAAACAAAAAAACGCCTCGTGTCTTGCAACACGAGGCGTCTCGATTTCGTCTCTACTGGACTTTACCTGATCGTGACCGATCGAGTTCAGCGGCAGCAGGGAGCGGCTGGGGCGCAACCGCCGCAAGCCGGAACCATGATCTTCTTCGCGACCATCTGGCAAACTTGGACTTGGACTTCCTTCTCGACACAGACGGGAACGCAGACCGTGTAGGTCTCGGTCTTGTCTTCGTTCACGGTGTCGCAGACGGTGACCTGGTATTGCTCGTCGCGGGTCTTCGGAACGCAAACCGTGAAGTTCACGACCCGAGTCTTCTCTTCAGGAACGATCTTGCAGACCGCCACTTGGCGAGTGCGGTTTTCCTGGCGGCAGAGTTGAACCTGGTATTCGTACTCTTGCTGAGCAGCGACCGTCTCGCAGACCTGGACGGTGCGAGTGCGGTTTTCCTGACGACAGAGTTGAACCTGGTATTCGTACTCTTGCTGCGAGGCAACCGTCTCACAGACCTGAACGGTCCGAGTGCGGTTTTCTTGGCGGCAGAGTTGAACCTGGTATTCGTACTCTTGCTGAGAGGCGACCATCTCGCAGACCTGAACGGTGCGCGAACGGTTTTCCTGACGGCAGAGTTGAACTTGGTACTCGTACGCTTGTTGCGAAGCGACGGTCTCACAGACTTGGACAGTGCGTGTCCGAGCTTCCGGTCGGCAGAGCGTCACGTTGTAGGTGTAAGGAACCTGCTTGGCCTGCTGGACGTTGACCGTGTACTGGACTTGGCGTTGCACAACGCTGGGAACCCAAACGTTCTGCATCGCGGTGCAGCCACCGCAAGGAGCGGCCTGTCCGCATCCGTTGCCACAACCATTCCCGCAGCCATTGCCACAGGCATTGCAGCCACCACAAGCGTGGTGACGGCGAGGTTGGCAGCAGTGAGCGACAACGCCGCACGATTGGCAACCGTTCGAGACAGGAACAGCACGCTGTTCCCAGTGACCGGCGTCTTCACAGACCGTGCGGGTCTGCACGACGGGAACGCATTCCCACACCGTGCGAGTCCCCGTGCGGGCCTCGGTATAGGGGACGTTGACCGTGTAGTTCTGCTCAACATTCCGAGTGACCGGAGTGTGAACCGTGCGCATGGCCTTGCGGGTCTCGGTGTAAGGCACATTGACCGTGAAAGCTTGTTCGACATTCCGCGTGACCGGGGTCATCACGGTGCGAGTCGCCTTGCGGGCCTCGGTGTAAGGGACGTTGACCGCGTACGTCTGTTCCACATTCCGGGTGACTGGAGTGTGGACTGTGCGAGTCGCCTTGCGAGTCTCGGTGTAAGGAACGTTGACCGTGTAGGTCTGTTCGACATTCCGGGTGACCGGAGTGTGAACCGTGCGCGTCGCCTTGCGGGTCTCCGTGTAAGGCACGTTCACCGCGTAGGTCTGATCGACCATCTCGGTGACTTGATTGTGGACGACGTACTTCTCTTCACGAGTGCGAGCTTCGTTCTCGCTGTACGCCACCGTGCGAGTGCGGGTTTCGTTACGCGGCACCTGACGGCTGACCGTGTACTTGCGCTCCCGCGACTCTTGCTTGTACTCGGTCACTTGAACCTTGCGGGTTTCGGTGACCATCACCGGCTCCATCACGGTCTGTTCGACCATAGCTGGAGCGCACGCTGGAGCGGCGGCTGGAGCGCACGCGCCCGGCATTGCCGAACAGCTCGGAGCGGGCGCACAACACGCCGCGACCGGCTGACAGCAGCGCGAACGGCGCCCATGTCCAGCCTCAGAAACCGACGCTGTCCCCAGCACGGACAACGCCATCAAAAACAGACCCCAACGATTTGCCATACAACATTCCCCCTCGCGACACGACTTACCTTCCCTTGGACCCCCCAAGGAAAATTTGGCCCTTCAATGACCGAAAAATGTAGCGAAGCATCTGAATGCGCTACATGGGCAGGATAGTAAGACTGGTCGCAACCTGTGTCCAGCAGCAAGATGGGAACTTTATCCACTATGAGTCAATTGGGTGGAGTGCAGTGCTGAGTGGCGATTTCCGTAGCGAATCGAGTCCATAGGCAGAACTCAAATGATCACACCGCGCAAAGGTAGTAGCACCACAAGGCGACAACTTCTCGCAGCAAATAGTGCGGCAGATGTACCAATCCGCGCGACTCCTCTGCCGGGACGGTCATCACGTCCCAGCCAGCTCTATGGAAGCAGAGCTTGATGCGAGCAAGGTGATAGAAATGACTCACCGCCAAGACTCGCGGTGGGCGACCATTCCAATCACGACGAACCGCATCGCTCACCGCCTGCTTTGAGTTGGAGTCTGCTCCGGCTGCGTGAAGTCTGCGTGTTCGAGGCTCACGTTTCGTCGTGGTACTGAATCAAGCTGCACACGTCGTAGTTGGCGAGTCGCTTGCGGCCGCCGAGAAACGTCAATTCGACGAGAAACCCGCAACCGACGATCGTCGCCTGACAACGTTCCGCCAGCTTGACGCACGCTTCGACGGTTCCTCCCGTGGCGAGCAGATCGTCGATCAAGAGGACTCGGCTTCCCGCATGGATCGCATCGACGTGCATCTCCAACGCATCGCTGCCGTATTCGAGGTCGTACTCGAAACGATGCGTCTCATGCGGCAGCTTGCCAGGCTTGCGCACCGGAATGAAGGCCGCTCCCAACTCCAACGCCAGCGGCGCACCGAAAATGAATCCGCGCGATTCCGCCGCCAGAATTGCCGTCGGCTTGGCATCGCGAAAGTGATCGGCGAACAGACGAATGGCATGACCAAACGCGAGCGGAGCGGAAAGCAGCGGCGTGATGTCCCGAAACAGAATGCCGGGCTTCGGAAAGTCGGGGACATTGCGAATGAACTCTTTCAACTCCACAGTGGCGTTTCCTAACAATGCAGTCGAGGGTGGAAAAGTGATGGCGACATTGAGGCTCTCAACGACCGCCCGATCACGTCGCGAGACTCTCGACCAACCGAGCAGCAATTGCAACTGAGGTCCGCTGCGTCATCGACTGAGGTCGCTTCAAACTTCGGGCTTTTCTTCAACAGGACCGGCCTCGTCGTCGGCAAGGTCCAGCCAACACAAGGTCTCGCCGCGCGCGACGACCGCATCCACCGGTTTCGTAATTTCAACCAGCATCCCGGATCGAGCCGCCTCCACATCGAAGGTGACTCCCGCCAGCAGCACTTCCACCACGCGATCGCCCGCAATCACGAACTCACCGCGATCGACCAGCCAACCGCTGACTCGAACCGCTTCGCCGTGAACATCCAGTTCGGGAAGAGTCAGTGGAATTCGCATCCGGTCTCCAAGGGAAGCAAGCTGTTGGCCGCTTCGTTGATACTTTGCACGGCCGGCAGTGAGACATTTGTCGCTGCAACAGACTTCTTGCTCATGGAAAACTCCTTTCAGGGAACCATTCTGGCTCCCCCGCCGGAATCCCCCATTACTGGGCCATCGCACTGTCACTGAATTACTTCGCCCCCGCACAGCGACAGGATCGTATTGAGAAACGCCTTCAACTCGGGACAGGCTTGCGCTGCGACGAGGAGATCAAGGTCAGCGAGAATACGCGCGGCGTCGCGACGTTTGTTGAAGTCTCTGATTTTCCCGAGGCGAAAAATCTCCGCGATGCGATACGCGGGCGGGTTCTGGTGATTCACCGTTTCGGGAGCACCCGATGGTTTCGCCTTGTTGTGTCCGGCCAACTTCTTGATGGTGTCCCAGTACGGCAACAACCAAGCTTCAAAGTCGTGCTGTGCAGCGTGAGGATAGAACTTGGGATTGGAGCCGACCCAAGCTCGCATCTTTTCCTTTGCATCAGCGGCATCGTTGAAATCGTTTGTCCCGGTGTAGACATCGGTCAGCGCGATCACGGCATCGGCTGGCTTGCGACCTCTCAAATGGTCTTCCACGACTCGACGCAACTTCTCGGCTTTGGGGATGCGTCCATGGCAGGGATCGAAGTCCAAATGCGGCATCTTGCCGGGGAGTCGTGGCTCCAGAAATTTCCGCAACGCCACCTTGAAGGCCATCTCGGTTTCGCCTTCCACCAAGATTGCAATCTTCATGACGCCCGGCCTCCGAGTCGCCCCATCTGCCACAACTGGTCGAGCGTGTAGTTCTCCAGCCAGTGTTCGATATCGAGTTCATCACCCCAAGTGAACTTGGCCGCGCCGTCCTCAACATCTGCAACGAGTACCTCCTTCGGCTCCAAGTACTGAATCAGCCTATCGGAGTGCGTGGCAACGATGAGTTGTGTTCGTTGCGATGCCTCACGCATGAGGCCGACCAGCAGTGACAGTAGTTCGGGATGCAGGCTCACTTCCGGCTCGTCGATCAACGTCACGGGAGGCAGATCGCGGCTAAGCAACAACGCGGTGAGCCAGAGGAAACGCAGTGTTCCTTCAGAAAACTGATTCATATAGATCGGCTGAGTGAACTGCCTGTCCTTCCACGCCATCGCCAGCATTCCCGCAGCGACCGGTGGAAATTCGAGTCGTTCAAAATCGGGAAACGCGGCGCGGAGCGTGTCTTCCACGACTGCAAACCGATCTCGATCCGTTTCTCGCATCGAGTAGAGGCACGACACAAGCAAATCACCGCGCGCTCCGGGAAGTTGAGATGGCCGTATTGATTGAGGTCGGCGCATTTCTTCGACATCAAATGAACTTGCAAAGAATTGCGATGAAAGTGTCTCTCGAAGCTCTGCACCTTGGCCTCCTCTTGTATGGGAGAGACATGATTCTGATGGAAATGGATCCGTTCCCGAAGAGTTAGGTCGAGGCTCGAAGTCAATGCTGGAAAGCTCGTCTTCCAAGTAATAAGCCCATGCACCAAGTGGCAGCAGTCGAATTGAGTATTCGCACGCTGGCTTCTTAAGCCGCACTTGAAACGACATGGACTTGGTAGGTTCTCCACCTGCGTGTTGTCGTGTCATCACTTCGTTGAATCCACCGAGCGAACTGAGCATGTCGGCTAGTTTTCCGTCAGACAGTGCCGCAAGTAACTGCCATGCGTTGAGTAGCGATGTCTTCCCGCACCCATTAGCTCCGATCATGACCATGAGCGGACGCAGTTTGAGATTCACATCGACCAAGCGGCGGAAGCCTTGGATGTGGATCGACTCGAACTTGCTCATTGGGGATTTCCCTGTGACAGAGTGGCGTGATCGACCAAGTCTTTCGGGCGACCGCTCGCCAGTTTGTTGAGCAGCAGTTCCTCGCGCCCGATGAATCGCACCGAGATGCCATCAATGTTGGTTGGCACCGCGTTGAGGGCGCACTGCTCAAACGTGACGCCAGAGATTTCGCTGAAGACCTCCAACCGAACCGGGGGCAAGCCGATGCGAACGATCGATTCCGGTTCAAGGAAGAGCGACGCCTTTGCTTCATCGCCGAAGCCGAACTCGCGGAAAACCTCCACCAGACGGTTGGCATTGTCGGCTGAGCGGTCCACGAAAATGTCGAGGTCGCCGGTCGCACGCGGATAGCCGTGAAAGCCGACCGCGTAGCCGCCGACGATCAGACAGCTAACGCCGTGGTTCTCGCACAACCTCAAGAAGTCTTTGAAGTCGGGATGAAGTTCGATCATAGCCCCACATCGCCTGTCGGAGGAATTCGATCGCGTTGAGTCGAGCTTCGTAGGACTGACCGCGCCAATACTCGACCTGATCGTCGTCGGCGTGAGTTCCCACCGAGAACGCCGAGCGGTCGAGTCGCGTGGTTTCGAGAAGTCGATTCAATTTGAGTGGTCCTTCCGAACGTGATCCTAATGGACACAGCAGTTGCTTCAAAAGAATTTGACTCTTGGGGACTTTACCGTAGTCCGGTCGCTCCGCCGACCGGATGTCCCGCCGACGGAGCGGCGGGGCGACAGTAAATTCATTTTGGCACATCGACCTTGATGTGGAGGTCGCGGAGTTGCCGCAGATCGACGGTGGCGGGGGCGCCGGTCAGCATGTCGCTGGCTTTTTGGGTTTTGGGGAAGGCGATCACGTCGCGGATGTTGTCGGACGCGAGGAACATCATCACCCAGCGGTCGAGGCCAAGGGCGACTCCCGCGTGCGGCGGTGCGCCGTAGCGGAGGGCTTCGAGGAGGAAGCCGAAGCGGAGTTCGGCCTCTTCGTTGCTGATGCCGAGCAGGTTGAAGATTTTTTGTTGGACGGCGGGATCGTGGATACGGACGCTGCCGCTGGCCGCTTCGTAGCCGTTGCAGACGAGGTCGTAGGATTGAGCTCGGACTTGGCCGGGGTCGGTGTCGAGGAGCGGAATGTCTTCATCGACCGGCTGACAGAACGGGTGATGTTCGGCGTCCCAGCGTTTCTCTTCGTCGTTCCATTGGAACATGGGGAAGTCGCAGACCCACGCGATCTTCAGTTCTTTTGGATCGTAGAGGTTCAGTTCTTTGGCGAGACGGTTGCGGACGGCTGACAGTGCAGCGCTGCTCACTTTGAACGTGTCGGCGACGCAAAAGATGAGGTCGCCCGGTTGAGCGGCCATGCGGGCGATGATCGCTTTCTGATGATCGGCATTGAAGAACTTGGCGATCGGCGAATCGAGTTCTCCGTCCTTCACGCGGAAGAAGGCGAGGCCCTTCGCGCCGTATTGCTTCACGAATTCGGTCAGTTCATCAATTACCTTGCGGCTGTATTTTTCAGCGGCTTGCGGGACGCGGATGCCGCGCACGCGACCGCCACTTTCGATCGTAGACTTGAAGACACCGAAGTCGCACGCGGCGGCGATGTCGCCGAGACACTTCAATTCCAGATCGAACCGCAGATCAGGCTTGTCGCTGCCGAAGCGTTCCATGACTTCGCGATGAGTGAGCCTGGGGAGCGGAGTCTGAAGTTCGGCACCTCGCAAATCTTTGACGAGCCGCTTCATCAAACCGTCGATCGTGCTGAGGATGTCCTCTTGCTGGACGAAGGCCATCTCCACGTCGATCTGAGTGAACTCGGGCTGCCGGTCTGCACGCAGGTCTTCGTCGCGGAAGCACTTCGCCAACTGAAAGTACCGGTCGTACCCGGCCACCATGAGAATCTGCTTGTAGATTTGCGGAGACTGCGGCAGCGCGTAGAAGCAGCCCTCGTGAACGCGGCTCGGGACGAGATAGTCTCGCGCCCCTTCCGGCGTGCTGCGGCCGAGCATCGGCGTTTCGATCTCCAGAAAATTGTTCTCGTCGAAGTAGTCGCGCGTCGCCTTCGACATTCTGTGTCTGAGGATCAAAGCCTGCTGCACTTCAGGGCGACGCAGATCGACGAAGCGGTACTTCAGACGCAGCTCTTCATTGGGGAGATCGGTCTGCGTTGGGAAGAATGGCGGCGTCTTGCTCTTGTTGAGGACTTCGAGTTCGCCCGCCTGCACGTCGATTTCGCCCGTGGCCAGTTTGGCGTTCTGCATGTCTGCGGGACGAGCCACCACTTGGCCGGTGACTCGAATCACGTCCTCGTTCCGCAGCGTGCGAGCGACCTCGTGCATCTCCGCTTTGGACGGATTGAACACGACCTGCGTCAGGCCATAACGGTCGCGCAGGTCGATGAAGACCAGTCCGCCAAAGTCACGATAGGTGTTGACCCACCCGCACAGCGTGACCGTTTGTCCGACCGAGCCGAGTCGCAATTCACCGCAAGTATGAGTCCGAAGCACCGCTGTAGTCCTTGAGCTGAGTGAGTTCCAAAGTCGCTAATCAGGGGTCAGGCACCGCAGACTTCAGACTTGGCGGGGCAGAGGTTGGTTTGCAATCGCAACCTGCGCTCCGCCAAGTCTGAAGTCTGCGGTGCCTGACCCCAAAGTTTTCACAAGTTCACCGCCAACAAAACGAGCCGCATCAACAATGTCGTTGCCCGCCGCAGCACCGACACATGTCCAGCGGCCCCAGTTCGCAAGCGGGCGGATTATAGAAGCGGTCCGGAGCATCGGGAAGCCGCTGTGATGAGGGTGCCGAACGGCATCACGCTTCAACCGGTGAGCTTGGCCACCTGCTGTTGGCACCAATCGAGATCGTCCTTCAGCATCGTACCGGGAGGCGGTGCGTCGTAGTGCAGCAGTGCGGGGTAAGGCCCGGCTTGCCAGCAGCGTGTGAAGACGGCTGACAAATCGAGTCGCACGTCTTTGTCGTCGTAAGCCAGCGGGATCGCGATGCGCGGCAGACGCTGCTTCAGTCCGAAGCGGTACATCTCCAATCGGCTATGCCAGCGAGAGACCGAAACGATGTAGTTCCATGCGGGAGTGGGAGGAATACGTGCCGCAGCGACGCGCGGAACACGCTGGCCATCGCGCAGCAGGTCGATCTCAATGAGATGTGCCCCCGCCTCCCAAAGCTCATCGCACTTGCGGCGGTACGATTCGCGACCCGGTCCCGACACCTTGTTGTCGGGGCTGAGGACTTCAATCGCCGCCACGATCCGATTGCCCGCAGCCGGTTCGATGATGTGCAACATCGGCTGGCGAATTTCCTCGGACTCAATCTCGACGATGAGCGGCTCATCAAGTTCGGGCAGCACAGCCGTTGCTGTGGCACCCCCACCGATCGACCAGTCTGGCGTCTCGATCACTGAAACGTCGGGATAGATCGGCCGCTCGTGTTCGACCACGTATAGGCGGTTCTGAGTGATGGCTGCGTATTGCGGCCGTAGCATCGGCTGAAGCAATTCGCGGATGTACGCGATCAAACTGTCATGAAAGTCGGGCCACAGCTCGCGCCGTTCGAGGTACGGGTCCATGCCGGGGAAGGGGCAGTCCATAATCGCTCCAAGGTCACTCGGTGATTCGTTCTAGGAAACCTAACTCGTTGGAATCGTCTCGCTGACGCACACGGTAGCTACGGCAGGTGGCTCGCCACAACCGGCCTTTCCCATTGGCTTACGCCAGCAGCTCGCCTTGTGTGACGAGGATCGCGCGGCCGGCAAGCCTCACGCGGTCTCCATCGCAGGTCACGCGGAGGACACCGCCGCGCCGTGAGATTTGATGGGCGAGGAGTTCGGACTTTCCCAGCCGTTCTTGCCAGAAGGGGCCGAGCATGCAGTGCGACGAGCCGCAGACGGGGTCTTCATTGACGCCGACTGCGGGGGCGAAGAAGCGCGAGACGAAATCAAACGGTTCGTGGTCGGAGCGGCTGGTCACACTAATGCCTCGCGTCGCGACATGCCTCAGCCGCAGGAAGTCGGGACGCAGGTCTCGCACTGCTCGTTCGTCGGCCACTTCCACCAAGTAGTCGAACCGGTTGCGATGGACCGACACCGCTTCGACACCCAAGCCTTCGAGAAGATGTTCGGGAGTCGGGCAAGGTGACGCCGCTTCGAGGGGGAAATTGAGTTCGATCTCGTCCCCTTCGCGGCCGGACCGGCGGGCGATGAGGAGGCCGCTCAGTGTGTGAAAGGCGAGCGGCGCGTCGGTGTTTTGGACGCGACCGGTTTGCCAAAGTGCGTGAGCTGTCGCGAGCGTCGCATGTCCACACAACTCGACTTCGACCTCAGGCGTGAACCAGCGGAGGTCGAACGAACCGTCGGGCCGCTCTACGACAAACGCGGTCTCGGCGAGATTCATCTCGGCGGCGACCGACTGGAGCCACGCGTTGTCGCGCCAACTTGTCAGCGGACAGACGGCAGCCGGGTTCCCACCGAACGGCTTGTCCGTGAAGGCATCGACAACGTAGATCGGCACGGGCATGACAACAGCAACCTCAATGCAATGACACTTGGATACCGACTGTTCGTTCCGGCAGCTCACCCACAAGCACGCGACCCCACCGGGCTTGCCCCGGTGGATTCAGGTCTTTGCACTCCTTTTGCCTTCACCTGAGTCCGTAACGCGAGTAGTGCAAAAAACCACGAGCCACCGGGGCAAGCCCGGTGGGGTCGTTTACTAGTGGGCGATCGTCACTTCAACCCCAGTTCCTTCACGATGAACTCGACCGCCGGCGTCGGGTCGTCCAGACCGTGCGGGTGATGCTTGAAGCCGGGCTTCACGATGAGGTGCATCTTGCCGCCAAGCTCTTCGTAACGCTTCTTCAAGATGACGGTGTTCTCGGGATACGGGACCGCTTCGTCGGCGTCGCCGCAGATGTGGAGCAGCGGGACTTTCGACTTAGCCAGCGGGGCGAGATTGTCGATCGGGTTCTTGTCGTAGGCGAGCGCTTCGGCCTCGTCTTGGAAGCCGTAATCGACGATGAGCTTCTTCCAGTCGTTCGCACTTCCTGGCCCTTTGCCTTTCCCGCCCGGCCAACTCTTGAAGTCGCAAACGGGGTTGTCGCCGAGGATCACTCCGACCTGATCGGGATGCGCCGCGCCCCAGTTATAGACATACAGACCGCCACGACTGAGTCCCTCCAACACGGGCTTCTTCGACAGACCGTGTTGCTCGGTCAGGACTTTGTAGAACTGATCGAAGTGCTGCATCGCGCTCGGGCAGCCGAACGTGTTGCCGACGTTCATGTAGACCAAATGAAAGCCCCGTTTGACGAGAGCCAAGTCGATCTCAGGGCGATGGTCGAAGAACTCGGCCCGCCAAATCCAAGGGCGTCCCTGAGCGGGTGACTTCGGCGTCACGACGAGACACTTCTGGCCATCGACTACAAAATCGTAGCGAGCGAACCCGTGGTAATCCGTCTTCACACCGGGAAACGCCTTCGGTTCTTCGGCTCGACTCGTCCCGGACGACAGCAGCAGAACGAATATGAACATCAGAGGTGCGACACAAACACGGGCTGGGCGGAAAACAGTCATGGGAATGCCATCAAGAGTGATGTGTTGAAAACGGATCGCCCTTTCGCAGGACCTCACCGAGCCGACCTCGTCACGTCATATTCGCCGCCGGTTGTTTTCGCCACCCTTCCACAAACGGCGCGCAACTCCGTCTGGCGAGCGCCCCCCAGGCCACTTTATGCTGCCTCGCAGAATTGACGGGGTTCAGCACCCATCGATCTCGTGCTTCGTCAACGTTCAGAATTCGGGTTGGCAGACCGGCTGAGTTCCGGTCATGGAATGGCCGGACTACGTAGCTCAGTCATTCCATGACTGAGATTCCCGAACGACAACCAACACCAAATCTATGAGATGACAACGCGTAGCCGATCTCTCTGACGCCAACTTGCCTGATGCCACTTTTGTTGAGACCTCACATGAACCGACTACTGCGTGCCGCTTTGTTTGGATTGATGGGACTTGCCGTGGGACTGTCCGTTCTGCCGCAGTCGATGGAGGCCGCCACCTATCGGAAGCAGCTTCCGTTGCGAGGCTGCCGTGGGAATCTGCACGCCAAGGGGACGGCCACATTCACCAGCAGCCGCGCTGAGACCAGCACGCCCGACGGACAGAAACTGGTGATCGTGATCGAGAACGTCGCGCTGCCACCCGGCACGGAGTTGCTCGTCTACGTCCACGAGTCCGAAGTGGGGACGATGAAGCTCGACAAACAACGCAACGGACGGTTCGTGATCGAGTCCGACTTCCGACAGTTGGCCCCGGCGCTCTCGACGGGTTCGTTCGTTGTCCTGAAGCTGGAAAACGGCACGAACGTGATGTGGTGATGTCGCAGACGCTCAACCCCGGCGAATCGCTGACATCCCTTCAGGATGAAAACGACGGACGGCATTCCGCTTATTGGACTCCCCTCCAAAAAACATCGGATGAACCAGCGAAAGGCGACACTGTTGTGGTCCACTCACTTTGAGCGATTATCAAATTGACGTTCAGTGCGACGTAGCTGAATTCGTGAGAATTCAGCCGGCTTTGATGATCGTCTGAAGTCTTACGACTT
>JAYTQJ010000495.1:0-1609 GCA_043746775.1 Schlesneria sp.
TGGGGCTGGCGAATGAGACGGGGTTCCCTCACGTCGGCGTCATTGACCTGGTTGACAATCGCGTCAGCGCGACGACCGGCACGATTCAAATTCGCTGTCGGTTTCCCAATGCCGATCGCGTGTTGACCCCCGGCTTGTTCGTGCGCGTCCAATTCCAGATGGGCCCCACACGAACGAAGCTGCTCGTTCCCGAACAGGCATTGGCTCAGCAACAGGGGCAGCGCTATGTCTATGTCGTGAAGCCGGACAACAAGGTCGAACGCCGCGATGTCACCGTGGGGCGGCAGGATGGTTCGCTACGAGTCATCGAAACAGGACTGCAAGCGGGTGAGAAGATCATCGTGCAGGGACACCTGCGCGTGCGAACCGGGATGGAAGTGAAGGCCGAGCCGTACAAAGTCGGCGTCGCTGCTGAGGCGGGGTCTCACTGAATTTTGGCGGTGTCAGTCCCCCGGTTCTGTGGAAGGTTCAGAGGCGGAGGATGAGAGTCAGAGTTTGGAAAACAACTCTGACCATCACTCCAATGAAGAACCAGGGGGCTGACGCCGCCCCGCTCCGAAAGGCGAAGAGGGCTGACGCCCGAATAGAGGGCTGACGCCCAAATCAAGAGTCTGCCTCTTCATCCGTGCCCATCTGTGGCATCCGTGGTTCAAACTCTTCTCGCCTTGAATTGATCGAAGGAACGCCGCTTGTTCTCCAAATTCTTCATTGACCGGCCGGTCTTTTCGACGGTCATCTCGCTGGTGATCGTGTTCGCGGGGCTGGCGGCACTCGGGACGCTGCCGATCGCGCAGTATCCCGAAATCACGCCGCCGACGGTCGAGGTCTCGTGTGCCTATCCCGGCGCGAGTGCCGTTGTCGTGCAAGGAACCATCGCCGCGCCGATCGAACAAGAAGTGAACGGCGTCGAGAACATGCTCTACATGTCGTCACAATGCACGAATGACGGCGGGTACAAGCTGAGCGTGACGTTTCAGCTTGGCACGGACTTGGACATGGCTCAGGTTCTCGTCCAAAACCGCGTTGCCTTGGCGTTGCCCAAGCTGCCCGATGTCGTGAAGACGACGGGAGTCAGCACCAAGAAGAAGTCGCCGAGCATTCTGCTGGTGGTCAATCTGTTCTCCGATACAGATGCTGCCACAGGTCGCTCGATGCAGGACCAGTTGTTCCTCAGTAACTACGCCACGATTCAAATTCGCGATGAGCTGCTGCGGCTGAAGGGGGTTGGCGACATCACCCTGCTCGGCCAGCAGGACTACAGCATGCGCATCTGGTTGGATCCGGAGCAGATGGCGTCGCGCAGTCTCACGGCGGGAGATGTGGTCAATGCGCTCAAGGAGCAAAACGTTCAGGTAGCGGCCGGGCGAATCGGGCAGCCTCCCGTGCCAAGCGGCCTCGATTTTCAATACTCGCTCACCACACTGGGGCGGCTGATCGAGCCGGATCAGTTTGCGGAGATCGTCGTCAAGACGGGGACCACCGGTCAGGTGACGCGGCTGCGCGACATCGCACGGCTGGAGTTGGGGGCCAAGAATCAGGACACGGAATGCACGCTGGATGGCAAGCCGTCGGTGGGCCTCGCGATTTTTCAGACACCGGGATCGAACGC
>JAYTQJ010000496.1:0-1609 GCA_043746775.1 Schlesneria sp.
AATGTTGCCGCAAAGCTCAGCTCATGCGGAAGAACTCCGCTTGCTTCCGCTGATTGGAGCATCGATTGCCGCACCAGGTTGTAGGCCAAAAGTCCCGTCCAGAGTTCTTGTCGGATCGCATCGGGTGACTTGCACCGCAGGATACTGAGTTGCATCGTCGATTTGATGTCTCTTAATTCGAGTTCAATCGTCCACCTTCGACGATACAGCGTGGCGAGCTCGTCTGCAGAAATGAGATCGTGGTCGCGCAGTGACGTGACGACGACCAGCGATCGGGTCCGGAAACCGGGGGTCACGACCCGCACTTCAACCTCGCGAATTTCGAGTTGGCCGGGAAGGCGATCATAATCCTCTTGGCTGAGCCATTCGGGCCGGGTCGGCTTGACCCATGTCACGACATGATCGCCGCGACCCAACCGCTTTCCCTTGGTGAAATCGGCCGTTCGCAGTTGATGCAGCCGTGTCACGAATTCGACGCCCATCTCCTGCAACAGCGCGAGCATGAACCATCCGCCAAAGTATCGATCCGTCACCACCAGGTCACCGGATCCCAGCTTTGCGAACAGCGTACGGAACAGCGCGGTCTCACCGGTCTCTTTACCCGCATAGGGGCCCATCGCCATGGCGAGGACCATTCCCGTCACCTGCGAAGTCATTGCCACGGCACGCAGGATCGGAAAGCCAAGTCCTTCCGCCTGAGAATTCGGCTGCGGATATTCGGCCTGATTTTCTTCGGTGTCCGGCATCGAGAAGGTGCTGCCGTCAACGAGCTTCGTTCGGAAGCCGTGCCACCGAAGCTCAACGGGAACGGCCGCCTCGCACCGCTCCGCCACGCCCTCTGTCAGTCGTCGGACCACACCCTCCGTCACCTGCGCTCGGGCGCGACAATACCCGCCCGTGTTCGTCGATGAGACTTCGCGTCCTGCCAAAGCATAGTACACGGCCACGCGCTGAACGGCCGCTCGGCACGAACGCTGAAAACCGGTGAAGACCGCCTGGGACAACATGGCCCACAACGTCACGCCCATCGTGAAGACGATCCCATCATCGTCGTTCGCTGTCGCCGTGGCTGTCGGCACGCCAAACGAGACGCCTTCCGCTTCAAACGCCTGCTCGATGTGTTCGGTCGTGAGCGTGTCGGCGAAAGGCAGGCTGTCGTCCTGCAAGAGCGACAGGCGTACCAGATCGAATGAACTGTTCGCACCACCGCCCGGTCGTGTAAAAGACATGAGACCCTCCTTGGTCCAGCTTGTCAGCAACGTCCAAGGAAGGTCTCACGAAGGGCAGAAGATAGGACAAAGCGGTCTCACAACCAACCCCAATTCGTCGCGTGCCCTTCATTTTTTGAGATTGCAACCACAAATGCCCATGGCCCTCGCGCGTGCGTCCTGTCGCTGCGCGCGGGCGACAGCAGTATTCGTCGCTACAGTGCCATTCAGTCCTGACCCCCTTGACCGGTCAGATAGCCCCTGTCTCTCGACCTTGTTGAAATATCGATCCGAATTGATGAGACTTATCTCGTCGGCCTCAATCGAGTCCTCGCTTGGCATTCTCGGAAAACAGTCCCATATCGCTTTAATCGTTGGAGTTCAAATGAAGAAGCTGCTTG
>JAYTQJ010000497.1:0-20095 GCA_043746775.1 Schlesneria sp.
TCGTCCAAAAACATTGTCGTCTTTCGCTCCGCGAAAGACCGCCCTTTCGCGGAGCGAAAGACGACAAAAGACAGAGTTGTTCTTCGACCAGTTTTAGAAGTGGCTTCCAGACGTAGTGCAGGGTTCGGCGGTTCTGCGCTGGAGATTCCCCCGGCCTTGCTCACGCTGCGGGTTGATATTTGAGTGTGGTTTGTCGTCCGTGATTCATTGAGGATGTAACAGTGTCTGACGAAGAACTGATTGACGGCACGTACAAACTCGTGATGTGCATCGCCACCGGCGGCAGCAGCCAAGTCTGGGAAGTAATCGAGCAAGCGTCGGGGCGACATCTTGCCATGAAGCTGCTCAAGACGGACACGCCTGATTTCAAAGAGAACAAAGCCTCACTGAAGTACGAATCCGAAGTTCTCAAGACGCTCGATCATCCGCTCATCATCAAGTTCGAGAAGTTCTCGTCGAGCCGCGATAACACGTACCTGACGATGGAGCACTTCCGCGCGGCGAACGTGAAACTGCAGATCAAGGCCAACATTTCGTCGGTCCATGTCCGGGCACGCCGATTGTTTGAAGGCATTTGCCAGGCGATGTCTCACGTCCACTCGAAGGGCTGGATTCATCGCGATGTGAAGCCCGACAACGTGCTGATGAACAAGGTCGGTGAGATTCGACTCGTCGATTTTTCACTCTCCAGCAAGGAAGTCACAGGCTTTTCCAAAATGATCGGTGGCGGCAAGCTCAAAACCATTCAAGGGACGCGGACCTACATCGCGCCCGAGACGATTCGTAAGCAAGCCCCCACCTTTCAAACAGACCTCTACAGCTTGGGCATTCTGTTTTATGAAGTCCTCACAGGTAAGACGCCCTTTCAAGCGCCGACCCCCGAAGAGCTACTCAGAAAGCATCTCTCAACTCCGCCGCCGAATGCTTCCGAATTCAATCCGAACGTCACACCCGAAATGGACCGATTGATTGCGCGGTTGCTCAAGAAGAAACCCGCCGAACGACATGCGAACATTGATGAAGTCTTGAGCGAACTCAAGCGGATCAAGATTTTCAAAGAGGACGTGACCGACGAGTCGCTCGCGCAGCTAGCCGCCGAGAAAGAGGGGACTGCGATGAGCCAGCTCACCGACATCCGGTTGGATAGTCGTGCGGATGCAAAGCTCAAGGAAATGCTGGCCGCCGATCCGACCTTGGCCCGTCAGTACGCCCAAGACTTGCACGACAAAAAAGAGAAAAAGCTGGCGGTGGAAGAGGAACGCAAAGCGAAGATTCTCAAATCGGCGAAGACCGCGAAGCCAACGGCTCCGCCCGCTGCTCCACCGCAGCAACCACAGCCAATGTCTTATCAGCCGATGCAACAGATGCCACCCGGCTATCCCCCTGGCTACGCGCCCTACCCTCAAATGCAGATGCCCGGAATGCCGCCGATGGGCGTGCCTCAAGGCGCGATGCCCGGCTATCCAAGCCAGCCGATGCCACAACAGCCAATGCCGTTTCAACCGATGCCCGGCGCGCCGATGATGTCCGGTCAGCCACCGCTGGGATCGCCTCAGATGGCCCCAACAATGCCGATGCCATCGATGCCGGTTGAGGCGGCGAATCCGATGGCGGGGAAAGCTCCCGTTGGCGCGATGCCATCGAATCCGGGAGCCGCGTCCCCTGCCGCGAATCCCGCGATGATTGCGACTGCGGGAACAGTGCCCGTCGCCGGACGTGTATCGGTTCCAACAACTGCGGCAGTCGCAACCAATGTTGCCGCGCCGCGTCCCGTTGCGGCTCCCGTCACCAAGTCGCCGCCAGTCGCATCCGCCCCACCAGCAAACAAACCCGCTCCCATCAAAACGCCGCCCGCAGCGGTCGCTCCTCCAAAACCTGCAACCGCGCCCGCCCCCGTTGAGGATCTGGAATTTATGACCGAATTGCCCGACATCTTGTGATCTGATATAGCCGCGTCGCTCGTCGCCGTGACCATTCGCCGTTCAACAAGGAATGGCGGTCGTGACCGGCGAGTCTGACTTTCACGTTTCCAAATCTCATTCGCCGCGATGCACCGCACGCCGCCAACTGTCTCTTCGGGATCGGTTGTCCGCGAGCGAATCGCATCGCGGTGGCCAGCGTGGTTCTGCCGATGAAGCCTCAATTTGTCTTGCCGTTCGAGAAGCCGATTGTCGATCTCGAAGATCAACTCGCCAAACTCGAAGCCCAGCCCAACCCGACTCCCGTGACGCTCGACTTGATCCGCACGCGGCGGGTTGAGATTGCGAAGATGAAGCGCGAGGTTTTCGAGAATCTCGATGCGTGGCAGACGGTGCAGGTCTCCCGCCACCAGGAACGGCCGCAGGCGAAGGATTACATCGAACTGATCTGCGACGAATTCGTGGAGCTTCACGGCGACCGGGCCTTCGGTGATGACCGAGCGATCCTGACCGGCTTCGCCAAACTGGACGATCACAAAGTCCTGCTGATCGGCCAGCACAAAGGACGGACTCTCAAAGAGCGAACCGAGTGCTACTACGGCTGCGCGCATCCCGAGGGCTACCGCAAAGCGTTCTTGAAGATGCAGCTCGCGGCCAAGTTCGGAGTGCCGATCGTCTGCCTGATTGACACTCCGGGCGCGTATCCGGGGATCGGTGCCGAGGAACGCGGCCAGGCATACACGATCGCGGTCAACCTGCGCGAGATGTCTCGACTACCGGTTCCGATCGTGTGCGTCGTGATCGGAGAAGGGGGGTCCGGCGGGGCGTTGGGACTGGGGATCGGCGATCACATCGCGATGCTTCAGTTCGCCTACTACTCGGTCATCAGCCCCGAAGGTTGCGCGGGCATTCTGTGGAAGGGAGCCAGCCATGCGCCGAAGGCCGCGCAGGCGCTCAAGTTCACGGGGCGCGATCTGCTGAAGTTCGGCGTCGTGGATGAAGTCATTCCCGAACCGCTCGGTGCGGCACATCGCGACCACCGCGCGATGGCCTCGACACTCAAGTCGGTCATCGTCCGGAACCTCAAGTCGCTGGCCGCGATCCCGACGGAGGAACTGCTCGAACGGCGCTATCAAAAGTTCCGCCGCATCGGTGAGTTTGAAGAGCAGATCACCACCGAGCCATCCGCTCTCGCCGCGACGCCCATCTGACAGAGCCGTCGCGTCACGGAGTGCCACGTCTACTTGGGACAACTCATCAGCGATACTGAGCCTTCGCGAGTTGCCGTCCACCACCGCGATGGTCCGTGACGACTTCACAAAACGCCGAAATGCCGTCTCCAAGATTGTCAATGACGAACACGCGCGGCGTGGTCTCGACGTGGAGAACCGTTCGCGTGAGTAGAGCCGAAATTTCACCGTGTGTGGATACGTCGCGTTTGGCGGTACTGCGTCTCACACGATCTGGGTTCGAGACGTTCATCAGGCAATCGCTCGCTCTTTGTGTGTTCGCATTCCAATTCGTTTGCGGCTCAATCTCCCCAACAACCAACGTCCGATAATGTCCGTTATGTTGCTTTAAACTCCAGAAAACAGCTAGACATCCGCACGAACACGAAGCCCGTCGCGGAGTCACAGCCGATCACCAATGCGGCACAGTGGGGCAAGTCGAGCCACTGGAACAAGAGGCTGGCCACTACTGACGCGGATATTCCGAGTGACTACCACTGACACTGGGCCATTGAAGCGAAGAGGTTTGACCACAGATTTCACAGATGGGCACGGATAAGAGAGAAGAAAGGTAAGTGGGAAGAAAAGAATGCAATCAGGATACGCCCGCCAAAAGTAGCCTTCGTCGCTCCGCGTGAAGAGAGCCGAACGCGGAATGACGCTGTTTCCCGCGTATCCAGGTCGCTGGTGACTCGGCTGACTTCACGCGGAGCGATGAAGGCTACTTTTGGCGGAAACGTCATTCCGTGTATGTCCAGAACATGATGCTTCCGAAACTTCTCTTCGTCTTTCTCTTCATCCGTGTCATCTGTGAAATCCGTGGTTGGTCTTTTGTTTCACCACCGCGCGTCGTCGGTGGGCGCAGAAGATGTCACTCAACGACACGGGCGAACTCACCGCGTGAAGCCCTCGCTGGGCTGAGTCAGAACTGCTTGCGGCTGTCGATCAGCAGCGTGACCGGGCCATCGTTCACCAGTTCGACTTCCATGTGCTCTTGGAAGCGGCCGGTCGCCACGGTGATGCCTCGTCCGCGCACTTCGGCGACGAGGGCACGATACAACTCGACGGCCTGCTCGGGACGCGCGGCTTTGATGAAGCTCGGCCTCTTCCCTTTCCGGCAGTCACCGAACAGAGTGAATTGGCTGACGACCAACATCGCACCTCCGGACTCCGCGATCGACCGGTTCATCTTGCCCTCATCATCGGGAAAGATGCGGAGGCCAACGAGCTTCTCCGCGAGATACGCGGCGTCTTCCTGCCCGTCGTCATCGGCGACACCGAGCAGCACCATCAGACCGGGACCGATCTCACCCGAGACCTCGCCGGAGATCGTCACCTTCGCGCGGGAGACTCGCTGGACGACGGCTCGCATCGAATCAATCTCCGAGGGCAGGCGGGATGAAGTGGGTTGAGGGAAGTCGAGTTTACACTAACCCGAAGCGTGAGCGAGGAAGCACGTCGCTCGACTCTCCTCCTCGCTTACGCTGCGGGTTGATGTGGAGTTCACTTCTACCAAGCCTCGCGCCCGAGGATCGCGTTGGCCACTTTCACCGCCGTGATGGGCGAGAGTTGCAAGCCGGCACGGAAGTGACCGGCGGCGACGGACAAGTTCGCGGTCTCGGGCAAGCGACCGATGTGTGGGAGTCCGTTCGTGGCGTGTGGCCGCAGGCCGGACCAGCACCGTTCAAATCGAGCCGCTCCGAGTGCGGGGACAATTCCCCGCGCGAAGTCGATCAGGTCAGAGACGGCTTCGGCCGTGTTCCGCTTGTCGAAGCCCACATGCTCTTCGGTGGAGCCGATCAGAATGCGACCGTCCGCGCGCGGGACGAGGTAGCGGAGGCCGGATTGAATCACGCAACGAAACGGTAGCGGCCGAGCTTCGAGCAACACGATCTGACCGCGCACGGGTTCAATGGAGATGTCGTGTCCTGCCTGACGAAGCAGTTCTCGCGACCAAGCTCCGCCTGCGACGACGAACTCTGCCGCGCGATGTTCTGCTGCGGGAGTCCGCGCCGCTGCGATGCGATTCGCCAAGTGATCGAAGCCGACCACCGGACTTCCTGCGCGCAAGTCCACACCGCGCGCGGCACAGGCTGACATGAGCGCCTTCAAATGACGCGGGTTTCGGACCTGGCCCAACTCCGGCAACACGTAGCCACTCGAAACGTCGGGATGGAGAGCCGGGAAGCGCTGACGGAACTCGTCGAGATTCGGCGTCTCCACCGCCACACCTTCAGTACGCCAAGCAGTGACCTCGGCATCCAATTCTGTCGCGGAGCCGTTCAGTCGAACTTCGATCCCACCGCAGCGGGCGTACCCGTTGTCGATCCCCGTTTCAGCGCGGAGTCGTTCCGTCCAATCGGGCCAGAGAACGTGACTCTCGGCTCGCAACTGAGCTTCGGGTGAACGAGCCAATTCGGGGTTGCCCGGCAGCAGCATCCCGGCTCCCGCCCAACTCGCCTCTTGGCCGAACTGCCCCTGCTCCAGCAACCGAACGGACGCCCCCTGCCCGGCCAATTCCCAAGCGATCGACAGGCCGATCACACCACCGCCGATGACGATCACGTCGGGAGAGGCGGTACTGGCGAGAATGGGCATGGACATGGAAGAGACTCGGAACCAAAGCACCCCGGCTGCCATCGGCAACAGGGGCGCGGGTGATTGAAAACGGTGATTGTCGTAGGGCAGGCGGCTCGCCTGCCGACTTTCTCCGCAACAACGTGGGCAGGCGAGCCGCCTACCCTACGACAATGGCAGAGCGCCGCTACTTCTTGCCCTTCTTGGCACCACCAGCGGGGAGTGAGTTGGCGTAGGCCAGTGCCAGCGTTTTGCCGTCCGTTCCATAGACCTTCTTCAACGCCGCCTCGGGGTTGTCGCCCGTTTGCAAGTTCCTCACGAACTGCCCGAAGTTGTTGGGACCGCCGCGTGACATCATGAAGTTCACCAGTGTGAAGCCAATCGGGCCGACTTCGCCCGGTGCGAAGGTGCCGTTCGAGAAGACCTCTTCTGGCTTTGCAATGCGGACCTCTTTCAGAATCGCACCGGCTTGAGCGGGCAGGGCTGCGAGATACGGGTTTCCCTTTGAACCGCTACCGGCGAGCGACAGCCCCGCACCGCGAATCACCCAGTCCGGCAGACTCCCACCGCCGCGCTTCAAAAATGCGCCGGTCACATGTTCGATCAGACTGACCTGCATTCCGGGCGAGGTCTCACTGGCGGCGTCTCCAATGTCTTGCAGTGCGATGAAGGCTTCGTCCATCGTCGCCGTGACCTGCGAATGGCCGAGGACTTCACGAGGAACTTCACGCTTATGAACGGAGTTGTTGAACTCCTCGTACCCGAAGCGTTCCTTCATGACGAAGATCGTCAGCTTTCCCTTCCACAGCAGATCGTCCTTCACGTTGAACGACGTGCGGAGCGACTTCGCATGTTCGACGGCCCAGCCTTCGACTTCTTTCAACCGCGCCTCGGACGCATCCCCCATCACGATAAATTCTTTGCTGCTGATTTGGCGCGGTTCGCCATTGGGGAAGGTCAGCTTCCACTGGGCTTCCGAGTCCTTCATGCGCTTGGCGGCGAATTCTTCCGGGCTGAGTTTCGCGAGTTTCTCGGCTTCAAGCTGTTCCTCGGTGGGGACAATTTGACGGAGCGGGCGTTTGGCATCGGGGCCGTCAAACTTCGCTCCTTCTTCGATCCACTTCTTGAGATCTCCGTGCCACTTCTTTGTGATGCGAGCCTGACCGGCAGGCATCACGGGCGTGTCATCGGCGTTCACGAGCCGCCACAAACGACTCCCTTCGAGACTCCCCGCGACCACGACGCGACCACTGTCTCCCCCCTGCATCAGTTTCTCGAACGTCGCCATCGACAGACCGCCTCGCTTCTGACCATCGTTGTGACAGCCACCACAAATGTTCACGATCGTGGGAGCCACGTCCTTGATGAACGAGACCGTTTCGTTGCCGGTCGCCTTCACCACTTCGGCCTTCGGCGCGGGACCATTCGCGGGCTTCTTGCTGAGCGCCGCCAACTCGGTGGACTTGTCGGCCCCGTCGAACTTGGCTCCTTCGGCGACCCAAGTGTAGATAGCTTTGATCTCGTTCTCGGTCAGCGCGGCGGCCATCTTCGGCATCCGCTGCTGAGGGTTCGGCACGACGAGCTTCTGCACGAGACGGCTGTTTTGAGCATTGCCCGGCACGAGCAACGCGCCGCTGCCGCCACCCTTTTCAAAACCGGCGAACGTGTCGAGACGGAGTCCACCACGGGCGTTGTCGTCATGACAACTGACACACTTCGCGGCGATGATCGGAGCCACATCCTTCGCGAAGCTGACGGTCCCCTTCCCGCTCGACTTGCCAAGTTGAGCCTTGGCCTTTTCCAACTGCACATGGATCGGCTTCAGAGCCGGATCCGTTTCTGGAATGGAAGCCTCTTTAATGAACTTCTCCAGCTTGTCTTCCACTTCTTTCAGTGCCGCTTCGGCCTCGTCAAACTTCTTCTTGGACGTGAGCGACGTGGCCTTGCCAATGTCGGCCCCGATGTCCTTCAGTTCCTTCTTCTGTTCGGGCGTCACCGCCGCCAACGAGATTCCAACGACGGCGAAGACCAGCAACGCGACGCAGCACAGGCGAAGTGACAAGTTAAATCGTGTCATGGCAAAGTTCCCAAAGGGACGGCGAGGATCAACGACCGGCGTCTCGCAGACGCCGGCAACGGGGTGGGCTAGCGGCCGTGGTAAACCGACTCATCAAAGCCTGATGTGCAAGCGAAGGGAGATTGGCGAGTCCCCTTCGCTTGCACATCAGGCTTTGATCAACGAGGCGGCGGCAGTCTAACCGGTCACTTCCAGCGGCGACAGACTCGCCCCCGTTTCACCACCCGCGACACGTCACACGACAGGCCAGTTGGGACCAGCCCGTCAGCCCGGCAGAGTCCAACCTCAAAACCGTTCAAAATGTTCGTTGCCCTCTCCCCTGCCCTGAGTTCTTCAAAACGACAGACCGCTCCGGATATCGAACAGCAGCGAGACTGCCTGCTGGAAATCGTAATAAGGTACGGTCGTGTCGCGGTGGGGTTTTCTGCCGGTGTTGACAGTTGTGTGCCGGGTGAACCCGCCTATCCCTATTCTTCAGCCGTCACCGTGACTCCCAAGCGGGCCGAAGGATGTCTGGACCCGACACGCGACCGGCTGTTCGTGCGACGCTCATGACACCTTTGGGACCTGCTGGGTGATGCAGTGGATGCCTCCGCCCCCTTCGCCGAGGACGGTGCCGTCGATGCCGATGACTTTGCGGTCGGGGAAGACTTCGCGAAGGATGGCCATCGGGCGTTCATCTTCGTTTCGCTTGGATGCAATCGGAACGAGGACGCAGCCGTTGGCGATGTAGAAGTTCATGTGGGACAGCTCGGCGTCGAGCGGCAAGTCGATGACTTCCAGCTTGCGGCCTTGGGCGTCAGTGGACTCTTTCAGTCGGCGTTTCGCGTCCTGACAGATCGCGAAGTTGCGGTCGCTGCGGTCTTTCGTCGTGTGCAGCAACACGACTCCCGGCTTGACGAACGCGGCGATGCCGTCGATGTGTCCGTCCGTGACCGGGTCCGGTTCCAACCCTTTTCCGAGCCAGATGACTTTCGTCGTGCCGAGTGATTGGTTCAGCAGCGACTCGATCTTGGTTCGGTCACTGGTCGAGTTGCGGTTCTTGTGCAGCAGGCATTGTTCGGTCGTCAACACGGTCCCTTCGCCATCGAACGCCACCGCACCTCCTTCCAGCACGAGGTCGATCGGATACATCGGCACGTCGAGGTGCTTGCAGAGCCGCCCCTTCAGCAGAGCATCGTCCTTGAATGGCGGGAACTTGGCTCCCCAACCATTGAACGTGAAGCCCGCAACACGACGCTGCCCCTTGCCGTTGACCAGGAACATCGGCCCGGTGTCGCGCGACCAACCATCGTTGACGGGGAACTCCACGAGCTCGATGTCGCGGCTGAGAATCTCACGGGCGAGTCGCTTGTCCTCGGGCCGAACGACCATGAGTACTCGTTCGTATTTGCTCAGCGTGTTGGCAACATCGGCCCACTGACCGCGCACATCCTCTAATGGGATGCCATACCCTTTCCAGTTCTGCGGCGGAGGCAACACCATGATCGTGTGGTCATGCTGCTCCCACTCACCGGGGAAATGGAAGCCATCAGCGGCGGGAGTGGAGTCCGTCAACAGCGTCACGCCAGTCGGTTTGTAGTCGGGCATGCTGTCCTTTCGCAGCCCTTCGGTGGCAGTCAACGTGCCAGTCGCTGCCACCGTCGCGACGGTGCCGATTGATTGATTGAGAAATTGCCTGCGGTCCATGTTGTTCTCCGACATTGTTGGCTGAAACGGGACGTGAAGACTGACGAGCACAACTCGCGGGGCAACCGGGCCGCCCCGCGAGTTGTCTCCCAGCCACTTTGGAGAGTTCAATGCACGGAGACCGGTTGCTGCTGAGTCACGCAGTGAACCATGCCCCCCTGTGCATAGAGGTTCCGAACGTCGATCCCGATGACAGTTCGTCCCGGATAGAGTTTTTGCAAAGCAGCCCGGGCGATGGCATCGTTGGGGTCGTTGTAGGCGGGGACCAGCACCACCGTGTTGGCGACGTAGTAGTTCACATACGAACCCTTGTAACCGAGATTCTGTCCGTAGGTCGTGACCACGTTGCGGGCTGTGAGCGGCAACTGCACGAAAGTGTACGGGGCATTATTGATGTCGGTGGCGCGATTGAGCGTGGTGATATCGGCCGAAGATAGCCCCCAATAATTCAGGTCAGCGTTACTCATGGTGACGATCGTGCGCGGCGGGCCGAACTTGGCGAATCCATCGATGTGCGTGTCGGTGATGTCGTCTTGGCCACCGGGGAGGCCGTTCAGCCAAATGAATTTGGTGACACCCAGATTCGTGGTCAGCACGGTTTGCAATTGCGTTTGTGTGAGGCCCGGATTGCGATTCGATTCCAAGATGGAGCTGCGTGTTGCCATCAGGACGCCCCGGCCATCCACTTCGATCGCGCCACCTTCCAGCACCGTGGTGTTCAGATTCACCAAGGGAAGGCCGAGTGTTCCGGCCACTCCCGCGGGGACGGTGTTGTCCTTGGCGTAGGGAGTATCGAAGCCCCAACCGTTGAAGCCCCAGTCTGTGATCTTCAAGTTGTTGCTGCTGTCGTACACGAAGACGGGGCCGTTGTCGCGCACCCAAGTATCGTCCGTTGCCCGCAGTAGGAAACTCACGTTGGCGAGCGAAACCTTGGCCGCGAGCAACAGATTTGTGATGCGAGTTTTCTCGGAGGTGTTGTACGCGACGATGTGGACTTTCTCACCTTGGATCAGCGCACGAGTCATGGCCACCCAGGTCGAGTCGAGTCGGTTCCGATACGTGGCGCCATACGTGTAATGGTGCGGCCACTGGAGCCACGTCCCCTCGTGGAGCGCGGCCTCGTCGGGCATGTAGCCTCGAACGGTCTGCGCTTCCGTTCGAGTGGCGGCCGTCATGATGCCGAGCATGACCAGCCAGCAAAGTGCGTTTGAGAAGAGATTCGTGTTCGTCATTCGTCGCATGATGTTTCTCCGGTCAAAGGACTGCCTTAGTTCGTGAATGTGCCCTGTCAGCACGGGGCGAATACTAGGTGTCATCGACCGCATTGGCGTTTCCATACGTGCGATGCCTGTTTCCATTCGTGCGATTCTCAACCGGGACGGAGCCGCACGAAATCTCATCCCGGAAATGTAGGATGGACGCCTCGTCCGTCCGGCCCATCGAAGCAAGTTCGGACGGTCGAGGCATCCATCCTGCCGGTCAATCATTTCCAGCCGCTCGCCCAAGCACGATCACTCCGAACGGCTCCCAGTCCACATCACAGCGGCTTGACTGGCAAAAATGCCTCCATCTGCCAACGCCCTTCCGAGTCGCGGCTACCGTCGGTGAGATACTTCTCGAATCGCGGCCCATCTGCCGGTTGAAAGCCGCTCCCCGGTAGCCAGTTCCGCATCAACTGTGTCCACGGCAAATCGAAGTCGTTTGCGACGACCTCGCAGCGGTGGACGGCATAGCGTCCCTTCGGAATCGTCTGCGAGTTCATCCCGCCATCCAGCCGCACGTCTTCTGGGACAATCACGCACGCATCAAATCGACACTTGTCCTCGGCCGTCACGTCCGAGTCGTCCCACGGTATCCCGATGTATCGTTCCAGCAGGTCGAAGCCGCGCGGCTTGGTCCAACGCACAAGTTCATCAAACGCCGCCTGAACGCCGGGTTCGTCGTACGCCCCGAAGTGACGCCGGTACATCACGCGAAAGCCCGGCACGCTGCGGACCTCGACCGAGGGAAGGAGGACCGCCTTCGAGCGATCTGCATTCGACAGCAACGCCGCTTTGACGCGACCGTGATCAAATGCCGGGAGGCTGAAAGAGTCACTCTCGGCCTCATGCCGCATTTCCTCGCGATACTGCGAGGCCGACACGCCAAAGTGTTTCTTGAATGCCTTGGCAAAGTTCTGCGAACTAGAGAACCCCAGCTCGAAGGCCAGTGCCGTGATCTCGCCACCGCGCCGATAGCGCAGAAGCCGGGCCGCCGTCTCCAATCGCAACCGTCGCGTGAACTCGGCCACCGTCTCACCGATCACCGCTCTGAACAGCCGCTGAAAATGGAACGAGGAAAACGGAGCCGCCCGCGCGATCTCAGTCACGGACGGACTCTCGGCCAGATGAGCGTTGATAAAGTCGATCGCCCGGCAAATCCGACGCTGATATTCGCCCGTGTTATCAAACGATTGGCTGGTCACCAACATCCTTCCTTCCGACACGTCCACGAAACTTGGCTATCCCGTTGCGGCTCATGTTGTTCGTCGAGGCTGATCGGTCACTGTTGACCCAAGTATTGTGGTTGATGGTGGCCCGCTCCGTCGTTGCGGTGCCTCATGAGCGACAAGCCTTAGTTGGGCGGTGCTTCAAACCGGGGGAGACCGATCACCGATCACCTGTCTCTCATCGCATCGAACACATCACAAGTCCTTCGTCGAACGGCACTCGAAAGTGAGGTCTCCGTTTTGGACAAATCGACGACCTCCACAATAGCACATCACAGTGAGCGCCAGTTCGATGGCACTGCGGGGGCATCGCCTTGGGGTGCAGTCGCTCATTGGTGGTCATGACTTCTCGGCCCAACGGGCCAGCAATTCGCCCAGCCTAGGCCATCGGCCCTGGAAACCGCCCCGAGGAATCGCCAGCCCCAACGGGCAACGCCGTTAAGGATTTCTGTAGCAGAATTCGTGAGAATTCTGACGACTCGATGGCTCGCTAGAAGTCTTACGACTTCTGCTACGTTCGATTGGCCCTGCTTTGTAGCTCCGAAATTCTTAACGGCGTTGCCCAACGGGACGACCATTCTTCAGTCGGACGATTGCCCCGTTGGGACGAGAATTCCAATCACAAACTGTTCCCAAGGCCCCGTCATGGCACTAGGGTGTTGTTTTTGGACGGGTTCAAATTGGCGGACAGACGGGCCTCAACGGGATGCCCCTTCGATGGTGAATGTGCGGATATTGAAATGAAGGAATGGACTGTGGAGATCGTCGCCAAGCGGGACCGGCTGCTGGAAGTCGTGGCCGGGTACGGTCGTGTCGCGGTCGCGTTCTCGGCTGGTGTGGACAGTACGGTGGTCGCGAAGGCCGCGCAGTTGGCGTGTGGCGACGCGGCTGTGGCCGTGACGGCGGTCAGTGCGAGTCTGGCGGCGGGAGAGCGCGAAGAGGCGGCCGAGTTGGCGGCGTTCATTGGCATCCGGCATCTGATGATCGAGACGCGCGAGTTTGCCGACGCGAACTATCTCAAAAATCCCGTCAACCGCTGCTACTTCTGCAAGACCGAGTTGTATTCGCGGCTGGTCGAAGTCGCGCCGTCGCTCGGTGTGGATGTCTTGGCGAACGGAGCCAATCTGGATGATCGCGGCGACTATCGACCGGGACTTCAAGCCGCGCACGAGTTCCAGGTTCGTTCACCGTTGATTGAGGCGGACTGCACGAAGGCCGACGTGCGCGAGTTGGCTCGGTTGTGGAACCTCGCCGTGTGGGACAAGCCCGCCACGCCGTGCTTGTCGAGTCGGATCGCTTACGGCGTGGACGTGACCGTCGAGCGTGTTCGGCGCATCGACGAAGCCGAACGATTTTTGAAACGAACGCTGAACATCAACGAATTGCGAGTCCGTTGTGAGGCGAACGATCTGGCACGGATCGAGGTTCCCGCAGAAGCGATCTCCCGCACGCTCTCCCCTGCCCTGCTCGACACCATCCGGGCGGAACTGCATCGCCTCGGCTTCCGCTACGTCACGCTCGATCTCGACGGCTTTCGTTCGGGAAGCATGAACGACGTGATCGTCGGCAGCGGCTTGAACGTCTTGCAGGACTGAAGTAGCTGAAGTCGTGAGACTTCAGAAATCCCCGAACTCTCACGAGTTCGGCTACCTCAAAAGTCAGACGCGACAAGACACTCGCCATCAGGTGTGCAGCAGCGTCGGGTCGATCTCCATCGCCCGTTCCTTCCACCACGCGGTGCCGTGTTCGTAGTTCCAGTGACCGGCGTCGTGGCATTTGGCCAGTGCTTCGGCCATTTCTTTGGGTGAACCATAGCGCTGGTCCGTCTCTTTCGAGAGGCAGCGAACGAGGACTTGTTCGAGGTCTTTAGGGATCGCCTTGTTCCAGCGTGATGGCGGCGTGAGGGGATCGCGAGCGTGCGCTTGCATCACGCGCCACGCCGACTTCCCTTCAAACGGGGGACGACCGGTGAGCAGGTAGTAGCCAACCGCACCCAACGAGTAGATGTCGGTTCGTCCATCGAGCTTCAGACCGGCGGCCTGTTCGGGCGACATGTACAGCGGTGAACCGGCAAACGGCGTCGTCGCGTTGGGGTCGTGACGGCTCTTCACGTTGCCGTACTCGTTGCTTTGCACGACGAGACCAAAGTCGAACAGCTTCGTCACGTCGAACACACCGCCCCGTTTCGCGGCGAAGATGTTCGCGGGCTTGAGATCGCGGTGAATCAGCCCAAGATTATGAGCCTCTTGCAGCGCCCAACAGGTCTGGCTGAGGAAGTGAATGGCTCGTGCGGGCGGCAACGGTCCATAGCGTTGGACCAGATCGAACAAGTTCAATCCGCGCATGTATTCCATCACGTAATAGAACGTGCCGTCGTCGGTGTGGCCGTAGTCGAAGATTTCGATCGTGTTCCAGTGAGACAACTGCGCGGTGCTGCGGACTTCCCGCTCGAACCGCTTCAGTGCCGAAGGATCGCCGACCTGTTCCGGTTGAATGACCTTGATCGCGCACGGTCGCTTCAGCAATTGGTGTTCGCCCAGAAAGACTTGGCCCATCCCCCCCTGCCCCAACTCCACCGTGAGCTTGTACTGACCGAGTTGCTTCTTGGCCTTACGGACTTCCTGCCGCAAGTTCGAGAGCGCGTGAGTCCCATACGTCGCGATCCCACCCGTGATGAGCAACGCCACGCCGATCTCAATGCCGCGCATCAGGTCGATCGTTTCAGACATTGTGGGGAGCAGCACACGGACGATCAGCAGCGCAACTGTGGGTGACAACACGGGCGGCACCATCATCAGGGCCGTGCGTTTCCAACCGTTGGGCATCAACATGCCATATGCCAGCATCAGCACCGCCAGCCCGAGCGTCCCCGAATAGACGACGGCCACCTGCTGCGGAGTGTCTCCCGCTTCAACGGCCTTGATCAGGAAGATGATTTGCAGCAGCACGACCAGCGCACAAAGTGGCCCGAACAGCAGCATCTCGATCCGTCGCAGTTGACGGGGCGAGAGCACTTCGGGCGAAACGAGCATTCCCAAGCAACCGATGGGGATGATCAGACTGATGCTGCGCATCAACACGATCAGCGGCTCATCAATGCAGAGTGCCCGCAGAAAGAACGTGAGGAGGCAAACCAAACAAACGATCGAAGCGGCCTGTAAACGCGACTGCAACAGTTCGCTCGCGGTGCCAGGACAGATCACTTTGTGAGGACCGCCCACTGCGGCACCCGGCGTGTGCGTCGCCGCCAACGCATCGGGGAGCGAGGGCATACTCTGCGAGACCCGTGATTGGCCGAGTCGTGACTGACCGATCATGGAAGGCTGGCCAACCATGGACGATTGCCCGGCCCGCGATGGACCGACCATCGACTCCGAGGGAGTTCGTCCGGGCGGAGTGCCGCCGATCTCGCCATCACGCCCGATCAGCGTGATATCGACCGATTCCCACTCGTGCGGTGTCGCACTGGCGAGTGACATGACAACCCCCTCAGTTCTAGTTCGTTCGATCGAAGTCTCTCAGCTCGCGACGACGCTCTTGTCGCGCCGCACTACGCTGCCGCTTCGCGCCGTCAACCGGCACTCTTGCGACAAAGACACTTCGATCCGAGTTGGCCCCTCACAAACCGCCTTCCGCCCCACACCGTGACTGATGTGAGCGTCCGGCAACCCGTCCGTTGCGAACCTAGCATCGGTTGCAAATGAGTGCTGTGATTTTGTTGCGGCAATGCCACTGACCGACGAACTCGGACTCATAAACGCCGGGGCTGCCGCACCATCGATACAACCGGCATCGCCCGCGCGATCAAGGCGATCATGCCCGTCGGTCACGCTCAAGCTCCGTCAGTCAAAAAAAACACCCCGACGGCGTGCCACCACGCAAGTCGGGGTATTTGTCTTCGACGGGCTGGCTACAGCGCACTTCCAAACTAGCCCGATGCGCAGGTTTTGAAGTTGCGCACTTTTGGTTTTTCGCCCCAACGGGGCAGCCCTAAGTCAGCCCAGGGCCAGCGACCAACGGGAGCGCCGCCCTGGGTTCCAGTCGTCACAGAATCACAAGCCCTGAAGGGGCGGCCCTATGTTGCTCGCAGGAATAGTGCCGCCCCGTTGGGGATGAAATCTCCAAAGAGCGCAACTTCAAAACTTGCGCGTCGGGCTAATTTTGGTTTGAGACAAAAAGAGGCATCGAATCAACCAATGCCCGGTACCGGGAAGGCGGCACAGAACGACTGGATCTCGCCGCGCACACGCTCGATGACGGCGGCATCTTCGGGTGTTCGCAGGACTGACAGAATCCACGCTCCGACCTTCTTCATCTCGTCCTGCTTCATGCCGCGCGTGGTGAGAGCTGCTGTGCCGATGCGGATGCCGCTTGGGTCGAGGGCCTTGCGCTGGTCGAACGGGATCATGTTCTTGTTGACGGTGATCCCCGCGTGGTCGAGAGCCTTTTCGGCGATCTTGCCGGTCAGGCCGATGGCCGTCACATCGCAAAGCATAAGGTGGTTGTCGGTCCCGCCGCTGGCGAGCTTGATCCCGCCACTCATCAAGGTTTCGGCGAGAGTCTTCGCGTTGGCGACGATCTGTCGCGCGTAGTCTTGGAACGACGGCTGAGACGCTTCGTCAAAACAGACCGCCTTCGCCGCGATGACGTGCATCAGCGGCCCGCCCTGCATTCCGGGGAAGACGGCCTTGTCGAGTTCCTTCGCGTACTCGGCCTTACACAACACGAAGCCCGATCGCGGGCCGCGCAGCGTCTTGTGCGAGGTACTCGACACGAAGTCGGCCACGGAAACCGGGCTGTTGTGAACGCCACCGGCCACGAGTCCCGCGTAGTGAGCCATATCGACCCACAACTTCGCACCGACCTCTTGCGCGATCTCGGCAAACTTCGCGTGATCGATCTCGCGCGGATAGGCACTCGCCCCGGCGAGGATCATCTTCGGCTTGTGCTCGCGCGCCAGACGGGCCACTTCGTCGAAGTCGATTCGATGATCGGACTCGCGCACGCCGTAAGGGATCGGCGTGTAGAGTTGCCCCGAAAAATTGAGCTGATGCCCGTGCGTGAGGTGTCCGCCATGAGCCAAATTCATCGCGAGGTACGTGTCGCCCGGCTTCATCAGCGTCAGATAGACCGCCATGTTGGCCTGCGAACCGGCGTGAGGCTGCACGTTGACATGCTCAGCCCCGAAGAGCTTTTTCGCCCGCTCAATGGCCAGCGTTTCAATCGTGTCCACATGCTCGCAGCCACCGTAGTACCGGCGTCCGGGATAGCCTTCGGCATATTTGTTGGTGAGGATCGTCCCCGCGGCCTCCAGCACCGCAGCCGACGTGTAATTCTCAGACGCAATCAATTCGAGACCATCATGCTGACGGACTCGCTCGGCCTGAAGGGCTTCCCACAACGCGGGATCATTCGTTTGCAATGCGGACATGCGGGACATCTTTCTGTTCTTGGTGTCTTGTTCTTGTCCCCTCGCCCCGGCTCTGCGGGGAGAGGGTTAGGGTGAGGGGCTTCTCTTCGTATTTGTTCTCTGGCACACCCGCAGAATCTGAGCGCGGATGCCGTCCAGAATTCACGGTTCGGATTGAGCTTTCGTCACAGTGAGTCGCTCACGGCTGCGACGGGCGAGGTTTATACTCTGCCCGTCAAATCACCTGCCACTCAACACGCGAGCTGCCATGTCCGTACCGGCCGATTCTGATGCGAAGTCACCTGCCGACGCGAAGCCGATCGAAAGTTCACCCGTCTTACAAGGTGAGCGAGTCGCGTTCACGGGGACGCTCGCGTCGATGACGCATCGGCAGGCGATGGACCTCGCCGAGCAGCACGGCGGTTCGTCGGGGCAGCACGTCAGCCATCAGACCACGCTCCTCGTGGTCGGTGAGGAAGGCTGGCCGCTCGAAGCGGATGGCCGCATCTCGGTGAAGCTCGAACAGGCGCAGCAGCTTCACGACAAAGGCGAGCCGCTGCGCATCTTGTCCGAATCGGAATGGCTCAACCTGCTCGGCGTCGAACCGGGCGAGCGGAAGCAACAACAGCTTTACACCCCCGCGATGCTCAGCCAGCTCCTCAACATCTCCGTCCACGAAATTCGACGCTGGGAGCGAGACGGACTGATCCGCGCGGCGAAAAAGGTCTTCCGGCTTCCTTACTTTGATTTCCAAGAAGTGACCGGCGCGAGACGCCTCAACGAACTCGCCCGCTCCGGCGTGAGTCTCGATGAACTCGCGACCGGCTTGGAACGCCTGCGAGCGATCCTGCCAAACGTTGATCGACCGCTCGCCCAGTTGGAAGTCCTCTCACGCGGGAAACACTTCCTCTACCGCGACGCGACGGGACTCGTCGAGCCATCCAGCGGCCAGCGAGTCTTCGACTTCGAGCCGCTCCCCTGCCCTGTTGAAGCTCACGAGAACGATCAGAGCGAACAGGCTGCGACGATTCCGATGCGGCCCGACGTGAATGCAACTTCACTCGCAGACGCGATTCATCAGCACGACCGGTCCGCCGACGAGTGGTTTCGCGAAGGCTGTCGTCTCGCGGAAGAACACGAGATCGACGCGGCGATCGAAGCGTTCCGGCTGGCTCTGATCGACGAACCGCTCAATCCGCTGCATCACTTTCATCTCGCCGACGCCCTCTACCGCGAAGGCCGACCGGATGCCGCGATCGAACGCTATCACATGGCAGTCGAGTTGGATCACGACTTTCTGGAAGCGTGGACTCAACTCGGCTGTCTTTTCGCCGAGACCGGCAAGACCGCGTCGGCACAAGAAGCGTTTCGAGTCGCCCTCGACCTGCATCCCGATTACCCCGACGCCCACTTCCATCTGGCCGAGCTACTCGAACAGAGCGGCCTCCGAGACGAAGCGGCCACGCACTGGCGACGCTATCTCAGCTTCGACCAACGCGGCCCGTGGGCCGACATCGCCCGGCAGCGGTTGGGGTCGGAGTGAGGCAATAGTGAGGCAATGCAGAGAACACACCGCACAGAATGAGGCAGACGAGATGACGAGGCAGGCGATTGATAATTGGTGATTTCTATATCCCTCACGGCCCAAAGTGAGAGGTTTCTGAGCGGGGTGGCGTCAGCCCAATGGCACTCACTTTGAGCGAATTTCCAATGGACGTTCTGTGCGACGTAGCTGAATTCGTAAGAATTCAGCCGGCTTTGACGATCGTCTGAAGTCTTACGACTTCAGCTACATCCCAAAGTGAGTGCCATTGGGCTGACGCCACCCGGCTCACCAAGAAAGTCTCGTTAACAGTCGTTCATCGCGACGGGAACTTCATGGCGGGCGATTCTGTCGAGGCCACTGTGTTCGCCGCGAGCGAGCTGGATTTCTTGGAGGCCGTGCTGCGAGCGACTCGCTTGGCAGCGGACTCGGCCATCATGTCCTCGCGGGCGAGTCGGGCTTGCAGGGCGACCGTTCTCTGCTGGACTCGCTGCTGCGCCGCTTCTTGAACGTCGCGGCGGACGCGCGACATTTGATCGATCTGCGCCTGCTGGGCCTGCCGCATTTGTCGTCCTGCTGCGGCTCCTCGCGCTCCCAACGATTCTGACGCTGTTGTGGCAGTGGTGGAACCTGACTGACCTCCCGCGGCGGACTGTGTCCCCGTGGACTGCCCGCCACCCGCACTACTGGGGCGGCCACCACTGCTCGCACCTCCCGCTCCGCCGCCACCACCTTGGCACATGCCCCCGCCCTGAGCCATTGCGACAGAGGCCGACAGCGACAGCACGAGTGCCGCCAACGACAGTGAGCGGAACAAACTCACACCACGACGATCCACAAAACTTGAGACTCGGTGAGACAACATGGCTGGCTCTCCTTGAAGAGGGTTGCGGCCGATTCGGGATGAATCGGCGACGCTGACGAGAGGATGCGCGGGTCCAGCGGACTGGCTTCAAATCTCGAACCAATCACAATCACTGACCATCGCACCGAAAGCGGTTGGAGGTCGCATGACACACGGCCTCGCACGAGAAGGAAAACGCAGGGAGTCGCGAGAGTTCAACAGCCCGGTCCAAATGATTACGGTGTGCCTGAATCAGTCCGGCATCTGCTGGCGATATACCTCACGCGGAACAAAGTGAGACATCTCTGAGCGGGGTGGC
>JAYTQJ010000498.1:0-1606 GCA_043746775.1 Schlesneria sp.
ATCCCGGTATTGGGTATCCGTTTGACGAAGGCTCATCACGCGGAGCGATGATGGCTACTTTACTTGTCCGCCGCATCACGCCTGTATGACATCCTTCATCAGCCCGGTAAAAGAGTTGTCGACGAGCTTGATCTCCTTCGTCTCTTTGCCGAGACGGATGCCGATGCGCTGGGCGGGATCGCGAGATTCCTTGATCTCGTTCTGGCGGAGCGTCACCTGTTCTGTGCCGCCCTGCACGTCGATCGCGACGCCATCGGCGGGGCCGCTGTTTTCGACGATGTTCTGTTCGATGACGTTGCGGTGGCCGCAGAACGACGCACCTCGCTCGGGGCGGAACAGGATGCCGGTCTGGCCGCTGTTGCGGACGATGTTCTTGCGCACGAGGTTGTCGGTGTCGCGGTGGCCGATCGAAATCCCTTGGCCCTTGATATCGAGGATCGTGTTTTCTTCGGCCAGTCCGTACTTCACGCCCCAGCAGAAGAACAAGCCGATCTGGCAGCGTTCGAGTTTATTTCGCCGCATGAGGGGTCGCTGCGAACCCGATCCCGGATGGAGGCCCAGTCCCGCGTGATCGTGGCTGTGACAGTCCTCGACCGTCACGTCGTGGCAGATTTGCCAACTGATGCCATCGCCGTTGTTGTTCCGCGCTGTGACCTTGCGGATCAGCACGTTGCTCACATCTTGCAGAAAGATGCAGCCGCCGTAGTTGCCGTTGAGGTTCTCGTTGTTCGCGCGGTTGCCGTCGAACGCGAGTTGCTCGATGACGAGGTTCTCAGTTTCCTCACTCGTCACCAGCGGAAAGAGACTCGAACAAGTCGGGTTTCCCTTCGTCCAAAAATTCTGTCGCAGAGCGCGATCCAGTTTGAAGCGGTTCCCCGAACGAGCGACCAGCGTCCGCTTGAGGACCTCCGGCCCACCATCGTGAGGATTGGTGGTCTGAAGACAAACGGAGTCGCCGACTTCAAAACCCTTCGCATCGACGAGCGTGATCTCTTGGTCGTACCAGTCCGAATCGAGAGCCAGCTTCGTCGAGACCGACGCGGGCTTGGTGAGGATCGTCTCGTCGCCGCTGCCCAGCAGCCTCACGCCCGAACGCAGATGAACCGACCCGCGCAACGAAAACGTTCCCGGCAGCACCTTCACCGTCCCGCCGCCAAGTCGCGCGACGTAATCGACCGCTGCCTGCAAGACCTTGTGCGACGAGCCAATCAAATCGCCCTCTTTCTGCCCGACGGTGATCGTCAGTCGCTCGTCCCAGTTTGGTTCGCTGGCCATGTCGCCGGAGGTGGCTCGCGGGCTGGTCACGCGCGGACGACCGGCACGCTCGGCGGGCGAGTCGTCTCCAAACAACAACGGCGTCAGCCATGAACCAGCCCCCGCAGCAGCCGTCAGCCCCAAGAAGCGGCGTCGATTTCCAGATGAGAGATTCATGTAGTGTCTCCTTGAAATGGCGGTTTCAACTCTCTTGATGGAACGATCTCATCGCCAGTACGACAGTACTATACCCAAGGGAGTTGCCGGTGCGACATCGGCTCGCCGGACACTCAGGGCCATCGCCTTGTTCCATTTGGGTCATGTTGTGCCACGGTCACGGAGCTTCGACGTG
>JAYTQJ010000499.1:0-3654 GCA_043746775.1 Schlesneria sp.
AATAGTAGTAGGCACACTCCGTGTGCCGTTCGACGGCACACGGAGTGTGCCTACTACCTTGCTGATCCTCGCACCGCAAGACGTCAAAGTGGGCGAGAAGCACGACCGCTTATGGGACTCGTTGAAAACACGCGGCTTTCGCCGAGTCCGCATCGACGGCACGACGTATCGCTTGGAAGACGTCCCGGAGATCGACCGTCGCAGTAAGCACGTGATCGAAGTGGTCGTGGATCGCGTGGCGTCAGGCCGTAGTGCGGGCGGCTCGCCTGCATCAAGAGCGTCGTCAGATTCAGAGACTGAAACTGAAGACACAGACATCGCAGGCGGGCCGCCTACGCTACGGAAGCTGCGCAGTCGTCTGGCCGGTTCGATCGAGCAGGCGTTTGATCTGGGACGCGGGTTGATTCGCGTGGCTCACGTCGATGACAACGTTCCCGAAGAGCACTGGCGTGTCGAGCGGTATTCGTTGCGTTACGCCTGCGAACAATGCGGTCGCAGCTTTGAGGAACTGACGCCGCACAACTTCTCGTTCAACAGCCCGCTCGGTTGGTGCCAGACCTGCGAAGGGCTCGGAGTTCAACAAGGGACCGATCTCGCCGCGCTGGTTCACGAGCCGAAGAAGACACTCGCCGACGGTGCCGTCACCGCGTGGCCCGACATGGCTGAAAGCCCGCTGTTCCGAACGATGCTCGAAGCGCTCGCTCAGCAGTACGGCATTCCGTTGGACGTTCCGTTCGACCGGCTCGACCCGCGACACAAGCGGATTGTGTTGCATGGAACGGGAGAGCGGTGGATTGAGGTTTCGGATTTGAAATCTCAAATCTCAAATTTGAAATCGGAGACTCCCAATCAAAAATCAAAAATCAAAAATCAAAAGTCTGACACCTCAAATCTCAAATTCCGCTTCCAATACAAGGGCCTGTATCCCGCGATCGAAGAAGCGGGCCGCGTCTCTTATGCCTTCCGTCACGCGCTGCATGGGATGACCGGCGAGGTTGCTTGCTCGGCCTGTTCGGGGAGTCGGTTGCGGGACGATGCGGCGAACGTGCGGTTTCGAGATCGGACGTTGCAACAAGTTTCCGAGCTGCCGTTGTCGGACGCGGAGACGTTTCTGAAGTCACTAAAACTGACGAACGTCGAAAAGAAAATCGCCGGTGATCTGCTGCACGAAGCGACGAGCCGTGTGAACTTCTTGGTCGATGTCGGGCTGACGTACTTGTCGCTCGCGCGGACGCTGCCGACGTTGTCTGGCGGCGAGTGTCAGCGGATTCGTTTGGCTGGGCAGATCGGTCGGGCGTTGACCGGTGTGTTGTATGTCTTGGATGAGCCGACCATCGGCCTGCATCCGCGCGACAACGGACGCTTACTTTCGGCCCTGAAAAAACTGCGCGACCTCGGCAACACGCTGGTCCTCGTTGAGCATGACCGCGAAGTGCTCGGCGCAGCGGATCGGCTGTACGACTTCGGTCCCGGAGCCGGACGACTTGGCGGCACGATCACGGCGGAAGGTTCGCCGAAGCAGCTTGGTAAGAACGAACGGTCGATGACCGGAGCGTACTTGTCGGGACGGAGGGAGATTGCGATTCCGGTGTCGCGGCGGATGGCTTCGCAGGAAGCTCCCGCAGAGGCGCAGAGGCGCGGAGAGGAGACAACAGCAACAAACAATGACCTTGATTCAAGGGCGAAGCGCACCCAAAAGAAATCTGCAAAGGCCTCTTTTCCGAACCTCTGCGCCTCTGCGCCTCTGCGGGAGATTCCTCCCGGCGGCGGATGGCTCGAACTCACCGGCGCGCGGCACAACAACCTGCGGAACGTGCATCTGCGGATTCCGCTCGGGACGTTGACGGTGGTGACTGGCGTGAGCGGGTCGGGGAAGAGTTCGCTCATTCAAGAGACGTTGGCGAAGGCGCTCGCGCGGGCGATGAATCGGGTCAATGAAACGCCGGGGCCGTATGACGAACTGATCGGGCTGAAGTTCATCAACAAGCTGATCGTCGTCGATCAACAGCCGCTGGGGAGCACGCCGAAGTCGAATCCCGGCACTTACACCGGCGTGTTCGATGAGATCCGCGAACTCTTCACGCAGTTGCCCGAATCGAAAGTGCGCGGCTGGCGTCCGGGGCGGTTCAGTTTCAATCGACCGGGGGGACGTTGCGAGGCGTGCGAAGGGAACGGTCAGAAGATGATCGAGATGCACTTCCTCCCCGACGTCTGGATCGAATGCGATCAATGCCGAGGGAAGCGGTACAACGCGGAGACGCTGGCGGTGAAGTATCGCAGTCAGTCGATCTCCGATGTGCTCGACATGCCGATCGGCAAGACGCTGGAGCTGTTCGAGAATATCCCGAAAATTCGCGGCCCGCTGGCGACGCTGTGCGCGGTGGGGCTCGATTATCTGACGCTCGGACAATCGGCCCCGACGCTTTCGGGCGGTGAGGCGCAGCGAGTCAAACTGGCGGCGGAACTCGCGCGGCCGCAGACCGGGAAGACGCTTTACATCCTCGATGAACCGACCACCGGCCTGCACTTCGACGACATCGACAAGCTGTTGAAAGTGCTCAACAGCTTGGTCGAGAAGGGGAACTCGGTCGTCGTCATCGAACACAACCTCGACGTGATCAAGACCGCCGACTGGCTGATTGATCTCGGCCCGGAAGCGGGCGACGGCGGCGGCTGGATTGTGGCGGAGGGGACGCCGGAGGATGTGGTCAGGAAACAGGAGGATGGGCACTCTTGCCCGTCTTCCGGAGTAGAAGGCAGGAAGCAGGAGACAGCAAACAAGAGACAGTTCTCTCACACGGCCGCCGCTCTCGCCCCGATCCTCGCGAGCGGTATTCGCAGCGAGCGAACGTTTTTCGATGCCGATGCGGTGCGGAAGAAAAAGGCGGGCGATGTCACGACAAGCGAACTCGGTCGCGATGCGAAGATGCCGTGGCAGATCAACGGGCGGAAGTGGCATCTCGTGGATCGGCTGGCTCACAACAGCAAGCCCTGTCGCTGGGAAGGTGCGGCGTTGGAGCGAGTGATCGACTTCTTGGAAGCGGAGATCGTGGAGGTTGTGAATGAGCTGAGTCAGCCGCCGACGAAGGGAAGGTCAAAGGCGAAGAAGAGCGAGCCAGCGATTCCGTTGATTGCTGAGGCTGAGCCTGTTGAAGAAGGTGGTTCGAAGACTTCACGTGCGGCGAAATTGAAAAGCCAGTTGACCGGGAAGTTGGCCGGGAAACTGATGACGGCGGCGAAGCTCGAACAAGATCAGCAGGCACGCGGCGATTACGCGACGATCGACCCGAGCGCGCGGCTGACGACGAATTGGGAAGAACGCAGCGTGGTCGAAGTGATCGGGCCGGACCCATCACGCGGTTGGTTCCTGCACGCGCTGACCGGCGACGAATGGTTGCTGACGTTGAAGTTCCGAGTTCCCGAAGGAACCTTCCAGCAGAAAACGCTGGCTGCCGCGTTGAAGCTGAAGCCGGTCGATGACATTCGCGAGATCGAAGCATACGGCCGCAGCGAACGAGTTCGCGTCAAAGAGGAGGCAACTGGAGCTTGGCAAGAAGTTGTGATCTCCGTGCATTGGCTCCGCGAAATCGATACGCCGGAGTTCTGGGAATTCC
This sequence comes from Schlesneria sp., assembly GCA_043746775.1. GTDB lineage: Bacteria > Planctomycetota > Planctomycetia > Planctomycetales > Planctomycetaceae > Schlesneria. The sequence goes on from JAYTQJ010000499.1 coordinate 3,615, forward strand.
TCGGCAAGGCCAAGACCGCTTTTCTGTCAAAGTCACGCCG
>JAYTQJ010000500.1:0-3647 GCA_043746775.1 Schlesneria sp.
CGAATTGAGGGAAGCGCGAATGAAGGCGGATCGTGACCATCATTCGCGCTTCCCTCAATTCGCGCGGCCCTTTCCATTTGTTGCCCGACACACCCACTCGAAGTGTGAACGAGGGCGTTGATCGACTTCGTCCTCGTTCACACTTCGGGTGGGTGTGGGTAGAACAACTCTTACCGACCGTCTAATTATTTGTTCCTCAACTCGACTCCGTTCTCTCACCGCGCAAGGCGACACGACCATGACTCACATCCCTGAACTGAATGCCCTCGGCTACGCGAAGTCGCTCGTCGGCGTGCCGTCAGTCAGTGCGAACTCGAACGGGCCAGTGAGTGATGTGGTCGAGAGCCATCTCCGTTCACTCGACTTTCAAATTGAGCGACAAGAGTTTCTCGACCCGTTCGGCGTGCCGAAGGTCAACATCATCGGACGCAAGGGGCCGGGGGCGGGTGGCGTGGCGTACTTCTCGCATACGGATGTCGTTCCCGCCGACACCTGGTCGGTCACGAGTGACGAGTCCTTCGCCGCGCATGGGCCGTTCGAGCCGACTGTTCGCAACAACCGGCTCTACGGTCGCGGCAGTTGCGACATGAAGGGATCGATCGCGGCGATGTTGGCGGCGGTGAGTCGCCTGCGTAACGAGACTCTGCGCGAGCCGATCTACATCGTCTGCACGGCGGACGAAGAAGTTGGTTTTCATGGCGCGAAGCATGTCGCCGAATCCTCTCGCTTCTACGCCGAGATGGTCGCCGGGCAGAGTCGCGCGATCATTGGTGAGCCGACCGAGTTACAAGTCGTCCACGCTCACAAGGGGATTTACGGTTTTCGTGCGACCTCGCTCGGCAAGGCGGCTCACTCCAGCACGCGCGACGGCGTGAACGCGAACCTCGCGATGATCCCGTTCCTCGCCGAGATGAAGGCCATACACGACGAGACCCTGACATCCCCCGCTTGGCTGGACGAGACGTTCGATCCGCCGTGGATCAGTTGGAACATCGGCATCAACGACCACAACCGCGCGGTCAACATCACGGCTCCGCAGAGTGTCTGTTCCGTCTACTTCCGTCCCATGCCAGGGCAGGCTGCCGACGAATTGGTCCACCGCGCGGAATCGACCGCCCAACGCTGCGGGCTGAAGTTCGATTGGGAATGTCGCGGCCTCCCACTCTCCGGCGATCCCTCGTCTGAGTTCGTTCGCGAAACGCTGCGACTCGCCGGACGAGACGCCTCGCGCACCGTCGGCTACGGCACCGACGGCGTCTGCTTCACGAACCTCAAACAGATCGTGGTTCTCGGTCCCGGCAGCATTCAGCAAGCTCACACGGACGACGAATGGATCAGCCTCGAACAACTCGATGCTGGGACGGACCTCTACGAACGGATGCTGCGTCGGTGGTGCGTTGAGTGAGCGGCAAGGCGCTAGCAGCCGGTTGGTCTGCAAGAAATACAGTGCAAAGTGATTCTCGAAGCACCGGCTTCCCCCCACTTTGCACTGATCACTTCTCACTTTGCACTCACTCCCCTCCACTCCAGGGCCATCGCCTTTTTCAATGTAGGGTGGGACCAGCTCGCTTCGAGCGCCGGCCCACCATCAGGAAACGTCGTGAAATCAGGGTGGGCCGGCGCGGCGAAGCGCCGCTGGTCCCACCCTACAGCTTGCGCAGAACAAATACGGCGATGGCCCTGCCTCCACTCCGACGACGCCGGTTGTCCCTCCGATCCGTCGCCGGTATCGTGTCGCCTCGAAAACAATGACGTGAAGCGGGTGATCTTCGATGGGTCGAAGAGGCCGGTTTCGCATGACAAGGAATGCTGCATCATGGGTCTGATGGACGGAAAACGTGGGTTGGTGTTGGGTGTGGTGAACGATTGGTCGATCGCGTGGGGAATCAGCGATCAGCTTCACAAAGAAGGGGCGCAGCTCGGATTCACGCACCTGCCCGACAAGGATCCCACGAACCCCAAGATGGCGAAACGGGTTCGCAAGGCTGTCGAGGCATTTGATCCCAAGTTGTTCATGCCCTGCGATGTTCAGAGTGACGCCGATCTCGACGCCGCGTTTGCCGCAGCGAAGGAGACGTTTGGAACACTCGACTTCGTGGTGCATTCGATTGCTTACGCTCCGATCGACGATCTGAAGGGCCACGTCTACGACTGCTCGCGCGAGGGCTTCAAGACTTCGATGGACATCAGCGTCTACAGCCTGATGGCCGTCTGCAAACGCGCCAAAGACCTGATGCCCGATGGTGGGAGCATCCTCACGCTGACGTACCTCGGCGGCGAACGAGTCATCCCCGGCTACAACGTGATGGGGCTATGCAAGGCCGCGCTCGAGTCCTCGGTCGGCTACCTCGCTCATGAACTCGGACAACAGAAGGTCCGCGTGAATGGCCTCAGTGCCGGACCGATCAAAACGCTATCGGGTTCCGCCGTGAAGGACTTCGACAAGATGCTCGAAATGTACGACGCTCTTTCACCTCTGCGTCGCAATGTCAGCTTGGAAGAAGTTGGCAAGAGCGCCGTCTATCTGCTGAGCGACATGTCTACCGGCGTGACCGGCGAGACGCTCCACGTCGATAGCGGCTACCACGCGATGGGAGCGCCTCCGGGAGACGCGAAGCTCGGCGGGTGATCGCCTTTTTTCACCATCGGAAGTTGGTTTGAAATCGACGCCCGGCGCTCACTTGAGTGTCGGGCGTTGTTTGTTTCGCGTGTCTCGTCGTTGAGGAGAACCTGTGACCTCAAACACCATCAAACGGATCGGCATCGCCATCGTCGAACAGGCCGGGCACTACTTGATCGGCACTCGAGGTCCCGATGTCCCGCTGCCGGGGTTCGCCGAATTTCCGGGCGGCAAGTGTGATAAGGGCGAAGCGCCGGAAGCGTGTGCCGTGCGCGAGTGTTTGGAAGAGACCGGCCTCGCCGTGCAGATCGAACGACTGCTGATGCGACGCGAGCACACCTACCCGCACGGCACAGTCGATCTGCATTTCTATCTCTGCCATCCCACGACAGAGGTCTCACTAGCGGACGATCAGCGTGGCTTTCGCTGGGTCCCCGCGAAGGATCTCGCCACGCTCCCGTTCCCGGAAGCCAACGCGGATGTCGTCCGCCTCCTCACCACTCCCCATTGCCCACTGCCGACTGCCCCTACGCTGGCTTCGTGTACTCCGCAGTGACGTTCGTCCGGATGCCGCCGCGAGGCGTGAACGCACCAACGATCTTCATCCAACGTGGCTGCGTCACCGCGACCAGATCATCGAGGATCATGTTCGTGACGTGTTCGTAGAACGCCCCATGATTGCGGAACTGCTGGAGGTACAGCTTCAGCGACTTCAGTTCGTAGCACACGGCGTCGGGAACATACGTAATCGTCAGCACACCAAAGTCGGGCTGGCCGGTCTTAGGGCAGACGGACGTGAACTCGGGACAGATCGTTTCAATCGAATAATCGCGCTGCGGGTACGGGTTCGGAAACGTTTCGAGCGTCGCGCGGAAGTCGGTACTCATGACTAAAGCTTTACGTTGGGAACAAGGAACGGACACGAGCAGCCCGGCTGGCAAGTTGCAATCAGGCTGCTTTCAACAGGCGGGATGATAGCCGGACATGGAACAGTTCCCAACCGCGATGCAGGGCCATCGCCTTTTTC
>JAYTQJ010000501.1:0-1598 GCA_043746775.1 Schlesneria sp.
GCGATGATGGGCGTGTTCCTCGGTTTCGAGCGGGGAGTCGAAGCGCTCCTCTGGACGCTCGTGCTGGGAGGCGTCCTCGGCGGCGCGGTCATCATCTGGCAGCTTGGTGTCGTGAATGTTGTGATCGGCGTGGTGCAGCATCTGACGCGAATGTGGCAGTTCAAAGGTTGGGTGCCGGTCAGCACTCAAGCCCGCCAGCCACTTCAACAGACGCTGTTTCTCGCACCGGCCGGTTTGATCGGAACATTGATCGTGACGTGGGACCGGTGGAGTGCGTGGTTCGCCGCGACGAGTTGAAGTCCGGCTTAGCTTTGTTAGCCGGACTTCTCTTTCGCACTCAGACCAGTTCATTAGTCAGCACTCGCAAAAAGAAGAGAAGTCCGGCTTTCCGAAAAGCCGGATTTCGAGGACTAGTGCCGTGCATCGAGACATCCTCATCGCCTGCCTTCCCTGTTTCGTCGTGCTGTGTGCGGCGATGCTCGTGTTGCGCGGATTGCTCGCGGTGGGAGCGGCCTCGTGGGACTGGCGGCGGCTGATCCAGATGCACCGCTGTCAGCGAGGCGGCGTGCAGTCATTGGCCTTCGTACTGACGATGCCAGCCTTCGTCATGGTCGTGCTGCTGATCGTGCAAGTCAGCCAACTCATGATCGCGCAGATGGTCCTGCACTATGCGGCATTTGCCGGGGCGCGAGCCGCCTCTGTTTGGCTCCCGGCGGCGGTCGATGACCCTTCTCTGGAACTCGATGATTACGCCGAAGTCGAGAACCGTGTCAGCGACAGTCCGATGAGCGACGATGGCGATTACACGACCTTCGATATCAACTCTTCCACCAGCAGCCAGAAGCTGTGGAAAGTGAGAGCCGCCGTAGTGCAGGCGCTCGCACCGGCGGCTCCTTCACGTTCGCTCGGTGCTTCGGGGTCGATGGCCCGGATCGACGAAATCATCTCCGCCAGCCAACGGATGTACGCGACGTTCGTCACCGCCTCGCAGTCGAACTCACAAATCCCCGTCCGCATCGCCAACAAGCTGCACTACTGCGATCAGAACACGCGCGTCGTGCTCGAATGGCGCGACGGCCGCAACGGCAGCGGGCGCGACTCACTCAATAACTCCTCGTACAACGTCCGCAATCACACCTGCCCGAACCCCGAACTTCAGACGCATTTCCGCGAGAGCGAGATCGGTTGGCAGGACCCGATTACCGTCTACGTGATTCATCAGTTCGCCTTGTTCCCCGGCCCCGGACGCTTCCTCGCGGCAAGACTCATCCGCTCTGATGGCCTGCCCGACCGCGTCAGTCCGCGCATCAGGCGGCCCGACACCAACGCGGGCGGCACGGTCTACACCACCCAGATGACAGCCGCAGCCACGATCACCTGCGAGGGCCTCAAGTCGGTGAAGCCGCTCGTCCAACCGAGGTATGCGCTGCCGTGAGGTGGTTGAGGGTGGAAGGTTGAGAGTTGAGGGACAGAGAAGACAAGACAGACGTATCCGCCAAAAGTAGCCTTCATCGCTCCGCGTGAAGAGAGCCGAACGTGGAATGACGCTGTTTCCCGCGTATCCGGGTCGCTGGTGACTCGGCTGACTTCACGCGGAG
>JAYTQJ010000502.1:0-38557 GCA_043746775.1 Schlesneria sp.
GCCTCACGCCTGCACGTCCCTCACCACGGGATCACTTCCAGCATGTCGCCCGCGTGGTACTCCTTCGCCTCGCCCGACAGAAATGCCATCCCGTTCGCCGCGACGGTGCCGCACAAATCGGACGAGCCGTGCCACGGGACGAGCTTCACCGTGGCTCCCTCGGGAGACCACATCCACTTCGCCGGGTGATACGTCGGCCGATCCGCTCGCGCCGAGTAATCGTGTTCGAGCCGCGCGGGCATCGGCATCGGAGGCCGCTCCCCCAACAACCGTCGGATTGCCGTGCGAACAAACAACTCGCAACAGACCAAACTGCTGACGGGGTTTCCTGGCAGACCGAAGACGTACACAGACTCTCTGAGCGGGCGACGTGAGTCCCCCGGTTCTTCGATCCGGCGCTGTTCTGAAGAACCGGGGGACTCACGTCCCCCGCTCGAAAAACCAGCGCGGACACCGAACCAGACCGGCTTGCCCGGCTTCAGCTCGACCTTGTGGAAGACTTCGCGAACTCCCGCTTCCGCGAGTTCACTCGGAACGAGATCAAGCGTTCCGGCCGAGACGCCTCCGGACAGCACGAGCATGTCGCATTGCAGGCCCCGTTGAATCTTGGCCCGCAGGTCGGCGCGATTGTCGCGGGCGATGCCGAGCGGGACGGGAACGGCTCCGGACGCTTCGATCTGCGCGCACAACATCGCTTCGTTCGAGTTCCTGATCTGGCCGGGACCGAGTGCCTCGCCGATCGAGACCAGTTCGTCTCCCGTCGCCAACACGGCAACCGTCGGACGGCGATGGACCTGCACCACGGCGCGACCGAGTTCCGCCAAGGCTCCGATCCGCGCGCCGTTCAGCTTCATCCCCACCTTCAGCACGACATCGCCCGCACGAACCGATGTCCCTCGACGCACGATGTTGGTCCCCGGCGTGATCGACTTCGTCGTGACCTGAACGCTGTTGAGATCGCTTTCAGAAGATGTCTCTTCAATCTTCACGACCAGATCGGCTCCCTCGGGGATCGGCGCTCCGGTCATGATCTGCGTCGCCTCACCGGGACCAACCGCTTTCGAGGGGACTCGCCCGGCCGTCACGACTTCGATGACCTTGAGCGACACGCGGCCGCTCGCCACATCGGCGGCTCGCACAGCAAAGCCATCCATCAACGACTTATCAAACGGCGGCGAATCCTCCGGTGCCGAGACATCCTCGGCCAACGTCATTCCCAGTACGTCGGCGAGCGGCAGCGACACTGGCTCCAACGGCGAAACGGTGGCCAGCAGTTTGTCGAAGGCTTGAGTCAGGCTGAGCATGATCGAAGACCAAGAAACAGGAGTCAGGGGGCAGGAGACAGGCAGCAGAATACAGGGGGCAGGGACAAGAGCGGAGTGATGTTCATCGCGAAACAACGCCGTTGTGATCCACCGTCCCCTGCTTCCTGTCTCCTTCTTCCTCACTTCACCAAGAACCGCAGCGAGTAACTCGCCTGCTTGCCGCTCAGGTCATCGACGACCGTCAGCTTGAGCGTGTGCGGGCCGAGGGGCAGGCGGTCGGGGATCGTGAACTGGTAGTTGTGGAAGTAGTCGCGACGCGGGTTGCGGCAGCGGTCTTCGGTCGCGGCGAACGTCTTGTGCCAGCGGGTCTGGCCGTTCGCACCGATGATGTCGATGACCGAACGGAGCAGAGTTCGATGTTCGCCGTCGGCCGTTTGCTCGGTGTTGAAGTTCTCGATCTCGGCGTAGAGCAAGACTTCTTGGCCCGGAGTGAATTCGTCACGCGCGAACTTTTGGTAGTTGCCGAAGTACGAAATCTGTTCGCAGAAGGCCGTGTTCTTGATCGACAGGTCCGCCTGTTCGCGCAGCCGGCGCAAGGCCGTGTTGAGCGGTGCGATCGACTGTGTCGCCCGATCGCGCGGGAGCGGGAACTGTTCGGCGTCGAGTGAGTTCGATGCTGCCCAACAGAGTTGCTGCCAGTACTCCTGCTCGGACGCCTCCAAACCCGAAATCGCCATCAGAGCCTGCTCGGGCCGTTGAGCGACCAAATACAACAACCGCAAATGAACCTGACGACGACGGTACTCGGCCTGCGCCGCGACGCTCGATCCCGGCGACATGTCCTTCAACTCACCTTCCACACGCGCGATGAGCTGATTCACTTCCGACTGCCACGGACTGGGCGGCAGCGGCGGCGCGGCTTGAGAACTGACGGACTGCACTCGCGGCGCGGGACCACGCAGCGCGGGACCGTGCGTGTCTCTCGTTGGCTCGCGAAGCACTTCACCAAGCGGCGGACTGCGAAATCCGCCCGCAGTGTTGCTCGCCTCGCGGCTGGGGAGTGCCCCGCCGTATTCAAGAGATGGACTGGATTGAACGGTTGATCCCGTGCCCGGCCGACTACTCCAAGGAGGCGGTTGGTTCGGGGTGGCAGTTGCCATTCCAGCATCCCACGGCGAGATCACATCCTGCTCATTGGAAGTCCGGCTTCCGGAAAATCCGGACTTCGACGGCGCGGAGTCCGATGGCGCGATCACCTCAAACCCCTGCAACTCAACCGGGTTGTCGGAGGCATCCTGATCGGAGCGGTAGTTCGCCGTGCGGAGGCCCGAATCGGCTAACTGGTCCGGCCGCTGTTCTTCCGTCCACGCCACCGCCTGAGTGATGGGCGACCGCGCCCCGCTGTCAGTTTCACCGACCGGTTGATCGGAGGAATGACCACCGAACAGCAGTGTCGCGCCTGAGTCATCGCGTTGTGCCCGTGTGAGTCGGCCCGGCTCAAGACCTCGCACGGACAGCTCGTCATGGCGTGTCGTCGCATCGTCCGCCGTCACCCTGATCTCACGTCGTGAAAGCCCCGGGACGAGGACCGGTTCGTGTTGCAAGCCGCGATCATCGAGAGGCGATTCGTGGAGTGTTGTTTCGACCGCTTTCTGTGATCGGTGAGCGACAACACCGCGCGACGCAGCCTCACGCGGCGAACGAGTCTCCCGCACTTCCACCCCATCGCTCGCAGACTTACTCCGCGCGGACGGGATGCTTCGCGCTGCCGACTCATCGCGCAGTGAAATCTGTTCTCCGGGGCCGCTCGTGCGACTCGGCGCGGACAGAGCGCAGCCCGAGGCTGCACACAGCCCCAGTCCGACCCACAGCAGCGGACCGACACGGCGAATCATGAACGGACTCAACACAGAAAGAACAGGCTTTGACAGGGAGAACGCTCGATGCAGATGTGTTCACGGCGCGCGTCCCTTCAGAACGGCGGGGCGCAGCCGCATGACAACCATCAAATTGAAAAGGGGGGAACAGGGGCGGGAACCTAGTAAAACGGGCAAAACACGACAAGATCATCCGCGCGGCGACGAGAGAACCTGTCCAAGAACAACCCGCAGCGTGAGCAAGGACGAACGTCGAGCGACATGCGCCCTCGCTCACGCTTTTATAAGTTGCGCTGTTTTGGTTTTTCGCCCCAACGGGGCAGCCGTAAGTCAGCCTAGTGCCCCGTCAACGCTTAATTTTTTGGGGGGGTAGCCGAACTCGTAAGAGTTCTGCGTTTTCTGAAGTCTCACGACTTCAGCTACCCCCAAATTCAGAACGGACGCGGCACTAGCCTTGATCACTGCAACCAGCCCTCACAGCCGTCGTCGCGAGCCTTCCGGCTGTTCAGCGACGGGTGCGGAGTGCGGGTCTGGCGTGACGTAGCGTTCGAGGATGCCGTTCGGATCCGTCACGCAGTGCAGGCCGTTCACCGTGCGCAGATAGAGCCGGTCGCCACTGATGAGGGGTGATGCGAACTGGCCGTCGGTTTGGGTGTTCTCGGCCACGACTTGGCCCGAGCCGTCGGCTGTGGATTCACCGAGTGTCACAACGAACGTCGTTCCCTGTTCGTTGCAGCAAAAAAGGTGATTGCCTGCGACTAACGGCGATGCGGAAAAGCTACCTTCCAACCGGCGCTTCCACTGCGTCTTGCCGGTCGCCGCAGTCAGGCACGCCAGGATGCCGTCGTCGCCGAGCGAGTACAGCAACCCGTCATGCACGACGGGGGACGGCACTTCGCTCGCCGACTGTTTCTCGCGCCAGACAACGTGCGTGCCGGTGACATCGCCCTCGCCGCTGGCTCGAATGCAGAGCAGTTCCTTTTGCGGAAACCGCGCCGATGCGAAGACGTGATCCTGATCGAAGGCCATCGTGTTCGCGACGCGCTGCGCCGACCAGCGACAGGTCCAGAGTGAGTCTCCCGTGGCGGGGTCATACGACGCGATCAGCCCTTTGCCCGCGAGCAGAAGTTGGTCACACCCGGCGACCCGCGCGACGACTGGCGTCCCGAAACTGTCTCCCGAGGGCCGTTCGATGCGCCACACGATCTCACCCGTCTGACGGTGGAGCGCGGCGAGAAAGCTCGTCTTGTGCAACCGGTTGAATGACGCTCCCTTGTTGTCGGCCGCGACGATCACCAGCGATTTGTAGATTGTTGGTGAAGAGCCATAGCCCCACTTCGCTTGGAACGGTCCGGCCGCAGTTTGCCACGCGATGCGCCCGGCGAAATCCACCGCCGTCACCCAAATGGAGTCGTTCACGGCACTGGCAACGTACACAAACTGACCGTCGCAGATCGGGCTGGCCGAAGCGTGCGAGTTCTTCGCATGACTCATGGGCAAGTTGCCGTGATGCAGGTCCGACTGCCACAGCGAATGACCTGTCAGTCGATCGAAGTTGAGCAGCGAAATCGTTTGTCGTCGCTCTTCGGACGTGGTGACAAACAGTTGCTCGCCCCAGATGCAGGGCGAGGCATGGCCGCGACCGGGCACGCTCACTTGCCACGCGATGTTGTCGCTCATCGACCACTGAATCGGAGGCCGACTGTTTGGAAACGCGTTCGTCCCGTCCGTTCCGCGCCATCCGGGCCAATCGTCGGGACCGGGCTGAGGATCGACGAGGACGAAGTTGTTCGGTTCGTTGGCCCGTCGAATCGTCTGCACGCCGGTGTTGCTCGCAAACAGGCACACGACGATCCCGACCAGCAGCGCGGCTGCGGCAGTCCGTCCGTTCCAGTGTTTGTAGGTGTTCACGAGCGACATGATTTTGAATCGACGGCTGTAGGATGGGCACTCTTGCCCGTCCTTGTTTTGTGATGCGGAAAACCAATTTCTCTTTGTGGCCCAAGGCGGACGGGCAGGAGTGCCCATCCTACGGCTCATGCCGCCGCCGACAGCGGCCCTTCAAACAGTTGGCTGTAGACCGGGCAGGTTGCTTGAAGCTGCGTGTGCGATCCTGTGGCGATCATGCGACCCCGATCGAGAACCGCGATGCGTGAGACGTATTCGAGCAACGCAGGTGACAGACTGTGCGTGATGATGAGCGTCGTTCTTCCTCGCACGAATTCTTTCAGTGCGCGATGAATCAACCGTTCGCTTTCGGCGTCGATCGCCGAGGTCGGTTCGTCGAGCAGCAGTACCTGTGGATCGCGCAACATCGCTCGAGCCAGTGCGACACGTTGCCGCTGCCCGCCCGAAAGCTGCCGTCCCCCTTCGCCCACCGGCGTGTCGAGTCCCCGTGGCAGTGTGTTCGTAAAGTCGAGGACATGCGCGCGGGAAGCCGCCGTGTGCAGTTGTTCGTCCGTCGCGTCGGGCCTGCCGTAGCGAATGTTCGCGGCGATGGTGTCGTCGAACAGCGATGTGTCTTGCGCGACGATCGCGATCTGGTCTCGCAACTCGCGCAGTCGCGCCTGTCGCACGTCGATCCCGTCGAACAGAACCGCGCCCTGATCGGGGTCGAAGAACCGAGGCAGCAGCCCGGCCAGAGTCGATTTGCCCGATCCGTTCGGCCCGACGATCGCGATGACTTCGCCGCAGTTCACGCGTAGATCGAGACCATTCAGCACGGGGCCGCGCTGCGGCGAATCGTCACCGGCCGCGCGGGCATACGTGAAATGCACGTCGCGAAATTCGAGGGATTCGGACAGTCGCGGCAACCATTGTGGTGACTCCGCCGCAGGAACGAGCGACACGCGGTCCATCTGCCGGAAGACCTGTCCGGCCAGCACGCCCGACTGACGGATCGTGATGTAAAACTTCGAGAACTTTCGCAGCGGATCGATCACGCCGACGAGCAGTGCGTAGAACATCGTCAGTTCTGGAAACGTCGGCGGAGCACTCGCGAGGTCGATCCCTTTGATCGACGTGACCTCCCTCAACACCATGTACGCGGCGGGCAGCAGTACGACGAGGACTGCGAACACGGCCAGCACTTCGACCAGCGCATCGCTAAGCGCCTTGATCCGCACCAGCCGCATCGCCTGCGCGAAGTTCTCGACGTTGCGGCGATGGAACTCGCGCCGATGCTGACCGGCACGGTCGAACGCGATCACCGACTTCATGTTGACGAAGGTCTCTTCCAAACTCTTGTAGATCAGCCCGACGCTCTCGACGACACGACGCGTGGCCCGTTTGAGCCGTTGCCCGAACAGATGAAACATCCAGCACGCGGGGGGCACGAACGCGAGCAACAACAGTGTGAGCTGCGGGTTCAAATAGAACATCCCGCTGATGCACGCGACCGCTTTCAGTGGTTCGCGCACGATACGACCGCCAAGATCGCCCAGCCCGTTCGCCAACTGTTGCAGCGTGAACGTGAAGTCGTTCATCAGCTTCTGCGTGCCGCCGAGCGAGACCGTTTGCGGGTCGAGTTGCAGCGTTCGGCGAAACAGCGCCTGTCGCAGATCAATCGCCACCAATTCGGCCACTCCTCCCGCCAGCGAATCCTGCACGAAACAGCAAAATCCCTTCAGCAGCGTCACCAACAACAGCACTCCGAAGATCAGCGAGAACATGGCGAACGGATCGCGCGGCAGTTTCGACAGGACACGCGTCTCGAACCAACTCATCAGCCAGATGCGCGACGATTCGAGGTCGATCCGCTGCTGAAGCCGTTTCAGACTGTTGAGGACCGGGACGCGCGCCTTCATGCGAGATCGAGTCTGATCGTCGGGCAGTTCGGCCAGCCGGAGCTTCTGCTTCTCCAACGCACTCGACAGCTTTGTGATCTTTTCCGACGACTGAGTGATCTCGTGCCGAACGTAGTTCGACACGGTGCGATGCTTGCCAAACGTGATCGTCAGCGGTGCCGTTAGCGCCAATTCGGCACTCCACAACAGCGCGGACAAGCCCCCGAACACCAGCGACAGCCACAGCCGCCGCCAGTACGGCGTGACAAACAAAACCAACCGACTCCAAGTCTGCACGATCCCTCGCGTCCCTGCATTGCGATCCCATTTCTCGCCATCGAAGCGGAGGTATTACAGAAGAAACCCCCAAACCGGTCCAGACCGGAATCGACCGAGTCGCGGCTCGTAGGACGGGCACTCCTGCCCGTCCTGCTTTCACACTTCGTTCCACCATTTTTCTGCCTCTCTCTTTCTGTCTCCTTCTTGTTGCACGACGAAAACAAGGTGACAGAAAGAGAGAGGCAGAAAGATAAAGATGAGAACAGCGACGGCTGTTGCGAACACGCGGATGGTGTCGAGACGCGGTCATTGCGACTCGCGCTCGTTCCCACGCTTCATGTCACCGAGCGACACGGCTACCGTGAACACCAACCCGCTGGTCGCGGTGGATGTGGTGAAGGATGTCGGATCAGTAAAAGTGGGGATCGAATGATGCAACGAGTAGAGACGACCTGTGCTCGCCGGCTGTGGCTGTTGTTCTTGGTTGGAATGTCGCTCACTTCGCTCAAGCCAACTTTCACGGACCCGATTTTCAACGGCGGAGCCGTTTACGGGCAGGACGCTCCGGTGCGGAGGCTGCTCTACGTGGCGGCTCCCGGCGTCCGGAACTATCTCGAATACGGCGGGCACGGCGTGTTGGTGTTCGACACCGACGCGGGGCACCAGTTTGTGAAGCGGATTCCGGCGGCGGGACTGGATCAGTCCGGCAAGCCAATCAACGTGAAGGGAGTCTGCGCGAGTGTCGTCACGCGGCGGCTGTTCATCACGACAATCTCGACGTTGCAGTGCATTGACCTCGTCACCGAGAAACTGCTGTGGGAGCGACCGTACGATGGCGGCTGTGATCGGATGGCCATCGCGCCGGATGGGGCGTGGTTGTATGTCCCCTCGTTCGAGAAGGACCACTGGCATGTGGTCGAGGGGAAGACGGGCGACATCGTGGCGAAGATCGAACCAAAATCAGGGGCACACAACACGGTCTGCGGTCTTGACGGCAAGCACGTTTACCTCGCGGGCCTGAAGTCGCCGCTGCTGACTGTGGCTGACACCGCCTCGCACACATCGAGTCGCACGGTGGGACCATTCAGCGCCAGCGTTCGCCCCTTCACGGTGAATGGCCGCCAGACGCTCTGCTTCGTCTGCGTGAACGAACTGCTCGGGTTTGAGATCGGCGACATCGCGACCGGCCGGAAACTGCATCGCGTGGAAGTGGCTGGCTTCCAGAAGGGGCCAGTCAAACGACACGGTTGCCCCAGCCACGGCATCGGCCTCACGCCCGATGAGAAGGAGGTCTGGGTTTGCGATGCCTTCAACCAATCCCTGCACGTCTACGATGTCACGACGCTGCCGCCCAAACACGTCGCCAGTTTGAAGGTCAAGGACGAGCCGGGTTGGATCACGTTCAGCCTGGACGGCACGCTCGCCTATCCCTCGACCGGCGATGTCTTCGATGTCGCCTCACGCAAAATCATCGCGATGCTGAAGGACGAAACCGGCACGGCCGTGCAGTCCGAGAAGATGCTGGAGATCGACTGGCGTGGTGTCGAGCTACTCCGCGCGGGCGATCAATTCGGTGTCGGCCGCGTCACGAAGTAGCAGACAAGTTCGGCGGGAATGGAGCGTCACGAGCCGAATCTTTACTCACCCCTGAAAATCAAATCTCCTCGCCGCGAGAGATCGGGGCGAGGAGACAAGAGTGCCGCAAGAGACGAGATCACGGATGGCCTGTCATGGCCTCACAAATGAAAAGGCTCGACGGAGACCGCCGTCTACCGCACAACCTTGAGCGCATCAGCCGGTCCATCCGCACGGGCCTCGCCCATCGGCAAAGGGGGGAGAGGAAGCGTGGCTGGGTCGCTATTCAAGGCGGGGAGCGTCGAGGTGGCGGGCTTCTCCGTTGCGGCAGGCGTGCTGGTCGCCCCCTCGGCTGGCTTGTCGCTCGACTTCGGTAGCTTGGCCCGAAGTAGGCCGAGCAGCTTCTCTGCCGCTTCATCTTGCGGTGCCAGAGTCACGCACTTGTCGAGTTGCTTGATGGCCTCATTCGGATAGCCAAGGAACCCGTAGTGATAGCCGAGCAGAAATCGCAGCGCGGGTTCTTCGGGCTTGGCTCGGGCGGCTTTCTCCAAGACACGCAGTTGAGTCGTGTAGTCATCGACCTTGCCATACAGCTCGCGGAAGTTCTTGACGACGACATCCCACTGTTCCGATGGCAGCGTTTGCATGGCGAGTTGCGTCGCACCGGCCGCTTCGTCGAATTGCTCGTTGGCGAAGAGGGCCTGCCCCATCATCAACATCAGTACGGCATTTTCGGGATCCTCAACCATCGCGTGTTTCCACGAGCGCGCGGCACCCTTGTAGTCGCGACTCTTGAACGCCGTTTCGCCTGCCGCCGCGAACTCGGCCGACGACTGAAGGTCATCGGCCGAGGCTGGCTTCGGATTGGCTTGAGCCACGGCTGGGGCAGGAGAGCCTAGATCAGGAGCCAACGCATCGGTCGCCACGGGAGCCACACTGCCGAGAACCATCGCCTGAGAGATCGGTGAATAACCGACGCTCGTCGAACTGACTCCCAGCCCCAACCCCACGCCGCTGTAGCCGATCAAACCGGGGCTGGCGCTCGCGTAGCCGTAGCTGTAGGGCTGACAAACACAGACCGGCTGGTAGCTGTAGCAGCCCCAACGACGACCACCGTAGCCACCGCCAAAGCCGCCGTAGCCTCCATACCCGAGTCCGCCGTAACCATAGCCGTAGCGGTTGTATCCCAGTCCGTAACCCCACGGCGAACCGAAGTAGTTCCACGACGAGAAGCCTCCATAACCCAACCCGAAACCACCCCAGCCCCATCCCGAATTGTTGTGGTGATGATGGTGATGGTTCGCCCCCGTCACAGCGGAGCCGATGATCGCATTGCCTCGCGTTCCGTTGACTCCCCCGTTCAAGCCGACACCCGTGTGATGCCGGTTCGCCGCGGAGTTCGCCACCGTCTGCGTTTGGTGAGCATGGTTGTTGTGATGAGCCAAGAACGAGTTCGCATGACTGACCGGCGTGGTCGAACCGGGTTGATGTCCGACACGATGCGAGGTTCCCGCCGTCGAGTTCGACAGACCGTGAGTACCATGCTGCTGGAGGAAGTGCGAATTCTGATTCGCCAAGTGGTGCTGGTTCGCCGTGTGATTCGTCGCCGAGTTCGCGCCGTGGTGCAGCACATGGTTACTGCCGTTTAATGTCTGACCGGTGTGCGTGCCGTGGTTCTGAAAGAACTGACCGGTGTGTTGCTGCGTGTGAGTCGTCCCGAGGTGATGCTGCCCACCCTGAATCACTTGGTGATTCCCCGTGATCCCCTGACCGCCGTTGTGGTGAATCGTCCCCGATTGAAACCCGCCGTTGAGACCACCGTGATGCACCGCTCCCGAGTGAATCGACTGAGAGCCGAAATTGCTCCCTTGATGAATCGCCCCACCTTGGTGAAACGAGCCACCCTGATTGAATGAACCACCTTGATGAACGGTATGACCACTGAAGCCACCCGAGTGTCCACCGCTAAATCCACCCATGTGGCCACCCCCAACATGGCCTCCGCTAAAGCCACCCGTATGACCGCCGCCGCCACCCATGTGACCACCACCTGAATGACCTCCCCCGCCGCCACCTCCTCCGCCATGTCCGTGGCTCGCCTGCAACATCGAGAAGCCGACCAAGCTCCAACCCAGAACCACACCCACCGACAGCCAGCGCGAGCGAATCATGACCAGTCTCCAGACACCGAGGATTTCAACGAGGAACGGGACGCGGACATCCTACTCACGATGTCCACCATTCAGCACCCAGCCATTTCTCGCACCTTGCCGACATGTAAGCTGCGAATGGTAAGCGGCATCACTCAGATTGACCTTGCGGCCACCCCGTCGCTCTTACATGAAGCATCACCCGATCAGGCGGCTCAATCCTCGCAGGGTGGCCCGGCGTGCTTCAAGCCGGGTGCGTCAGCACGAGAAACTTTGAGCTGGCATTCTGTGGAGTGGAACGCCCGATCTTCATCAACGCTCGTACTGAAGTTTCTTGTGCTACGCCCCAGCTTGAAGCACGCTGGGCCACCCCGAACGATACCTCACGCGGTCACGAGTGAGACCTTGGCGAGCCGCAAGCCCTAATACTGCGGGTTCTTCATCGTCACCGGAAACCCGTGGCCTGACGGCACACGGCTCGCCTCGAACCTCTCGTGGGTCGCCGCGAGAGGGACATCGCGGTGGCGGTGTCCGTCGGTGAGAAGGGAGAAACCGACGATCACTTTCCGAGTAACACGGCGATGAGTTGCTTCAGGCGATCGTCGTCTTCGGCCGTGCCGGTGATGCCGGTGAACGGGTTCTTGTCTTCCGAGTTGAGCAGCTTGAGGACTTTCTGGTAGGCCTCGCGTTCGGCTTTGAAGTCGCCGCGCGAATGGGCCAACCCCGCGTCGCGCAGCAATTGTTGGAACGGCTTGATGGGCTGCTTATCGCCTCCCACGAAGATGGGCTGCTTGTCATCTCCCAAGGCGCACATCACAGTCTGACGCGCCGCCGACTTCGATTGCGATCGTTCGTTGGTGACGGGGGAGTCGATGAACATCATCGCCAGCGACAGAAGAAGGCTGAAGCCGAGTGCTCCATAGACCAGAGCCGGGTTTCCCTGCGGTGCTCGCTTGCGCTTGTCGTGTTTCGGCGCAGCCGATTCGACGAGAGCCAGTTCGGGAAGATGACCGTCTTCGCCGAGTCGCACCAACGTTTCGCCCGTGCGATCCGTGATGAACTTGGCGACGGTACGCGCCGCCCCGTCGCTCTTCTTGGTTCCCGGTTTACGGCCCTTCGTTTTGGTCGGCAGTGCGGCTGCGGGATCGTTGGCGGACGGTGGGTCGTTCGACTTCGATGCGGCCGGTTTTCCGTTCTCCGTGACCGACGGCAGGCCGCACGAAAAAAGGAGCGTTGTTTTGGAGGAGAGTGCGATCGTGGCTTGCGACGGCAACCACGCCCATTGCTCGGCAGGGAGGAGTTTGCCATCGACAGCGACGGTTTGGTCGAGCGACGTGATGATCGCGAACCGCCCGTTCCGATTGGCCAATGAGGCATGGACCTCTTCGACCTGCGGATCGGTCAACACCACTTGGCAATCGTCGGCGCGACCCACATGAATGAATTCCTCGTGCAGCGCAAACGTCTTCCCTCGGTCGGGACCGGAGGTCACGGTGAGACTGGCAATGGTCGTGGAGACTGTGGACATAGTTTTCAGTTCATGATGTCGGTGGTGGCCATGCTCAGCATGAACGGTCCCAGAATCACCAAGACCGTCGAGGCCATAATCAGGATGCCGGGGAGGAGCATCTTCACGGCGGCTTCTCCCGCGAGCGTCTCGGCCCGCTGGCTGCGTTTGAGGCGGAGGACATCGGCTTGAGTGCGGAAGATTCTCGCCAGTGGCGTACCGAGTTGCTCGCCTTGAATGATCGCGCCGATGATGCCTGTGATCTCGTCGTCATGCAGGCGGTCACGCATCGACTCTAACGCGGCGGTGCGGCCCTTGCCCATGTTCAGTTCTCCGAGAACCCGGCCAAATTCGACGCCGACGGGATGTTCGCGAAACTCATCGACCCCTTCCTTCAACGCCTGCAAAAACGTGGACCCGGCCTCCATCAGCAGCGTGACCAAATCGAGCAGGAACGGCATTCGACGTTTGATGAGGACCAATCGGTAACGAGCCATGTTGCGCAGGCGACGACGGAGCAGATAACCGGTGAGGATGGTGAACATGATCGCCATCACGATCCCCGCCGGTCCCATCACCTGCGTGCTGGCATAGACGTACAGCGGCAGCAGCATGAGGGCCTGAATCTCGATCCGCGCGAGATACTCTTCCGCCGTCCAGAACCGCGCCAGACCGGCCGCTTGAATCTCGCGCCCGATCTCGGGGAGCTGCTCGACGAAGGCACCGCGATTGAACCGCGCGAAGGCCTGCACCAACGGTTGCAGCGTTCGGAAGAACGGGCTGACGCGACGCAACTCGTTGATTCGGTTCACGTCGTACCGCCACTCGTTCTCCTGCGTGAGGTCGTCCGTGGCGAGCGTCCGCCAGATCGTCCACGCAAACAAGAACACCGCCAGCCCAAACATCATCGAGATGAGAGCGGGCGGGATTGGGTTGACCATCAGCGGTGAAGCAGCCAGCGGTACGAACATCATGACGGCGCAGTCCTTGTGAGCGGGCCGCGATTGTAAGCCGAGCAGCAGGAGTTGTCCCACCCTACAAGTTGCGCAGACAAACAAGGCGATGGACCTGATCCCAACCTCGGGTCTCAGATTCCGCCACCCAAACGGGGGACCGTCGTCTTGAAGTGCGATCCGGTCACTTTGCGAACTTGCTCGGGTTGAGCGGCCACTTGCTGGCACGGTGCTTCATCCGGCGCGACGCCTCGCACCACTTCCATGATGTTCGTGCGTGCCGCCTGAAACGCGGCACAGAGGACATCCGCCGCCGCTCGCGTTTTCATCGTCGCGCCGCAGGTGTAGACATCCGCCGCCGCATAGCCATGCTCGGGCCAAGTGTGAATCGAAAGATGGGACTCGGCCAACACGGCCACGCCGGTGACTCCCTGTGGGCTGAATGCGTGAACAAAGATGTTCAGCAGCGTGGCGTTGGCCGCCTGGACGGCATCGAGCATCGCGGCCTTCACGTGCGCCGCGTCGTCGATGGAATCATTACAGCCCCACAATTCGATGATGAGATGTCGGCCCAAGCAATCCTGCTCCATCAAAACCCTCGCTCTTTCTTTCACTCGAAAACGAACCGGCATTCACCGCTAACAACTCGTCCAAAAAATGTCGTCTTTCGCCCCGCGAAAGAACGCCCTTTCGCGGAGCGAAAGGCGACAAACGACGCAGCGATTCTGGGCAACTTCTAACGTCCGAGGGAACAATGCCAAGTCGCGATGGGAATCACCCAGCCGCAAGGCGACCGCAAAACACAGGTGGCGTGAAACGACTCCAGATCGTTTCGGTTGGAACGGGCGGGCTGATGCAACCGGGTGCTTCAGCGGGACGGCCCTTCATGGCCAACAGAGTTGCCGTGAGACGCAATGGATCTCACGACGAGAGTTCGCGACGGGTCGCGAAGGGGCGGGGATGATGCCAAGAACAGGGGGCACTTTCAAACCAAGGGCCTCGCGTGGACGGGAGTTTCGCCCCGGATGTTCGACCGATTCAGTACGGTCGTTGCGATCAGCCCAAGCGGTTGTGATTGAGGGTTCCGCCGGTTCGGTGAGTCCTTCATACCTCACACGGCTGAGATGACGCAGCGTCGTTTAACCGCGTGGGCAACGCCCCGCGCGTCAAGTGACGTGAAATTTGTTTCGCCGCACAACGCGTGGGGCGTTGCCCACGCGGTTAAACGAGTCAACTCTGACCGCGCGAGGGATTCGCCAGCGAAGCCTCGTGAGATTTGTCCTCGCGATACCACTCGCCAACAAGTCGCTCCAGTTCGGCCTCGGCAGCGTCCAGCGCCGCGATACCGAGATCGTCATCGATGCCGTTCGACGTGGAAGGCCACGCGCGGGCGAGTTGGCTGAGTTTCACATCGAGTTCCGGACGATGAGCTTGTGGCAACGGAAACTGTTTCAGGACGGTGCCGCTGATGTCGAGGTTCGCGCCACGATGTTTGGCGTGCAATTCCAACCAGCGTTGAGCGAGACGCGAGTTCAAAATCGCGGACAGTGCGGGAAGCGACGGCGTCGATCCGCGCACTGTCAACGTCCCTCGCGACGAGGATCGCTCCGCGATGATGTTCAGAGAAAACCCCACGAATGTTGGGCATTCAGCAAACACGAAGCGAGGAACGTGACCCATCTGCACGCACAGGACTCGCGGCGAAGTGAACAGCCGCTCTTCTCGCGGCCAATGGAGATGCCACCACGCAATGCTGCCGGACCTCACTTCGCGCCGACGTTGGAGCATCTCGCGAAACGGAGCGAGATGCGCGGCGAGTCCGGACAACGCCACCAGCGCGGGAGCCGTCTGTTTCGTCAGGTACAGCAACCAATGGGACGGTTGCGGCGCAAGGGTGAACCGCCCGATGGATGCCAGCGCGAAGTAGGGACTCAACAGGGATCGTTCGTCGGCCGACAGTTGCATCGCCGCGACTTCCATGTCTGTCAGTACGAAGACCCCGCGACCCGTGAGCGACATATCTCCCAACTCGGCGGCGAGACTTTTCGTCACAAACGGCGGGTTCTCAGCGATCCCCTGCCGAACATCGAAGACATCCCCCAACAACGGCCCTCCGTCGAGCAGGCCGTCGTCCGCGCGGATCGGCTCGACCCGCAACAATCCGCCGCGCCAGAGATCACTTTGCGAAACGGAGCGACTCCACTTTGAAACTCCACGGACAGCGAGTGCTTCTGCAAGTTGTTCTGCTGGCGCGTTTTTCAGATCGACGATTCGGCAGTCGGTGTTCGGTTCGAGAACCTTCCTCGCGCGGAAGACCATGTGCCGTCCACTGACATCGCGGAACAGTTTTGTCTTGCCGAACAACAGCACTTCGTCCAGCGTGGTCTCAGCCGACATTCTCGCCGCAAGTGGTTTGGCGGCCGTCGAACCGGTCCAGTAACTGTTCACGATGTAGCAGATCGTCCCGCCCGGCTTCAGCAAGTTCAGGCCGCGATGCAAAAAGTAATGCCAGAGGTCCATGCGAGATCGCCGCCAGCGCCGTCCCAACGGTGAAGCGGCAATGAGATCGAAGTCCGCCTTCGCGTTGAGTTCCCTCCTGTACGGTGGGTTCCCGATGACGAGATCGAAGCCCCCTTCTGCCGCCACATGTGGAAACGCCTCCGACCAGTCGATGACCGGCGCGGGCGGAACCCCAGTCGCATCGGTCTCCGCCGCTGACATCGACCAGTCCGGTCCGAGGAGCGCGTTTCCGCAAACGAAATTCCGCTCCACGACCCGCCGCACTTCGTCGTTTGTCGCGGCGGTGCTGTCAGAGCCGCCTCTGATCCAGCCCCCGACTCGCTCGCGCAGGAGAGTGATCGCGGCGGGATCGGCATCGACACCAAACAGACACTCACGCACAAGTTCCAGCCGATTTGAGGCCGCTTGCCCCAGCGATTCCAGCGTTACCAACACAAACGCTCCGTCACCACATGCCGGGTCGAGGACCCGCCGCGTCGCACCGCGCGATCCTGTCCAGCTCTCTTCAAAACACCGCTCAACGACAGCGCGAGCCAGCCATTCCGGTGTGTAATAGCTGCCGATGGCACGACGATGAGAGGCGGCAGATGAATTCATAACAGCCCGCTGAAAGACTTATGGGGCAGTCTTGTAACCTGCCCGTCTTCGGTTTCCACGCGACAGGCACAACGTGGAAACGAATCCCATCATCCGACTCGCTGTGCCGCGTCTTTTCCGGCCCGTTCCGTGACAAATCGCGGCGGAAACGACCGGAAGTCGCGGACTTCCCTGTTGGGAACTCCCCCGCTATCATCCCGCGTCCGTTTACGAGGCAACCGGCGTTGGAACCGGTCAGCCGACGGAATCAGCCCTAAAAACTTTGAGTAATCCTGATGGGAGGACTGTGTGGTCAAGTTGCGGTTGCGGGATAACGAGTCGGTCAACGATGCGGTCAAGCGGTTTCGAAAGTTGGTCGAGCACTCCGGGATCAAGAAGGAGATGCGTCGTCGTGAATTTTATGAGAAGCCGAGTGAGACCAGCCGTCGTACTCGCCGCCGCGCGGAGCGCCGGGCCAAGATCCAACGCATGGTTGGAACCACCGGTGCCGCCTAACATGGCCCACTCGATGACACACCCGTCGGCCTCAGTTTGAGATCGACTTGAGTTTGCAGGCCGGCTAGTCCGGCCTGCGTCGTTCTTTGAGACTTCGTTTCGCATGTTTGCGAGTCCCTTCTGACGCGCGTCACGATGCGTGATCGAAGAACTCATTGAGTCTTCGATACTCATGTGAACCAGACAACTTGCAAATCACTCAACTCAGTTCGATACTCAGCCCCGTCAATTTGGAATCGCCAACCTCACCACGCAGTTTCTTATTTCTGTCAGCTCACTCAAGAGATTCACGCGCCCGTAGCTCAGCTGGATAGAGCAACGGATTTCTAATCCGTCGGTCGGAGGTTCGAATCCTCCCGGGCGTAATTGATTGCGGCGTGTGCGACAGGGAATGAGGTCTGGTGCGGCCTTCATGCTGCCGTGGGTTGCCGGTCTCTCTCCGACCCGTTTGTATATTTCATTCAACTCCCGAGAACTCCGAGAAATCACACATGGCGACGACCGGATTTGGCATCATTGGCTGCGGCATGATTGCGAACTTTCATGCGGAGGCGGTCAAGCACATCAAAGGGGCGAAGATCGTTGCCTGTTATGACTCGCGCACCGAGGCGGCCGACCGGTTCGCAGCGGCCAATGCGGGAGTCACCTCGTACCACAACCTCGACCAGATGCTGGCCGACCCCGCCGTTCACATCGTGACGATCTGCACGCCCAGCGGTGCTCACATGGAACCGGCGATGAAAGCGGCCAACGCCAAGAAGCATGTTGTCGTCGAGAAGCCGATGGAAATCACGCTCAAGCGGTGCGATGCGATTCTCGATGCGTGCCAAAAGAACGGCGTGATGCTCTGTCCGATCTTCCCGTCTCGGTTCAGTGCGGCCAACATCGCGTTGAAGGAAGCGGTGGCGGAAGGCCGGTTCGGCAAGCTGACTCTCGGCGACACCTACGTCAAATGGTGGCGGACGCAGGAATACTACGACCAAGGGGGCTGGCGAGGGACATGGGCTTTGGACGGTGGCGGGGCTTACATGAATCAGGCCATTCACAATGTGGACCTGCTGCAGTGGTTCATGGGCGATGTGGCCGAAGTCTGTGCCGTCACGAGTACGCTGGCTCACGAACGGATCGAGGTCGAGGATATCGGAGTCGCGGCGATCAAGTTCAAAAATGGTGCGGTCGGCACGATTGAGGCCACGACCGCCGCGTGGCCGGGGCTGCTCAAGAAGACCGAGATTCACGGCACGTCCGGCTCAGTGATCGTCGAGCAAGACGATGTCCTGATGTGGCAGTTCGAGAAGCCGAAGGCCAAGGACAAAGCCATCCAAGAGAAGTTCGCTCGCAAGACCGGCGGAACGGGCGGAGCCAGCGATCCGAAGGCCATCAGCTACGTCGGCCACATGGAACAACTGAAGGACTTCGTGAGGGCGATCCAAACCGGCAAGCCACCCAAGATCACCGGTGACGAGGGGCGCAAGGCGGTCGAAATCATCCTCGCCATTTACCAATCGGCGTGGACCGGAAAACGAGTCTCACTGCCGCTGGCCAAGGATCCGAAGCGACCCGGCTGAGAAGCAGTTGAACCACGAATCGCACGAATAACACGAATGAAGAGACGAACCGAGCAGCACGGTGATCACACCAACCCGCAGCGTCGTCACGAACGTGTGATTCAAGACCGTGATTCTCAATAGATCGCCTTACAGTCACGTCAAAGCCATTGCTCACGCTGCGAGTTGGCGTGCTTGTCGTTCACGTCCCGGGATCGTGGGGCATCGCAGTAAGCCTACCTTCTTCATTCGTGCTATTCGTGAGATTCGTGGTTCACTCTTCTGCTGCTTCCGCCTGAACCCGCAGGGACTCGAACATGACTGCGATCACGTTTCGTCTCGGCAATGACCTCGACTTGGATGCCGTGATCGAGCTGTACTCGGCAACAACGTTGGGTGTTCGCCGTCCGTTGGAGGATCGCGGCGCGATGGCGGACATGTTGAGTCATGCGAACTTGGTCGTCTCCGCCTGGGACGGGCCGCTGCTGGTTGGGCTGTCTCGCAGTCTGACCGACTTCAGTTTCGTGGCCTACCTGTCGGACCTCGCCGTGCGCGAATCTCACCAGCGGCGCGGGATCGGTCGCGACCTGATCCAACAGACGCGAGCAGAACTTGGTCCGCACTGCAAACTCGTGCTGCTCTCCGCGCCGCTGGCCGTCGATTACTACCCGCAGCTCGGCTTCACTCAGCATCCGTCCGCGTGGACGCTCGATGCCCACGAACCGCTGCTGTGAAGCTCTTCTGTAGGATGGGCACTCCTGCCCGTCCGCCCTACCGCGGCAGACTCGGACGGGCAGAAGTGCCCATCCTACAAATCGACCCAACGCGGATGACGAGCGTCTGAGCGGCACGGTCTCCCCACGTTTGGCGATGCTCGGACTGCATGAGGCTCACCACGGCGGGGAGCGGCGTCAGCAGGAACGGGATGTCGAAGCAGTAGAACACGCTGCGGACGATGGCCTTGGAGACGCCGCACGGTCGCAATGTGGAGCTCACCGTGCGAATGCCCAGCAACCACTTCCCCGGTGTGACACCGACACGCCCCTCGAACAGAACTTTCAAGCCACCCGCAACACACAACGCCGCCACCCACAGACTCGGAAAGTCACGTCCCACGGCAAACGGATGAACCAGCCAGCCGATGGGGGAGCCGAGTAACGTTTCGGGAATGTACTTGAAGAATCTGAGTCCGCCAGCCAACGACCCTTCGATACGCAGCAATGAGTCAAAGAGCATCGCGCCATGAAACGGCACATGCTTGAATCCGAAGACCCAGCAGCAGAGCAGCCACAACAGACTCAGGACGATGAGCATCAACGTCACATCCACCGTCGTCGCGACCGCGCGTCGCCACACCGGCGCGAGCGATGCTTGCTCAACTCCGAACTCATGCTTTTCAGAGCAGCCACGCCGCGTGAGCCATTCGGCACCGGCGATCAACACGGCGATGTGCAACAACCACGCGAACAACACTCCCCACGCGAGAGTCCGCCAGCGGCCAACGTACTCGCTCTCGCAACCCGGCACGACGAGAGTCTCAGCCTGTCCTGCATCTGTGCCGATCCGCCGGACTCTGAGCGATCCCCAATTGTCATCCGAATAGGCCGCATAGATCGTGGAGTTGGACGTATCGGGCAAGAGCTGTCCGCCCCACACGCTGTCACCGAGACCAATCAACTCTTCCCATCGTCCGTCTGATGCTGGCCGAAAGACTTGGCGTTTGTAGCCCCAGAACACAAACACGGGGCCGTGGGACGTACTGACCATTTGCATCCAAGCCCCCAACGGCGACTTGTCTGCATCAAGCGGCTCTCCAATCGGGATCCAGCCAAACGCTTCGGGTGGCACATTCTCGGGAGCTACGGCTGAAGCGACATCTTGTTCCTCATCAGCGAACTGGAAACCCGCCCGGTATGCGGCGAATCCCTGCTGATAATTCGTCAGCATCAAATGATGTTGCGTCCCGTGTTGGACGACCCACAGAAGGCAATTGCGAGCGACAGCTCCTTGCGGCGGAAGTGAGGTGCGAGGCAGCAAGACTGTGCGGCCTCGTTCCTGATCCTCGTGCCAGGCGAGGTTCGGTCCCGGTATCACGATCTCACGACCGTCCACCCACTGGCCGTCAATCAAATGAGTCAGATACCGCCGTCCCGTTTCGCGTTCGCGAATCGTCGTCAGCCGGTCTTCGTACAGAAATACCAAGCTGTATGATGGCCCCATGGACGGCAGGGATGCGGCGATCTGAACGAGCGAATCTCCCCGCACTTCATAGATCGCGTTGGAAGACACCAAATAGAGTTTGTCGCTGAGCCATTTGGGATGAGCGAAGTCACCCGCGACGACGAGTCCCGTGTCGCGTTCGACTCCCGTCTGAAGGTCGAGCCGTTTGATGCGGCTTTCCTTCGCCATTGCATTCGAGTTGCCATCCAGTTGTGCTTCGGCGAACCAAAGCTCGCCGTCTCTGGCCGAACCGGTGTGGTGCAGTTTGAGTATGTCGGACGGTCGTCCCCAGACCTGCTTGTCCTTCAGCGCCGTGGCTGCGAACCATTCCAGCACTCCGAGCGGCAGCACGAGACTCAGCACGACGATCTCGATCGTCAACCGAGTTCGCGTGCGCGAGGTCATCCGTTCGGCAGTCGCGCTCGACATGAATCAGCCCCTGATTGGGATGGCATACGTTTGGAAGTCGGATGCCTTGAATAGGAAGACAACCAGCCACACAGCTTGGAATATGGCTTCGATGCGCTGTTTTGGTTTTTCGCCCCAACGGGGCAACCGTAAGTCAGCCTAGGGCAAGCGACCAACGGGAGCGCCGCCCTAGGTCTCGGTCGTCACAGAATTTCAAGCCCTGAAGGGGCGGCACTATCTTGCGTGCAGGAATAGTGTCGCCCCTTCAGGGCTTAAGATTCACGATTCACCGCCAACCTAGGGCGTTGCCCTAGGCTGGCGTAGCATCGCCCCTTTGGGGCTGAAATCCCAAAGAGCGCAACTTCAAAACTTGCGCTTCAGGCTTCGATGGTAAACATTTGTCGGGTGTTGCTTCGCGCCAAGCCTTACGTCAGCGGGATCGGCCAGTTCATGCCGCACGAGATGCCGCCATCGACGTAGATCACTTGGCCAGTCATGTACCGCGAGGCATCGCTGGTGAGGAAGAGAGCCGCGCCCAGCATGTCTTCCGGTTTGCCGAGCCTCTTCAACGGCGTGTTGGCTTCGCCCCATGCCTGCATCGTGGGATCGGACCACAGCTTCTGAGTGAGATCGGTCAGGATGAAGCCGGGCGCGATCGCGTTCACGCGGATGTTGTGCTGGCCCCACTCCATGCCCATCCCGCGCGTCATCATGCCGAGTCCCGCTTTGCTCATCGCGTATGGCAGGACGCCCTTCAGCGGCGCGAACGTGTTGAGCGAGTCGATGTTGACGATCGTTCCGCCGTCTCCCTGCGCGATCATCTGCTTGCCGACTGCCTGTGCGACGAGGAACGCTCCCTTGAGGTTGATGTTCAGGATGTGGTCGTACTCGGCCTCGGTATACGTTTCGACCCGCTTGCGAATGTTGACTCCCGCCACGTTGAGCAGCGTGTCGATCCTACCAGCCTTGATGAGAACGGACTCGATCATGCGCGGCACGTCCTCCGGGTGTGAGACATCACACACGACGTAATCGCAGGTCCACGCGGAACCCCCGATCTCGCTCGCGGCCTGCCGCAATGTCGCTTCCTCGCGCCCGGCAATCACTACACGAGCGCCTCTCGCAGCAAACCCTTCCGCCAACCCGCGCCCGATCCCGCGACTCCCTCCCGAGACCAGCACGACTCGATCGCGAACCGAAAACAATTCATCCGTCTCAGCCATAAATATCTCTCCTCAAGAAAATGGTGTCGAAACGCGGGTACTTCCCACGGCCCCGAGTGAGATGTTCGAGGCGAGCCGTGTGCCGTCAGGCCACGGGTTCCCCCGCAAGAAACAAGAACCCGCAGCCTTACGTCGGGCTGCTCGCCTAGCTGCCTGTTGAAAAACGTAACTTGGACGCCCTCGTCCGTCCGCTTCCAACTAGAAAAGACTCGGACGAGGGCGTCCAAGTTACGTTTTTCAACAGGCTCCTATGCTTCACTCAGAGCGGCAAGAGATTTCACCGGCCCACCGGCCATGACCAATGCGGAATGTCAGATGAACCGGAAAAACACCGCGTTCAGAATTGGCAAAACAAGGGAGGGCAGTATACTTCGCCCGCTTTCGCAGCCCGAGTCACGGCCTCAGAAACCGTGACTCGATCGACAACGCGGCTGCGTCAGCCAAGCATCTTGCCTGATGGTGTAACGGTAGCACGAATGACTCTGAATCATTTGGTCCAGGTTCGAATCCTGGTCGGGCAACTCTTCAGCACCACGCCGTGAGTGATGCGAAACGCGATTAAAAAAGGACTCGGGGCAGATTGCTCCGAGTCCTTTTTTGTTTCCGCACATCACTTGGAGGCAGACATCAGACTTGCGTGGCACCTGCTGTCAGAAGAGCGAGATTTGTCGCAGTGGCGGTTTTGGCAGGTAGCATTACAACTTTTTCCAGTGCTGCGGCACTTCATTCAGCCGCGCATCCCAAACTCCGGCAAGGTTCGAGTGTGTCCTTGATCGGCCAGCACTCCCTCTTCCCCGTGTCCGCCCGTGTTCCCCGTGGTTACTTCTGTGTGCAGCCAGATGCAACCACGAGGAACACGGGCGGACACGGGGAAAACCAGCAGAGTGTGTTCCGAAGGTTCGACGTTCTCGATTCGTCACGCCATCTCAAATCGTCTCGGTTCGCGAAGAAACGAGATGGCAGTCGTACGTTGAGGTCTCATGCCGACTTCACTCTTCTCAAGGGCAAGCCAACTTTCACGTCGATCTCACTCGACTCCATTGATTCGACGAGTACATACTCGCGATCACTCCTACGTTAGCCGTCACCTCCCAAAGGCTCGTCCCATGAGAACCGCCGTCATTCTTGTCTGTCTTGTTCCGTGGAGTTGCTTCGCGGGTGAGACCGATGCGCCGTGGCGTGACCCCGATGTGCGATTCAAAGCCGTCAATGACGCCATCGAACAGGATGACTTCAAGG
Organism: Schlesneria sp.; assembly: GCA_043746775.1. Lineage (GTDB taxonomy): Bacteria > Planctomycetota > Planctomycetia > Planctomycetales > Planctomycetaceae > Schlesneria. The sequence goes on from JAYTQJ010000502.1 coordinate 23,641, forward strand.
TGGCTTTGGAACTGCTGCGCGAGATGCAGACCGCCTCCAAAAAGGCGAAAGACGCCGAGATGCAGCTCGAAGCGACGGAGCGGCTGAAAGAGACTGGTGACATGGCGAAAGAGTTTGGAAAGATCAGTCAGCGGGTGACGGATCTTCAAACGAATGCGGAAGACAAGCCAGCCGCGACCGCCGTGGGCCGTTACGAATGCACCGTGAAAGCGAACTGGAACAAGGGATTGGCACTTCTTGCCCAAGGTGACGATGCCAAGCTGGCCGCAGCAGCGACGGCCGATTTGGAGCACCCCGCTAAGCCGAAGCCACAGATGGATGTCGCCAGCTTGTGGTGGCAACTCGCACAGACCAATGGCACGGTGTCAGAGCGTCTGGCTTATCAACTGCGGTCTCGCCGCTGGATGTTGCGTGCGTTTCCGACCGCCGACTACGCGACGCAGGTGGAGATCGACCGCCGGCTTAAACAGTTGCCACTCATTCCCGATCGCATCGTGGTGTGGAACACCAACAACTTCGGCAACAATGATCGCGGAGCTAGGGCGATCGTGGCCACGACGACGTTTCAGGGGAAGCCTGTCTGGAAACAACAGTCGATCATTCCGTTCAAGAACGGTAATCCATCCAAAAACGATGAGATGACCTATCTCGTCCTCCGGCCGAAGGTGTCTCGCATTGATGAAATTCGGATCGACATCACGAAGCACCAACCGAACGGTGGCGGGCTGAGCGAAATTGAAGTGTTCGTCGGTCGTGAGAACGTGGCGCTCGGCTGTCAGCCCTACGCAGAAAGCCAATGGGAAAACAACGCGGACGCCGCCCCCGCCAAACTCGTGGACGGAGACGTGTCCGGCAAGTGGGCCACGTTCTGGATCGCCGACCACCTTCACGCCGGTTGGGCGGCGGTCCCGTTGACGGCCTCGCTCAAGGGTGCGAAGTAGCCGTTTGTCAGCGTCGTGCTGCGAGTACTTCGTCAACGTTACGGATTGGAGTTGGCAGACCGGCTGAGTTCCGGTCATGGAATGACCGGACTACGTAGCTCAGTCATTCCATGACTGAGATTCTCGAACGACAAGCCCCCCAAATTAAGCGTTGACGGGGCACTAGTGCCCCGTCTGATCTTAATTTTTTTGGGGGGGTAGCCGAACTCGTAAGAGTTCTGCGTTTTCTGAAGTCTCACGACTTCAGCTACCCCCCCAAAAAAATTACGAACGGACAGGGCACCAGGCTTTGTTTTGAAACTCGCCCCACCGGGCTTGCCCCGGTGGAATCGGGTCTTTGCACTACTCGGCGTCACCGAGATGATGGAGTAGTGCAGAGACCCGTGAACCACCCCGACAAGCGGGGTGGGGTTTCAAACAGAGCCTAAGCTCGGTCGTTGCCCGCGCGGTGAACGAGTCCGTTCTGACCGTGCAAGGTATCAGCAAAACGGCGAGCAAACGCAGGGCGTGTCTTCAGTGACCGCCGCTCATCATTTTGTTGCGGGCGAGGGCATCTTCTGCTTCAGCAATGCGACCGCAGCGCTGGCAGATCACCGAGAGTTGAGCGAACGAGAACGGATCGTTCGGCTCCAACTCAACGACCTTCTTGGCGTGAGCGATCGCTTCGTCGAACTTCCCCAGCTTGTGCATGACCACGGCCAGTGCCGAATGCGAGAGCGAGTGCGTCGGCGTCTCGGCGACGATGCCCAACAGTGTGGCGGCCGCTCCCGCGAAGTCGCCTTGGTCTTTGAGTCGGTTGGCATCGTCATACAGTTCGTCGGGCGTCGGCATCAGTCGGACTTTCTGGAGAGAGTCGATTTGGTTGGGATGTCATCTGCGAACGAAGAGCGTTCGCAGCGGGCGGCATGATAGACGGCGAGGGGTCTCGATCCAACCGCGCGAGCGACTTCAAAAAGCTGGTCGCGACTCAACCTTCCGGCATCATCCGTTCGGACATCTTGTTGTTCGGATGTTCATCGAGGCGCGCGTGGCAATAAACGGCCGTCCATTCAGCGAGACGACGGCCCAGCTTGCGGCAGGCGGCTTGAGTTTCCTCGTCGCGTGGTTCTTTGGCGGCGATCGCGCCGTAGTGCAGCGTCAGGTCGCGGCTCACGTAATCGGTGACGCCGAAGACAAGAAAGCCGAAGTTCATCAGCACCGTCAGCAGACTCTGGCAGGCCAGTTCGGAACCTCCACCCCAACCGCCGGACGAGCTGAACGCACACGCGATCTTGCCATCCACCTTGGCCCACTGCGGCATCATGGTCTCGTCCCAGAACCGTTTCATCTTCCAACTGAGCAGCCCCATGTTCGTCGGGCTGCCGACCGCGAGTCCATCGCACCAGACCACATCGTCGGCCGTCGCCTCGTCCACCGAACGAAGCCGCACGTCGGTGTCGGAGATGCTCCCCGCACCCTCCGCCACGAGTGCTGCCATGCGCGCCGTGTGGCCGGACCGTGAATCGAACAGAACGAGAATCTTGTTCATGGTGTTGTCCTGATGAAGAGTGAATTAAAATTGATGACGTGTCCCTGAGCCTTCACGCTCAGGCCGACTCGCGGCTGTTCGGAACCGCCGCTGAAACAGAAAGCCCGGCATCTGGAACGATGCCGGGCCTGTTCGCCTCTCATGGCTTGCCTGAACGTGAGATCACTTTGCCGCCGCGACCTGCGGTTTGTAGCCAGGGGCGGCGGTGAATTTGAGGAGTTCCTTGCCGTCATCGGCGTTCCAGATGCGGACTTCGCCGTCATGACTGCCGCTGGCGACGCGCTTGGTGGCCGGGTGAAAGGCGATGGCGTAGACCCAATCGAGATGCGGGCCGAACTGTTTCACCTGCTGACCGTTCGTCAGGTTGAACTGCCGCGCGGTTTTGTCGGCACTGCCACCGAAGACCATGCCGTCGGGTTGAGTCACGATGCGGAAGACTTCGCCGCCGAACGCCATCTCACGGGCTTGCTTGGCATCGCCGACGGCCCAGACGCGGATCTTGTTGTCGCGAGCACTCGTGGCAACCGAAGCCCCGTCGGGGAGGAAGCCGACTCCGAAGACCGGCTGCGCGTGTCCGTTGAACGTGGCTTGAGACTCGCCCGTCGTGCTGTCGAAGACCTTCGAGGTTTTGTCGCGACTGGCGGTGGCGATCTTCTTGCCGTCGGGCGACCACGCGACATCCATCACCCAGTCGGCGTGGTCTTCGATCAGCTTCTGTTGCTGTCGCGTCGCCACATCGAACAAGCGAACCGAACGATCCGCACAGGCGGCGGCGAGTCGCGTCCCATCCGGGCTGAACGCGACCGCGAAGACTTCGTCATCCGTCGTGAAGAGGTCCGCGATCAGTGCGCCATCGGCGACGTTGAACAACTTCACTTCACCCATCTGGCCGGGCGTTCCGGCGGCGACGGCGAGCTTGGTGCCGTCAGCAGTGAACTCGATGTCGTGCGGCCGTTCGGCAATGTTCGTGATGCGGCGCACGATCTGTCCGTCGGCGGGGTTCCACAGGATGACCTCGCGATAGCCCGACGTGGCGAGCAGCGCACCATCCGGACTGAAGGCAACAGCCATGACAGGGACTGGCACGCGATAGCTCTCGGGCGGCGCGGGCTGTGTCAGCTTGGGGATGATCGTGATGAGTTGTGCGGTCCCGGCGACTCCCGCGTCGAGACGTGTTCCCGTTTCGATCCATTTTTTGATAACCGCGATCTGTTCGGCGGTGAGCGGATCAGCGTCCTTCGGCATCGAGTGATCCTCGATCATTGTCTGGAGCAACGACTCACCCGGCTTGGCGGCCAGCACCGACGGGCCGCTCTCGCCCCCCTTCATCAGGTTGGCAAACGTCTCCATGTTGAGACGCCCTTTCGCGGTGCGGGCGTTGTGACAGGCGAGGCACCGTTGCGAGAAGATCGGTGCGACCGACTTCGCGAACGAGACCAGCTTGCCTGCTTGGACGAGCGTTCCTTCCACGTCGATCTGCTTCGCGACCGCTTCCTTGCCGAGGGCCGCGAACGTCGCTTCCGCCGCAGCCAGTTCCGGTTGGAAAGCCACGTTTGCGGCCTCTGCCGCCTTAATCTTGGCCGGTTGCTCGGCGACGACCTTGCGAGCATCCGCGAGTGCGGTCTCAACCGGCTGAACCGCCTTCAAAGCGTCTTCCAGCACCTTCGAGGCTGCGACAACCTTGTCGGCCGCCGCCTTGGACTTGTCCGCCTCGGCCTGTTCCGTGTCTTTGCCCTTTGCGTCGAGAGCCGCCTTCGCCGCAGCAGCCGATTCCGTTTCGAGCTTCGTCCGTTCGTCGGTCGCTTTCTTCACCGCCTCCTGCAACTTGGGGAGCTTCGCGTCGCCGTCCTTCACTGTCGCTTCGGCCTTGTTCTGCTCGATCTTCAGCGTGGTGATGGCCGTCGAAAGTTCCTTGGCCTTCGCCCGAGCGGCCTGAATCGCAGGCTCACCCGCCACACGTCGAGCCGCCGCGTCATCGGCCAGCTTTTGCTGTTCGGCGATCTTCGCGTCGAGGTTCTCTTGAGCCATCACGTTGGCGGGAGCGACGAGACCGCTGGCTGCAAAAGTCAGCAGGCAACCGGCAACGACAAGGCGAGTGAGGCACTTCATCGAGTGATCCTTTTCAATGTGGCAAGACAACCGATCGGTGAGCAGCCCTCCAAGTGAAGGCCAGATCAGTCGCAACAAGGAGGCGGGAGGAGTCGGCAGGCGGGGCAAACCGCAAGGTCGGGCATCAGCATCACTGGATGATTGGGCAGTGTCAAGTTGCCTCCGCAGACTGTTGGACCATGAGAGATGAAGGTGGCGAGGCTGCGTGCGATCTGTTAGAGGATCGCCCACTCAAACGGTCCCCTTAGGACTGGCGCATCAATAACTGTTTCGTTTTGGTGAGCCGGGTGCCGTCAGGCCAATGGCACTCACTTTGAGCGTATTTCAAAATGGACGTTCTGATTGATGTCGCTGAATTCGTGAGAATTCAGCCGGCTTTGACAATCGTCTGAAGTCTCACGACTTCAGCTACATCCCAAAGTGAGTGCCATTGGCCGTCAGGCCCCGAACGGGTTGTCGAAGAACCCGGGGCCTGACGGCACCCGGCTCACCAAAACTAAACCGACAAATCACGACAGTGATTGATGCGCAGATCCTTAATCTCCTTGGAAGCAAGACGACATGACATACGACGTGTACGGTGTGGGTAATTCGCTGGTCGATATTCAGGCACGGATTGATGACGCGCTGCTCGGGCGGCTGGAGTTTCCCAAGGGGATCATGACGCTGGTCGATGAACCGACGCAGTGTCGCGTGTTGGGAGCGTTGCACGGCGCGAAACTCAATCGGTGCGCGGGTGGTTCGGCGGCGAACACAATCGCGGGAGTGGCCGATTTCGGCGGGAAGGCCGCGTATTGCGGGAAGCTCGGCAGCGATGAGCTGGGTGGAGTCTGGTTGCAGGACATGCGCGACTTGGGTGTCTCCATCGTCACGCCTCAAGCCGACGGCCAGACCGGAACGTGCGTCTGCCTGATTACTGAGGATGCTCAGCGAACGATGCTCACGCACCTCGGGCTGTCGGCAACGCTCGGGCCGGACGACATTGATGAGGCTTCGATCCAGCAGTCGAAGTACGTCTACATTGAGGGTTACCTGTTCGCGGGGGACTCGACGAAGGCGGCCGCGATGCGGGCCATCGAGCTGGCCAAGAAGCATGGCGTGAAGGTCGCGTTCACGGTCTCGGACCCGTTCCTCATCAACTTCAATCGCGATCTGTTCTGGAAGCTGATCGAAGGCCCGGTCGATCTGTTGTTCTGCAATCTGGAAGAGGCCCGCAGCTTGACCGGCAAGTCGGATCCGATCGACTGCGCCCAAGAAATTCACAAGCATGCGGCCAATGTGGCGCTGACACTCGGTCCCGATGGATCGCTGCTCATGCACGACGGACATGCGTATCCGGTTGAGGGAGTCAAAGTCTCCGCGATCGACACGACTGGTGCCGGTGACATGTATGCCGCCGGAATTTTGTACGGCATCACGAATGGACTCAGTTGGCCGCAGGCGGGGCATCTCGCCTCGCACGCTTCCGCCCGCGTGGTGGCTCAGATGGGAGCTCGCTTGGAACGGAAGTTCACTCGCGATGAGATGTCCGACTTGTTGAAGTAGGCCACCAGATTCGGACATTGGCAAAGTTCCGTGGCCTACGTGGACGGAATGCCGATAGACCCGAAACGGCGTTGTTTATCCTTCACGCGGCCGAAGCGGACACTAACCCGAAGTGTAAACGAGGACGCAGCTCACCTCCTCGCTTACGCTTCGGGTTGGTGTCAGTAGGCAAGCTGCCCGCTAAAAGCGGCCGGGGTCAGGTGGTTCAAAGTTCATTTTTCGCTGCGAAAAATGAACTTTGAATCACCTGACCCCTGATCGCCCCTTTTCGCTCGCCTAAGACGAAAGCAATCGAGACCTTCGCGTGACGTTGTTTCCATCCAGATCGAGTTCCCGCTTGAGGACCGTCGCTTGTCATGAGCAAGTGGTGTTCTATCCGTCCTACGCTGCGCGGACGGAAGATGGCGCAGGCTGGTCGCTGGTCGTTCAAGGCCGAGTGTTCGACCCGCGCATTTCGTGGTTCCGTCGCAAGCCGATGCTTGCCGTCGTGAAGCGCGTCCTGCGGTTCGACCATACGTCGGAAGAATACTTTCGCAGCCGGATGCGCCAGTTCCTAATGAGCGGCCTGCGCGGCCGGTCCGTCACTGTGAAGATCGGCGATCACGAACGTCTCGTGGGTGAGTCCGACTACATGGGGATGTTCCGCGGCACGTTGACGCTCACGACGGAGGACGTCGCACAGCTCGCCGGTGGCACTGTTGATCGCAACGTGTGGCTGCCGTTTGGAGCGGCACTCCCCGCAGAAGACCGGCGCGAGTGCCTCGGTCAGTTGCAGCTCATTGAACCGACCGGCACGTCGATCATTTCGGACGTGGACGACACGATCAAACACAGCAACGTCCCCAACCGACGCGATCTGTTTCGGAACACGTTCATGCGGACCTTCACTCCCGTCACGGGGATGCCCGAGCTGTACCGCGCGTGTGCCGAGGCGGGTGCCGCGTTCCACTTTGTCTCGGGGAGTCCGTGGCAGCTCTACGAACCGCTGGCCGAGTTCCTTCGAACCGAAGGCTATCCCGCCGGTTCGTTCCACTTGAAGCGGTTTCGCATTCGAGACTCGGCCCGCAAGTTGAGACGCTCGCCACAGAAGGCGCACAAGCACGCCGCCATCGAACCGATCGTGACCGCCTTTCCGCAGCGACGCTTCATCCTGATCGGCGACTCGGGCGAGCAAGACTCCGAAATCTACGGCAGCTTCCTCCGCGAACGCCCTCACCAAATCGCCGGCATCTTCATCCGAGCGATCAAGGGCGAAACCCGCGAAACAGAAAAGTTCCGCGCCGCGTTTGAAGGACTCGACCCCGCCCGCTGGACCATCTACCGCAACCCCGCCGAGATGCGCGACGCCGTCGTCCGCCTCGTGAAACACGACGGCTGACGTTGAGCTTGAAGGACGCTGTCACCTGCCATCAAAGCCTGACGCGCAAGCGAAGGACGCCGCTTCAACTTGGAAATCGGGTACTGTCACAGTAGAAGCTGTGAACGCGGGGCGGTCGCTCCGAAAAACTCCGAAGGGCCAAGCTGTGAGCAGGTCGTGTCCGTATTGCGGTGAGCGCGTGGCCGCGTCTAAAGCCGCTCAGTTTTGTGGAGCGTGCGGGCGGTCGCTGACCACGTCGGGGCCGATGCTGGCCGTGCAACTGGCGGGCGTTTCCAAAGCCTTTGGTGGACGCTCGATTCTGAGCGACCTTTCGCTCGATGTTCCGGCGGGAGAATGTCTCGTTGTCGTGGGCATGAGCGGCAGCGGAAAGTCGGTGTTGCTGGAACACATCGTCGGTTTCCAACGGCCCGACAGCGGAACGGTGCAGATCATGGGTGTGGACCTGAACCGTCCACCGTCGGCGCAGGCATTGGAAGAGGTTCGCGCTCGCCTCTCGCTCGTGTTTCAAGGCTCGGCACTGATCGACTCGCTGAGCGTCATCGAGAACGTGATGCTCCCGCTGCTGATGCGGTCGGTGTCGCGCGAGACCGCACATCGGCAGTCATTTGAATTGCTCAAGGCGGTCGGGCTGTCCGCCAGCGATGCGGAGTTGTCGCCCGCGCAGCTCAGCGGTGGGATGCAGAAACGAGTCGGCATCGCGCGGGCGCTCATCACCCAACCGGCGGTCGTCTTGTACGACGAACCGACGACCGGATTGGACGCCGCGTCATCGAACGTCATCAGCCGACTGATCCGTTCGGTCCAGCAGCGCGATCCTCAGATGGCCTCGATCACGATCACTCACGACTATTTGTCGGCAGGCCTGATCGCTGATCGCGTGCTGTATCTCAATCCGAACAGTGGCCAACTGGAGGAAGTCCTTGGTCGCGATGAGATCGTGGAAATCCGGAGACGACACGGGGGCAAGTCTGTCGCTGCTGTGCAGGCTCTGCGCGGACAACTGGAAACATTCTTCGACAATCTGCAATTGCAGGACCGCCCGCCGCATTCGCACCGCCCGCCGATGCCGTGGTGGCGTGCGTTTGCAACGGTGTTGACGGGACTGTTCACGGCCATTGGTTCATCCGCGCTGTTGGCTTTGAGATTGGGACCACCGACGGACCAAGCCGCTCTCTTACGGCGGTTCGATGAAATTGGAGTTCGCTCGATACCGGTGGCCGCTGCGGCTGGGGCTTTTTTCGGGATGATGCTGGCCTTGCAGATCGGCATTGGCTTGTCGGGGTCTGGGATTCTGGACCCGCTGCCGCGAATTGTCGGCAACGCCGTGGTCGATAAGATCGGCCCGCTCGTCGTCGGTCTGTTGCTGGCGGGGCGAGTCGCGGCGAGTACCTGCGCCGAGGTCGGTGGCAAGCGGTTGTCGCGTCAGTTCGATGCCCTGCGGTCGATGTCGATTTCGCCCGAAAGCTATTGGCTCACACCGATCTTTTGGGCGAGTGTGATCTCGCTGCCGCTGCTGACGATCGCTCTGGAGTTGGTCGCGTTCGCCGGTGCTTACTGCGTCGCCGTGGGACGGTATCAGGTGAAGAGTTCGTTCTTCATGGCCGAGATTTTGGCCGATGTCACTCTGTTTGGGTTTCTGTTCGGGATGGTGCGAGCGGCCGTGTTCGGCGGGGCGGTCGCGCTGGTCGGCTATGAAAATGGAACGCAAGAAATGCGCAGCAGTGACGACGTGGGACGCGCCACAACGGTGGCCGTTGTCGCCGCGTCGCTCGCCGTGATCGTGCTCGACTTTGTGATGTTATTCGTTGCCTCGTTCTGAATTGAGAAAGTCCCCCGATGGCCTCGACCAGTAAGACCTGCCCACAGTGTGGACAGACCTATGCTCACGACCGCCGGTTCTGCGAGCGAGATGGCGCGGAGTTGATGGAGGCGGCTGAGCCTCAGACAAACTCGGCAGCGCCGGCGACGACCGGGAGTTCGACGAAGACTGCTCTGTCGCGCGAGACGCTCGCCGGCGGGATTCTCGTTCTGACGCTGATACTGATCGTCAGTGCAGTCTTCTGGTGGCGCGAGTCGAGCGTCTTTCGGCTGAAGATCACGTTTGAAGAGGCGAGCGGTTTGAAAGTTGGAGACTCGGTGTTTGTCCGTGGGGCAGATGTGGGAGAAGTCGTGAGTACTCAGTTCGTCAGCGGGCGATTCGTAGCGGATGCGATCGTTCGCAAAGACGGAGCCGACCAACTGAAGCAGGGCTGCTTGTTCTTCGTGGGCTACGACAAGATTCTCATGAACCGGAGGTGCCTGGTCGCCTACGTTCCCGATGCCGGCCAACCCGCTCTGCGTAGCGGGGATGAACTGAAGGGAGTCGATTCGTGGTTTAAGTACTACGGCACGCTGCTCAAGGACAAAGGCCCGGCCGAAGCGATGCGGGCCTACGAAGAAATGAAGGGCCTCTTGAAACAGACCACCGAAGCAGTGGGCGGCAAGCTCGGCAAGCCGTAGACTCCATATACCAACCCGCAGCGTCAGCGAGGACGAATCTTTTTGGCGAGCGGCAAGAGTTGTCATAGCGCTCGCCTTAGAAGCGTCCGTAACGAAGATGAACAACCTCGCTTGCACTACCTCCCCAACCAAGGATTTCTCCCTCATGAAGAATTGGCTTCCCCCGACGATCATCATTGTGCTGCTGGTCTCAGTCGCCGTTTGGGTCATCAAGAGCGAAGGCGAGAAGTCTCGCGAGGCAATGCGGCAGTTGGCGAAGGAGCAGGCAGACGGTGCGCGCAATACGGTGCGACAGGGAATTAAAGAGGGTGTCGGCGACTTGATCGACGAAGCCAAGAACGCGCCGGGGCAAGTCCTCGGCGAGCTGGGCGGCCTGTTGGGAAACAAGCCGGGTGAAGCTCCGACCAAGCCAGCGGAGATGCCCGGCAAAGTGATCGACATCTTGGGCGGATTCCTGCCCAAGTCGAAGGACAAGCCTGACGAAGCCGATGCGCCGAAGGACGGCAAGTCGCCCGATGTGACGACTCGTGAACGGACCAAGCCCACGGAACTCGTCTCCAAAGCGTTCCAATTCGTGCGCGATGCCGTCAAAGCGGCGGACGATGCGGGTCAAGCCGCACTGGCTCTCGATACGCAGGAAGAGATCGAACTGGGAAAGGACATGCGCAAGACCTTCTCGCAGCACTTCAAGTTCGCCGAACGTCCCGCCGATCTCGAACGGATTCAGCGTCTGGCGGCACCGGTTCTCGAACGGCGGTCTCGCAAGCAGATCGAGTACACGTTTGCCATCGTGGACGATGCTTCGATGAATGCCTTCTCGATTCTCGGTGGCTCGATCTACGTTCACACCGGCCTGCTCGACCGACTCCCGACCGATGCCGAATTGCAGGGCGTGCTGGCTCACGAGATCGGTCACGTCGATCTGAAGCATTGCGTCCGGAGCTTCACGTATGCCGTGCGAAGCGGCGAGTTGGGGGGCGAGATCGCCGACGGTCTCACCAAGGTGGCCTATCGCTCGCTGAGCGTCGCCTACTCAGAAGACCACGAATTTGAAGCGGACGAATTCGGCTTCCGCACGCTGATCAAAGCTGGCGTCTCACGCGAGGACAGCCTTGCCTTTACGACGTTCCTGCTGAAGGCCGAGGACGAAGCGGGTGTGAAGCGAGAAGGCTCGAAACCGAAGTCGGTCTTCGACTCGATCGGTCGCGAAGTGAACAACCACTACCGCACGCACCCGCCCGCAACCGAACGACTCCACCGGCTCGAACGAATGAAGGTCGATGCGGCCAAGCCCTGACGGTTACGGCTCCGTCCCGATTGAGGTTGCACAAGCTGTAGGGTGGGACCAGCGGCGCTTCGCCGCGCCAGCCCACCAAGATTTCTGGACAGTTTTCATTGTGGGCCGACGCTCGAAGCGAGCTTGTCCCACCCTACGCGGTGAAACGCCGCCGCTCTGTCCGTGCCAAGACTAGCGCGAACTCAGTCGATGGTGACGACAATTTTCTCGCCGTCTTTGACATCCTTCGCGACCGTCTTGCCGTTGGCGTAGACCTTGGCCAAGCCGCCCGAGCTTTTCCAACTCAGCGTGAACTTTCCCTTGTCGTCCGTGCGAACGCTCTCGGTGGTTCCGCCCAACGCTCCGGCGGTGAGTCCGGAAATCTTCACGCCCGATGCGGGTGATCCGCTCTTCTTGTGTTTGACAACGCCGGAGATGTCGCCTGCCGCAGCGTGTGCGGTCAGCACGGTCAGGCCCACGATCACCAACAACGACAATTTGAAAGACTTCTGGAACATCGCATCGTCTCCCGAACAAAAAGGAACCTGATCGCTGACCGTCCGCATTAGACCTCATTGCAACCGCGCTGACACCGTAGTGTCGTTTAGCCGCGAGGGATCGTTAATGCACATCTCTCGCGCGCAGGATGGTCGAGATCCCCACGACCATCACGGCGAACATGATCCCGAGGACTGTCATGCACCACTCGTAGCCGAGTCGGTCTTTCTTCGGGAAGTAATGTTGAGCGACATCGGGCCGCAGATTGTCTTCATCGTTCTTGTCATCTTTCTTTTTTTCGTCCGACTTCTGCTCGGCAGCGTTCTCTTCTCCGGCCTTGTTCTCAACGGGCTTTGCCGCCAAGACAGTCGGAAACTTCGGTCGTTCCGGGGCGCGACGGCGTTCGTCGCTCTCCAGGGTGAGCAGCGCTTCAAACGCCCAGCGGGACGGAGCGAGATTCGCGCATTGACCGACCGTGCTGTTCATCTTGTGGATCGGCTGCATCACTCCGCCGAGGATCACCATCGGGAGCAACACGATCGGCAGTAGAGCGATCGCCACTTCAGACGTTCGTGCCGCAGCCGAGATCGTCAGCCCGATGCCCAGTCCGACCAGTGAGACCAGCAACAACGCTCCCAATAACTGCACCGGGTCTGCTCGCAACTCACAGCCCCAGGCAGAGATTGCCGTCAGGATGGCGCACTGAACGACGCACAGCAGGCCGAGGACTGCGAACTTGGAAGCGACATACGAGGGGAGCTTCAGATTCACCATCCGCTCACGATGGTAGATCGCCCATTCGCCGACGATCTCACGCACGGCGTTCGAGCAGCCGAACCAGAGGGCGGCGAGACTGAGCAGGAAGACGGTCGTCGAACTGGCCCGCATACCGGCCTCCCAATTTTCATCCGTCATCTCGGCGCGAACGTCATTGCCAAACACCAGCACGACGAGGATCGCCACGATGGGAGCTTGAGCCAACAGGATCGCCGTGTTCCAGCAATCTTTCAGCTTGATGATGAGACACCGTTTGAACAGCGTCTTCCATTGAGCCACTCCCGACGTGCGGATTGTGCGGGGCGGAGTTCCGTTGACCGGCGGCGCGGCCTGTTTGCCAACGCGCTGCTCGATGTACTCGCGCCCATAGTCCGAGTGCTGATAGAGCTCGGTCCACTCGGCAGCTTTCCGTTTGGCCAGCCCCCGTAAGACTTCATCGGGAGAAGGATCGACACCGGGCCGCTCACCGGGAACACCGTCCGGGTTGAAGAACTTGACCGAGTCGGGATAGGCCGGGCCGTAGTAAACCAGCCGCCCCGGTTCCGACGAGTTCTGGTCCTTGCCGACCAGCACCAGGTTGTCCATCAGACGAAACGCTTCGAGACTCGGCTGATGGATCGTCAGCAGGATCGCCTTTCCGGAATCGGCCAGTCCGCGCAGCAGCTTCATCACCATCAACGCATCTTCGGATGACAGCCCCGATGTCGGCTCGTCGAGAAACAGCACTGATGGATCGGTCAGCAGTTCTTGGGCGAGGTTGACTCGCTTCCGCTGTCCGCCGCTGATCCCCTTCTTTTCGGGTGAGCCGATCAAGACGTTCTCTGTCCCTTCGAGTCCCAGTTGCTTCAGCACACCGGCGATCCGATCGCGAATGGCGGACTCTGAGAAGTCGGGGGGCAGTCGGAGTCGGGCGGTGTAATAGAGCGCCTCGCCCACGGTGAGATCGCGGTGGATAATGTCGTCCTGCGGGACGTAACCGAACTGTCCGGCGAACTGCTGATAGTGCGAGTACAAATCCTGACCATTGATGAGGACCTGCCCCGCAGTCGGCGGTGTGTAGCCGTTGAGGATGTTCATCAGCGTCGTCTTGCCTGCACCGCTCGGCCCCATCAGACCAACGAACTCGGTCGGATAGATTGTCAGCGAGACATTCTCCAACAGCTTCTTGCCGGGGACGTGCATCGTCAGCCCGCGCGCTTCGATGGTGATGTTGCCTCGGTAATCGCGTCGCTCGAAATCGCCCGCCGCGTTCAGCCGGTACATGTAACTGCCGATGGTCAGTTCGTCTCCCGCTTGGATCGGCTCGGTCCCCTGCACGCGGCGTCCATTGAGGTACGTCCCGTTCGCGCTGCCGAGGTCTTCGACCACCATCTTTCCCGCCTTCCGCAACACGCGCGCGTGGCGGGCCGAAATCATCGGATCGTCGAGGACCTGATCGCACGCGGGATCGCGACCGAAGACCGTCGTGTCGTTGCGCATCGAAACGACCTGCTGTCCTGCTCCGCCTCCGAGAGCCGCTCGACTGGCCAGCAAGCGGCTGACGGGAACCCGAAACGAACCGAAGAAGACCGTATCCGAAACGGCGAGCGGCGAACGGACGATCTTGCGGTCGGGCGATCCGATCGCGGTCCCGTTCACCGAGCCAAGGTCTTCCAATTCGAGCTTGCCTCCGGCTCGCACACTGAGCCGCGCGTGGTACGGCGAGATCATCGGGAAGTCGAACACGATGTCGTTGTCCGCTTCGCGACCGATCCGAATCTCACGCTGTCCCGCCACTGCGCCCGCGCGGCCGCCGACATTGAAAGCATGTCCGCCCGAACCAGTTTGGGTTGGGGCCGCCGCTCCCCGCGGTTCCGCTCCCGTTTGCAGTTCCGGAACATCGCGAATCGCCAGCCAGTCGGTCATCCCTTCTTTCCAGACCACATCGTCCGGAGTGAGCATTCCCGCCGCGATCAGTCGATGAATCTCGGCAACAGCGACCGGCCCGGTCTGCTCCGATCCCGTCGAGTAATGCCAGATGAGCAGCATCGGTCGGCCGGGCGGTCCGGAACCGACGGGCCTCGGTACGGAAGCCGCCTCTCCCGCCGATGCTCCGGAGCGGGTGGCAATAATCGGCGTCGAACCGCCGAACAGATGCTCGATCGTCGCGGCCGACTGCCACGCCTGCTGGTCGATCGAAATCTCATTGGCTCGCCCAAACTGGCCACGTGCCCGCAGTGACTTCAACTGAGCGATATCAAAGGGACCGGACACTCGCCCACGCACCCGAATGAAATACGAACCGTGACTACCGAAGTCGGCCATGAGGTTGCTCGCGAACAGAAGGAGGACATTTCCAGCAGCATGTAGGGTGGGACCAGCTCGCT
>JAYTQJ010000503.1:0-3638 GCA_043746775.1 Schlesneria sp.
TCACCAAGGACGGCGTGACCGTCTCGAAGGAAGTCGAACTCGAAGACGCCTACGAACACATGGGCGCGAAGCTCGTGAACGAAGTCGCGTCCAAGACGAGTGACATCGCTGGCGATGGCACGACGACCGCCACTGTTCTTGCCCGAGCGATCTACAGTGAAGGACTTCGCGGTCTGACGCTGGGAGCCAACCCGACGATCGTTCGAAAGGGGATCGAGAAGGCTGTCGATGCCGCGATTGAAGCGATCGAGAAGATGTCCAAGCCGGTCTCGTCGAAAGAAGAGATCGCTCAAGTCGGTGCCATCTCGGCCAACAATGATCGCACGATTGGCGACTTGATTGCCGATGCGATGGAGAAGGTCGGTCGCGACGGCGTCATCACTGTTGAAGAAGGCAAAGGGAACTCGACGACACTGCAAACCGCCGAAGGGATGCAGTTCGACAAGGGCTACATCTCCCCGTACTTGGTCACTCATCCCGAAGAGATGAAGTGCATTCTCGACGACTGCTACATCCTGCTGTTCGAGAAGAAGATTTCGAGCCTCCGCGATTTCGTGCCGATCCTCGAAAAGGTCGCTCAGCGCAGTAAGCCGCTGCTCGTCGTGGCCGAAGACCTCGACGGCGAGGCTTTGACGGCACTGGTCGTCAACAAGCTGCGCGGTGTCCTCCAAATCTGTGCCGTGAAGGCTCCCGGATTTGGCGATCGTCGCAAGGCGATGATGGGCGACATGGCCACGCTGACCGGCGGCACGCTGATCTCGGAAGACCTCGGCATCAAGCTGGAGTCGGTCGAACTCAGTCACCTCGGCCGTGCCAAGAAGATTGAAGTGACGAAGGATGCCTGCACGATCATCGAAGGTGCTGGTGATCCCGCCGAGATCAAGGCTCGCGTCGATCAGATTCGTCGCCAGATCGAAGCGACCGAAAGCCAGTATGACCGCGAGAAGTTCCAAGAACGTCTCGCCAAGATCACGGGTGGCGTCGCGATCATCTCGGTCGGTGCCGCCACTGAAGCCGAAATGAAGCAGACCAAGGCCCGTATGGAAGATGCCCTGCACGCAACTCGTGCTGCTGTCGAAGAGGGAATCCTCCCCGGTGGTGGTGTGGCGTTGCTGCGAGCCATCGAAGCGGTCAGTGAAGTGAAGGCCAAGGGGGACGAGAAGATCGGCGTTCAGATCGTCATCAAGGCGCTCGAAGCTCCGATCCGTCAGATCGTGAACAACAGCGGTCTCGACGGCAGCGTGGTGGCCGACGAAGTTCGCAACATGTCGAAGAACACCGGCTACGATGCCAACAGCGGCAAGTACGTCGATATGTACAAGGCTGGCATCATCGACCCCGCCAAGGTCGTGAAGAGTGCCCTTCGCAACGCGGCGTCCATCGCCGGACTGATGTTGACCACCTCGGTCCTCGTCACTCGCGGTGACGACACCGACGGCAAAGCGAAGAACAAGACCGAAGGTGCCGTGCGATAAGTCTGCGGCGAGTCCTCTTCTCGCCCGCGACATGCGACTTTGATTGACAACTGCCGAACCGCCGGGCCTCCCCCGGCGGTTCGTTGTGTAAATGGGTGAGCTTTCTAAGCGGGGGGAGCATGCGATGCCGACAGTGCTGCGAATCGGTCGCTATCGCTTCTTCTTTTACAGCAACGAAGGACAGGAGCTGCCCCACATTCATGTTGAGTCAGGTGACGACGCTGCCAAGTTTTGGCTGGACCACGTGTCGCTGTCTGCCAATCATGGGTTCAACGGCAGAGAGCTGACTGAACTTGGTCAGTTGATCGAAGAGCATCAGGTGGAACTCGTCGAGGCATGGCATGACTACTTCAACAGCTAGCAGCTTGGCACCGCCGCCACGTTCGTTTCGACCGACAACGGCTTTGGCCAAGTCGGTTGATTTCTGTGACGAGATGATGCACGTCACACTGACGGATGGCCGAGTCATTAGTACGCCTTTGGCTTGGTTCCCCTCGCTACTTCACGCCACTGCCGAGCAGCGAGCGAACTGGCGAATCGGTGGTCACGGGGTTGGTTTGCACTGGGAAGACTTGGGTGAAGACTTGCTCGTCGCCGGGTTGCTTGGTGGAGGGGAAGATCATGACCGAGTTGCTCGAACGAGCTTTCACCGAAGCGAGCAAGTTATCACCGAATGAACAGGACGAGTTCGCCAAACGCTGGCTAACGGAATTGCAGTCAGAGCAACGATGGCAAGAATCATTCGCGGCGACCTAGGATGAACTTGCGACGTTGGCGAACGAAGCATTGAAGAAACCGCGGCGGGTTTGAGTCAGTCGCGTTGTCAGAGTTGAAGTAGTGAGAGTTGAAGTAGGGTGGGCTGTGCCCACCATGGAATCAGCGAGCGAATGGAATTGGTGGGCACAGCCCACCCTACGCAATGAGCGGGGCCGTGATGGCGACGATACGGTGTTATTACGAGGTGCTGTCGGTCACGAAGACGGCGTCCGATGACGAGATCAAGAAGTCGTACCGCAAGCTGGCGGGGAAGCATCATCCCGACCGCAATCCGGGGGACGAGGCTGCGGTCGCGTTGTTCAAAGAAGCGGCCGAAGCCTTTGATGTCTTGAGCAACCCCGACAAGCGAGCGCGTTACGACCGCTTCGGTCACGCGGGTGTGCAGGGCGCAGCGGGAGGTGGCGGAGCCGGTGGCTTTGGCGATGTCGGTGACATCTTTGAAGCGTTCGGGGACATGTTTGGCGACATGCTCGGCGGCGGTGGTCGGCGTGGCGGAGGCTCACGCGGGCGACGTGGCAACAGTTTGCAAACGTCGCTCACCGTGGAGCTGCTCGACGCGGCCGTCGGTTGCACGCGCGAGATCGAGATCGACAAAAACGTTTCCTGCGTCACCTGCAAAGGGACCGGAGCCAAGCCCGGCACGAAGCCAACCAAGTGCGACTACTGCAACGGCAAAGGCCAGGTCATTCAGTCGCAGGGCTTCTTCCGCGTGCAGACGACTTGTCCCGCGTGTCGTGGTCAAGGCGATGTCGTTCGCGACAAATGCGTCGATTGCCGAGGCACAAAGGTCGTCTCGCGATCTTCCAAACTCGAAGTCAAAGTCCCCGCAGGGATCGACAACGGGATGCAGCTTTGCCTGCGCGGCGAAGGTGAGCCAGGCGAAGGGGGCGGGCCACCGGGTGATCTGTATGTTGATGTCCGAGTCAAGTCGCATCCGTTGTTCGAGCGGAACGGCAAGCACCTCACGTGTGAGGTTCCGATCACGTTTGCTCAGGCGGCACTCGGCACGGAACTCGATATCCCGATCCTGACGGGCAAGCACCACATTGCAGTTCCAGCGGGGACTCAGCCTGGTGAAATTCTGCGGCTGCGAGGCCAGGGAATGCCCGACGTTCAAGGCGGGGCACGCGGCGATCTGCACGTGCAGTTTGATGTTGAGGTCCCGAAGAAACTCTCCAAGAAACAGGAAGAGCTACTCAGGCAACTGGCTGAGCTGGACGACAAGCAAGTGAGTGCTCACCGCAAATCGTTCTTTGAATCGGTGACGGAGTTCTTCGGAACGTCGAAGCCGGAAGAGTGAGTGACAAACTGAGTGGATTCGTTTAACCGCATGGGCAACGCCCCGCGCGTCGATGAGCGAAACAGGGTTGAAAGTCACTCGACGCG
>JAYTQJ010000504.1:0-19976 GCA_043746775.1 Schlesneria sp.
GTGACCGTGGCACCCCAACTTGAAAAGGCCGAGTGCCGTGTTGCTGATCGACCCTCGATGGTATCACTGTTCCGGAGCCAGTTCCGCGAGTTGCTTCAACAGTTCGACCCATTGCTGCGCCGTCAGCGATGGCTGGTCCTCTGCTGAACGGAAATCACGCGGGCTGTCAAACGCCCTCGGAACAACGGGCAACCGCACGCGATCCACGGCGAGCCGGAGTGACTCGGGAATTGCCTGCGAGCCGTGAAAGGGAGCGGCGAATCCCAGCACGAGCGTGGCCGTCGTGTCCCAGGACGAGATCAACTTCTCCGGATCACTTCGGCCAATCTGTTGCAGCATCCGCGCGGCATCCTGCTCGGACAACTTCGAGACTGCGGGCCGCCACGCCTCGAGTTTTAACCGGGCGACGCGGGACTGGTTGATGACTTCAGCCGGGCCTATTCCAAATGAGTCTCGCAGTCGTCCAAACGCGGCGGAGAAGTCTTGCGATTCCCTCGAACCGAATTGATCGGCCAGGATCGGAATGAGTTCCAGATTCCAATTCCCCCACGGCACAGCCAGACGTGATTGGCTTTGGCCCGACGCGGCCAGTCCCGGAAAACCACGCTCCCGTCTCCACGAATTCCCCTTCAAATCGTGGTGGCATGCGAAGCAATTGAAATCGGCCAATTCGGGCCAACTCGTCGGCAAGGCGGGGTCTGCCGCTCGGCGTTCCAGTTGTTCCAACGTGGCAATCGCCGTGACCAATTGACCGATCAGCCAGTCCTGAGTCGGATGAGCCGTCGTCGTCACAGACTGGTGCGTCGCCTGTCCCGCGCCCCGCTCCATTGCGGCGCTGCGTCCGGGCTTCCAATGTTTGGGGAGGCGGGACTGATACCAGACGTACTCGAACCTGAGGGCGGGATGCCCGGCCGCAATCAGATCGTGGTTCACGTCACCACCACTGCTCCCGACGTGACAGGAGACACACCGTTGCGCCTGTACCGCAACATCCTTTCCGGGGATGTATCCGAGTTCCCGTTTGCCTTCCTGGCTGAGTGACTTCCACTCAGGACGATAGTGCCCGTGCAGCCAGTCCCGCGCGTGGCCGTGGCACGATTCACAACTCACTCCTTCGACCGCCAGCAAGACCGGATGATTCGCGGTTCCGCCAGACAGGGACAGGTGACTGTTCGTCTCATGACAGGCCAGGCAATTGGCCCACTCTGCGTGAAATCTTTCGGCTTGCCCTTCCAGCGGTCGCAGTTGTTCGTCGGCGACTCCCAAGCGTTGAAAGATGGCTCGAGATCTTTCGCCAAACAAAGTCCGATGGGCTTGCGCGTGGGGATCGTCCAGCCAGACAAAGTATTCGTCGGATCGAATGGCGTCGTCTCGAAAATCCAGCGTCAGGGAACCGTGACAGTTTGATGTGGAACAAGACTGTGATCGAAGGCCCGACGGCGGCGCAGTTGGTCCGACCAGACGGGCTGCTTCACGAGGTTCGAGTTGTTTGAAGTTTCGGCCGGGTTGGTTGTCGAACAGAACCTGCATTCCCAAGACCACCGGGACGGCGATCCACCCGAGAATCACGAGACTCACACCTCGACTCCACTTGGGCGGCAGCGATGAACTGCGTGAGGCAATCATGGGCCTGCCTCCGCTGCGGGGTCTTCAGGCTTCGCACCACTGATTCTCGGTCGAACCGCCTTGAGCAACTCGGCAACCCCCGGGCGCGGTTCGGATGACAACGGCGTGTGATGATAGGCGTGACAGTCCACACACCGGTCGCCGACCGAGCGACTTCCCGGCGCGGAGCCATGACCGTGACATTGCCGACAGATATCAATCCGAGGCATGAGTACGTCTCGCGCCGATTCGCTGGCATAGATCGACGGTGAGGCTCGCCATTCGTCCTTGATGACCGGATAAAACTGTTCGCGTTTCACCGTGTCTATTCGATGTCCATTGCGAGTATGACACGCCTGACAATCGACCGACGAATGGCGGTCATGACGAAAGCGGCTGTGGCTCATCCACTGTTCCGGCAATCGAGGCGGAATCACTTTCCACGCTTCGCCGACTCCCTCCATTCGTTCCGTGAAATGGCATTTCGTGCAGGCCGCTTCCAGCAGGCCAGCCACGCGCGGAAGTTCGTTCGATCGCTCCGGGTGAGGAGTCGCAAAAAGCTGTTGTTCCAGCTTCTCCAGTTCACGCTCCAAGGTGGCTAGGCTTGGTGGAGCATCGGAATCGGTTTTGATTGCAGTGATGGGGGCTTTCGTCGGCCCGCCGAGTTCGTCGGTTGCAATCGGTCGCTTCCCGTCCCGGTTTTTAGCGAGTCGGTCGAGCAGGATTCCGCGAATGATTTCCGCCTGGGAATGCGGCAGTTCGCCCGTCGATGGAAAACCCAGCGTGTGGCATCGCTGACAGTTTTGTTCAAAGGTCAGCGGACGAAAATAGGCACCACTGGCGTCGGGTTGATGGCAATCCACACAACTGAGTTCAATCGTCTTCCCGCCAGGCAACGGAAGCTGCGGATCAAGGTGTCGATGGTGGCTGAATTTGATCGCCGCTTGGTCCACCGGTCTGTCTTGGTCCCATTTGACCAACGTCGGTTCGCGGCGATCCTCGTCCGGGACCGTTGCCGTTCGGTCCCGGTTTCGCCAGATGCCGAATTCGGGATGGTGACCGAAGCCCGAAAAGTTCAGTTCAAATCGCTGCGGTGAAACTTGGTCGTGAGCCGCAGAATGGCATTGAGAACAGTGCGCGTCGGCAACGTCAGCCAGTTGCGAATGACCGCGATGTTCCTGGTGGCAGCCAGCACAACCGAGTTCCGAAAAATGGGCCTGCAACTTCTGCTTCAGCGTTTCATCCCGCCCGCCACGAAGTTCAGCGGTGCCTTCAGTCGGCTTCGACAACAGGCGAGCCGCACTTGATATCGACGGTGACAGGTGATCCTCATTGGACTCCCAGTGGCAAACACGGCACTTTTTGTCCGAGGTCGAATGAATGGTGTTGCCGAACGTCACCATCCTCAACAACGGAGCCAGACTGCGGTCGTGGCAACTTTGGCAGTCTTGCTCAAACACCCGGTGCGCTTGGGAAACGCACTGCGACTGGAACGCGCGGTGATCTCCCAGCAGCCAGGGAAGGGACGCGGCAATCGAGCCGACGGCGAAAATGCATGACAGCCGGGAGCGCAACACCCGCCACGGATCACGATGCCGGGTGACTTCGAGATCATAGCGCGAGGCAATCGATTTCAGCCGTCTTCGGTCAGACACAGCAGTTATCAGCCTGTTGAAAAAGGGAGGGCGAGGCTCCTGCCGAGCCGCGTATGTGTGGAAAGTCGCTTGTTTCTCGCGGCTCGGCAGGAGCTCGCCCTCCCGGCATCCGTTTTTCAACAGGCAGTTATCTCAGTAATAGACGGACATGATCACGTGCAGCACTCCCAAGATCAGCAGCGTGACAGACAGCGGAACATGAATGCACAGCCAACCGTGGAGCCAGCCTTGAATCCTCGTTTGAGAAAGCAGTTGCCGCCGCTCATCGCAGGCCAGTTGCAGTTCCTCGACGACGGGGCGCAGCGGCTCGGGAACACTGTCCTTTAACCTCGACAATCGCGCGGATGCCACGGTGGGGTTTGCCAGGTCATGCTCTCGACTCGCGTCCGAGGCGAGGAATCCGGCCAACTGTTGCCAGTAGAAGGCCGCCAGTTCGCGTTCCGGCGAATACTCAGCATGGTCCGTGACGGGCGACAGAGGCTCCAGAAACGCCGCGCCGCACACCTTTTGAAGTTGGGCCTCGACGGACTGTCGCAGCTTCCCGCACGCGATGTGAACCTGCGGCGCAATGGCTTGGGCGGGGGAATTCATCGACATCAGGCGAGGCAAGACCTGCTGAAGTGCGAGGCCATAGATTCCGCTCGCGACCACGATCGCGAACGTTGCCAGCAGGACTTGTTCGAGGGTTCCTCCCCAGCGAAAACCACAATGAAACAGGATCAATGGAACGCTCAACAATCCCATCCAGATGTGTCCCCGCAGCCAAGTTTGAGCGCTGCCCACCCGCCATTTCGGAACTTTCTTGCGACCGGCCAGCAGCCCGGCGTACGTCATGCAAGCCGTTCCGGCCACGCCAAACCACATCCCCTGCCAAGTTCCTCCACTGGGACCATTGGGAGCCGTTTCCGCGTGGATCCAGAACAGCGCCGCGGACACGAGGGCCATCGTGAAAGTTGCCAGCGCCCAGTGGTAGTGCGAACGGTCGAGAATCACGAGGGCCTCGGGGCGAATCCAACTCTTCAGAACACTTCT
Source organism: Schlesneria sp. (assembly GCA_043746775.1). Lineage (GTDB taxonomy): Bacteria > Planctomycetota > Planctomycetia > Planctomycetales > Planctomycetaceae > Schlesneria. The sequence goes on from JAYTQJ010000504.1 coordinate 4,293, forward strand.
CGCTAGCATACGGCGGCCGCGGAGATGAGCATCCACTCCGTTGGAATGTTCGCGGTTTCCAGCGAAGGTGATTGGCTCTGTGCTGAGTAACCCATAATGGCCGTTGAAAAAAAAGAGACCACTTCAAAATCGGCCATCGTCAAGAGCGAGATCCACTTGGACGTTCGCCCCGGCGACCGGCCGGTCAATGCCGCGACGCTCAGCCAATTCAGCCTGTTTCGGCGGATGAAAAAGTCCATTTCCATCGAGAAACTGCCAGGATCGATTGTACGGCGGAGCTACAGGAGCGGAGAGGTTGTCTTTCAACAGGGGCAACCGGGCGGGACGGCCTTTTACATTCCGACGGCGGAGGACTTGGCTCGGTTAACGGCGCTGGAGGAGGGCCAAGAGCCACCTGCTGATCCCGTGGTCGATCCCGCACGCAACCGGCATGTTCTGTCCGCGTTGATTATTCCCTCGACGGTCCAGCCTCGAACGCCGGGTTTGTTTGAACGCTGGTTCTCCCCCGCGTCGAAACGACCTGCTCCCCAAGTCGCCGCCATTCCCGTGGATGGACCGACGGATATCGATTACGTGTCTCGTGAAGCGCCGCTGATGGAAGGGGATCTGTTCGGCGAGATGAGTTGCATCTCGTATACGCCGCGTTCGGCCACGGTCATCGCTCGTGTGGATTGCCAATTGCTGGAGTTCAACCGCAATGTCTTCGATCAACTCCGGGGAGACGCGAATCATCAAGCCTCGGTGGAAGCGGAATATCGACGCCGCACGCTCGACACGCATCTGCGGCAGTTTGAGTTATTTCGAGACCTCAGCGATGCACAGATTCAAACCCTGAAGGAAAATGTCTCTCTGGAAGCCTGTCCTCCAGGCAAGGTGATTTGCGAGGAGGGGGAACCTTGGTCCGATGCCAAACCGCTTGACGTGTTCATCGTTCGCAGTGGTGTCGTGCAGGTGACAGTCAACGCCCATCTCTCGTTGCGCATGGACGACATACGTGACTGGACCGGTTTGTGTCGCCAATTGGCAGAGAGTCGGCCAGATCCCAAAGACGCGGGAACGCAGGCGGCAGTTTCAGTCTCCTCCGCAGCCCCGTTGCGCGTGCCAACAGCGAACTCGATGGACGAACCTTCGATACCGGGGGCCGAGACTCCGCCCGCCGTGGTCAGCCAAGGAGCCAAGAAGCCGTCACCGCTGGAACTCATGGCCGCGATGCGTGCCAAGAAAACGGCCGCTCCGACGGAATCGACATCGACGCCTGACGCAAGCGTCGATGCCACGGCGGATCTGCCTCTTCTGAAGGAATCGCGATCCAAGGAATCCGGCCCTCCGGCGTACTTGGTCTATTCTTGGCTGAGTGATCCGGTTCAAAAAGTGGTGTCCCGGTGTGCGCAGGGCGAGCCGCTTGCCGACCCGAGTAAGACCGTGCTTCTCAACACACTCAATGCCTTGGCCGGCTCGAATCGATTCCTGCAGGAAGTGGGCCTCGTGGAGTCCCTGCAACATCCGGAAATCCTGCGCAAGACGGCCTCGTTCCCGAAGGGACTGAAGGGGATCGCCAAAGACTGGTCGGAACTGGAGCTGCGGACCACGGGCCGGGCCGTGCTGAGCCAGATCTTTCCGGAGGCCATTCGGAAGCCAATCGAGTCTTCCGGTCCGCCGAGAGTGTTGGCCTACCTGTCTCGCGGCGATTGCATCGGCGAGATTGCCGTGGTCACGGGCAGCCCGCGCAACGCGACCTGCGTCGCCTACAACCATCCGTCCAGCGAAGACGCGCGTGACTTCGGCAACGTCGAATTGGTGCGGATTCCCGGTGCCGCCTTTCGACGCCTGATGGCCGAATCACAGTCGCTCAAACAGCGGGTGGAAAAACTGGCGGCCGAGCGAATCAGTCAGGTCCAACTGGCGGAGACCCGTCACACCGAATCGGATCTTGTCTCCTCGACCGAATTCCAGCAGATGGGATTGTTTCAAGGAACCCGCCTGCTGGTGATCGACTTGGATTCCTGTACGCGCTGCGGCGACTGCGTGCAGGCCTGCGTCGATACCCATGACGACGGCTACTCTCGCTTGTTCCTGGACGGTCCCCGCTACGACCGCTTTCTGGTTCCGTCGTCGTGTCGAAATTGTCTGAACCCCGTCTGCATGATCGGCTGTCCGGTGGGATCGATCGGGCGCGGAGCCAACGGACAGATCGAGATCTACGACTGGTGTATCGGATGTTCCGTCTGCGCCGACCAATGCCCCTACGACTCGATCCAAATGCACGACACCGGGCTGATTCCGGAAGAATCACTGGGGTGGCTTTACGCCAGTCGTCGATCTCTACCGGATGATTGGCATCTCGCTCGTCGGCTGTGTGCCGGTTGGAGGCCGGGATCGTCTCCGTTTCGTTGGCAGGGGGACACTCTCCGGGAATGGACGGCCACTCAACACGATTCTTCACCGGATCAGCCGTTGCGGCTCTGCTTCCGCCACGAATTTCGGCGGCCAAAGCAGACCAGCGCGAAGTCCTTCCGGCTGTCAATCAACGACGACCGGCGCAAGGGGGCCATCGAAAAGGTGCGAGTCAAGAAGTCGAAAGTCGCCGGTGTCTGGTTGAATGGAGAACCGCTGGAGTGGTCCGGAAATTCCCTCGATCTTGAGTCCGGGCGATTCAAGCGAACCGACAATGTCCTCGCCATCGAAGTCACCTTGGACATGCCAGCGGAATACGGGCAGTTCCTCCTGTCCGCCTCATTGGACGCGATCCCGGAGGCAGGCAGTCAAACCCGGGCGGTTTTGGGAAAGGAAGTGCGGCCCGAAATGGACCTAGTGACCCGACGCGCTGCCGTGTGCGATCTGTGCAGCCATCTGTCGAGCCAGCAGCCGGCCTGTGTCACGTCATGCCCGCACGATGCGGCCATCCGGATCAATCCTTTGGTCAATTTTCCGCACTGAAGCTGATGTCACGTGCTGCCAACATCATGACCCTCGTCCGCAACCTAACGAACCTCAGGTGCCGACAGTCCCCAACTCGGATCGTCGGCCATTCGCTCCGGCGGTTCGTCGTGGATCGAATGTTGTCGGCCAGTTGCTGGCTACTCCTGGCGAGTCAGCCAATCGCGGTGGCACAGTCGCCAACGGAGACCGCGGTCTCTGATTCGGTCTCGATCACGACCCTCACATCGCCCGAAGCCGACATGCGGGTCGCGAGCCGCTCGCCGAACGGGATGTTTCTGGGAAGCCAGTCGTGTGCGTCCGCAAGCTGTCATGGCAATCCTCGCCGCGAATCGGTGCTCGGTTCGGCTGCTCATTTCTTTCTGGATCGCGACACGCACCAATCAGCGGGAACGGTCCTTCGCGGGAAGCGGTCGCAGGAGATGGCCGCGCGGTTGAAACTGCCGCAGCCCGCGTGGGAGACGCGCGAATGTCTGATTTGCCACGCGCCCTCCGCAGTCCAGACAACGGAACGAAGCGACTTTTCAACGAGGCTTTCGGAAGGCGTGAGCTGTGAAAGCTGCCACGGTCCGGCACGGCAATGGATCGGACTCCATCACACGACCGAATGGAAGCAGCCCGAACTCTGGACGAGTGACCGCAAGTCGCAAACGGGCTTCCGCGAAACGAAGTCGTTGCTGGCGCGAATTCACCTCTGCGTCGATTGCCATGTCGGCAACGCCGGGCAGTCGGTCACGCATGACTTCATTGCGGCCGGTCATCCCCGTCTGGTCTTCGAGTACTCGGCCCATCAATCACAGATGCCCGTCCACTGGCGACGCGCTGACGATCGCCGTCTAACTCCCGTCGCGAACCACGCCACGTCACTCGACCGATCGACATACGAGGCGACGAACTGGCTATTGGGACAACTGATCAACGCGGAGCACGAGTTGGACATCCTCGCCGCCGCGGCCGACAACCCGAACCGCGCCTGGCCCGAGTTGGCCCAATACGACTGCTTCGCCTGCCACCATGAGTTGGCCTCGCCCAACTGGCGAAAGGCGCGTGCGGCCTGGAACCTCAAGCCCGGTGAGCTGCAGTGGGGAACGTGGAATCTCGGCTTGATTGCGGAAACCCAGCGCCGTCTTCCCTCGCGCTTGTCCGATCAATTGGTCGTCGACCAAACAGAGTTCGTCGCGACGATGCGACCGATTCCCGCGGACCGAACCCGGGTATCGGGTCTGATTGCCAAACTACGTCCCCAACTCGCCGAAGCCGCGAGGGAGTTGTCACAGAGTCCGCTCTCCGCAGAGGACCTCACGAAAATCAGAGACGGGCTGCTGGAGTCCGATCAGCAACTGACCGAGCAGGGTTGGGACCGTTCGACTCAGCTCTTTCTCGCAACCGTCGCGCTGGATAAGGGAGCGACCGACGCACGCGGACTCGGTAACCACGTCGATCCGGCGCGGCTGGCGGCTTACCTTCGATTGCGTGAACTGCTTTCATTCAGCGACACGACCCAAGCCGATCCGCCCCGCAGTGAAAGTCCGTATCGACTCGATTCAGACTGGCCGGCCATTCTCCAGCAATTCCAACAGTTGCAGTCCCCGCGCGGCAACTCGAATGATCCCGCCGAGATCCCGGACGAACAGTCGTTGCCATCCCGCGCGTCGGAAAGGAACAGATGATGTCCGACATGAGCCGATCCTCGATCGCGTGGCTTTGCCTCATGCTCGCGTCTGTCTCGGGGGCGACCGCGTTTGGCGACGAGCCGCCCTCCCGCAATGTCCGCGATCTGATGGGGGCGCGCCGCGGCGAAACACGCAAAGTCGTCGGGTTGCTCACGTCGAAATGCGCGTTTTGTCATGGAGCGGCAACTTTGAAAACGGAGCCGGACCTGCCGTCGGACATCGGCGGACGGAGCAACGATGGCTGGATTCTCGGCGACGAACTCGTGACTTGGAACGATCACGATTGTCATCACCAGGCGTTCGCCAGTCTGCTGAACGACCAGTCGAAGCAGATCGCGAAGCAGTTGGGGATCGTCGATCCGCAGGGGAACTCGCTCGTTCATCGGGACCGCCGCTGCCTGTCGTGCCACAGTTCGCTGCCGGTCGATCAAATGACATTGAAGGGCGAACTGGTTCAGGAAGAAACGTCCAACAATCCGCTCTACACGATCGGAGTTTCCTGCGAGGCGTGTCACGGTCCTGCGGGCAAGCGTGCCGACGGCTTCGAAGGCTGGGGCACCGCTCACGCCAAGTCCTTCGAACAGGATGACCCCAAGCTGTGGAGAGCGCTAAGTCCCCAAGCTAAGTTTGACGAGTTTGGTTATTGGGATGTCCATTCGCCCCGGTCGCAGGCGCGCATCTGCCTGTCGTGCCACGTGGGGAACGTCGAGCAACAGAAAGTCATCATGCACGAGATGTATGCGGCCGGACACCCGCCGCTCCCCAGTTTTGAGCTGTCTCAATTCGTCGAGCAGATGGGCCGACACTGGCAGCGACTCGACGAGAAGAACAAGGTCGTGCGAGACGACTATCTGAAACGCAAACAGCGACTCCAACCAGACGCAGCGGCCGGTGAGTTTGATCCATCCGACTTGGCGGTCACGAAGGCGACGATGATCGCGGCACTCGTGTCGTTGGAGGAATCGATGCAACTCACCTCCGATCTGATCGATCACTCGCCCGCTGCGAACCAGTGGCCGGAACTGGCGAACTACGCCTGCTTCGCCTGCCATCACGAATTGCAGCGCGATGGATGGCGGAGGACTCGGCGGCTCACAACCCATACCGGTCGCCCGACGTTGCACGAGTGGCCGTTTGCCCTCTCACGCGCGGTGACGGACACCTTGGAGCGGGAACGAAAGGAATTTTCGTTCGATGCCGAAATCCGGGGAGTCATGACGGCACTCGACTCTCGTCCCTATGGCAGCACTGTGGAATTGAAGGCCGCCGCGACCGCGCTGGCGAGGGTCGCGGAGGCCCGCTCACGCGAGTTGAATGCGCTGACCATCAACCGCGCACGAGCAAGTGACTTCTTGTCGAGCATCGCGTCCGTCGGATCGGCGGAGTACGTGGACTTCGACTCGGCCCGACAGCTTGTCTGGGCCTACGAGCGGACGAGATCGCAATTGGCGACGGCCGATCGTGTCGAGGGAACGAAACGACAGCCGAAGCCGACCACTTCGACGGAGTGGATCGGTGGCGGGCACGACGCGAGTGTACTGCCATTGAATCTGTGGCTGCCCGACAACCGGCTGTCGATCGCGCCGGTGCATCTGGGAGTCGGAACGAAGAAGACGCAATTCGCCGTCGATCTCGGCAAAGTCCTGAAACAGTCCGCCGCCTACGATCCCGAGCCGGTTCGCGATGCCTTCCGAAAACTGCGTCATCTTCCATCGACCGACGCCACCGCGCCGAAGTGAGTTCCCCAAGCACACCTGATTCATGGGGAACCATTCACCACCTGAAAAGTTGGGTGTTGAAATTGGGATTCGCGCGGTTGGGTGAATGTTGGACATGTGTTCCATGTCCGAGGGAACGTCACCGCCGATGACCGCCGAGCAATGAGCGGCGTTGCCGATCGGATTTCGGGTTTGGGCCGAGGCGATTCAGGCTCAGAACGCCGAGTTGTGGAGAGCGGTGGCGGAGTTGAAGGGGCGTGTGGCGGAGTTGGAAGCCGAGTTGAGAGCGGTGCAGAAGACGCCTCAGAATTCGGCTGTCTCGATCAACAGCCGGGCCGCCGAGTACCGAGCACCCTCATGCCAAGACATCCGGTCACAGTGCGGGCGGCGCGGGGAGTCGAACGAAACGGCAGCCGATGCGAAGCAGGACAAAAGAAAGCGGGGCGGGCAGCAGGGGCATCCCAAGCAATCGCGGCCGCTGGTTCCCGTCGAGCGATGCGATGAGGTCGTGTCGTGCAGGCCAACCGAATGTCGCGGGTGCGGGACGAAGTTGCGGAAGGCCGACGATGATCTCGAACCGCCGGGTTGCGGGCGAGATGGCTAGGGCGGGCGTCTTTGACCGACTCGGCGGTGCGACAATGCCTGTGCGGGGGGCGGGATGCCTCGACCTCTGCCATGCAGCCGCGTCCCGTCGGTGGAGTGACGGGACGCCTTCCACTGCCATTCAACTTGAACAAGGCCCAACTTCCGCTTGTTGCTGGAATCCGTTTCCATTAAATGAGGATGCGCGCTCCCGTTGATGAATTTTGAAACTGTCTCTGCACGGAGTTGATTGCGATGCGAGTCTGGCCAGGACGGCCCACGCCATTGGGAGCTACTTGGGATGGCAAGGGTGTCAATTTCGCCGTGTTCTCGGAACATGCGACGCAGGTAGACCTGTGTTTGTTCGATTCGCCCAAGTCCGTGCGCGAGTCGCACCGCGTTCCGTTGCCCGATCAGACCGATCGCGTGTGGCATGGGTTCTGTCCCGATGTGCGGCCCGGTCAGCTTTATGGCTTTCGAGTCCACGGTCCTTATGAGCCTCATCGCGGACACCGGTTCAATGCGAACAAGGTGCTGCTCGATCCCTACGCGAAGGGGATTGGTCGCGATCTGACATGGACCGACGACGCCTTCGGCTACAAGGTGGGCGACGCGGCCAGCGATGTCAGTTTTGATGAGCGTGACAATGCAGCGACGGCACCGTTGGCGGCGGTCATCAATCCGTCGTTTCGTTGGCTGGGAGACGCGCCGCCGCGCACGCCTTGGCACAAGACGCTGATCTACGAGATGCACGTGAAGGGTTTCTCGTTCAAGAGTCCGTGGGTGCCGAAAGAGCATCGCGGGACGTATGCCGGGCTGGCGGATGAAGGGGCGCTGCGGCACCTCCGTTCGCTGGGAGTGACCGCCATCGAGCTGCTTCCCGTTCATCATCACGTTGACGAGCGATTCGTGACGGAACGCGGGCTGACAAATTATTGGGGCTACAACACGCTCGGCTTCTTCGCTCCCGATCTCCGGCTCGCTGCGGATCGCGATCCGCAAGCTTCAGTCAACGAGTTCAAACGCATGGTGCGAACACTGCACCGGCACGGGTTCGAGGTGATTCTGGATGTCGTCTACAACCACACTTGCGAAGGGAATCATCTCGGCCCGACGCTCTCGCTCAAGGGAGTGGATAATGCCTCGTACTATCGCCTGATGCCGGGCGACGCGCGCCACTATCACGATGTGACCGGCTGCGGCAACTCATTGAACATGCAGTCGCCGCGAGTCCTGCAACTCGTGACCGACAGCCTACGGTACTGGGTAAGCGAGATGCACGTCGATGGGTTTCGCTTCGATCTCGCGACGACACTCGGCCGCGAATCGCTCGAATTCGACCGGTTCGGCGGGTTCCTCGACATCCTGCATCAAGACCCGATCCTCTCGCAGGTGAAGCTGATCGCCGAGCCGTGGGATGTCGGGCACAACGGCTATCAGGTCGGCAACTTTCCGGTGCAGTGGACCGAATGGAACGGCAAGTACCGCGATTGCATCCGGCGTTTCTGGCGCGGCGACGGTCACACGGCTCCCGAGTTTGCCACGCGACTGTGTGGCAGCAGCGATCTCTACCAACACAACGGTCGCCGTCCGTATGCCAGCATCAACTTCGTGACCTCGCACGACGGCTTCTGCCTGCACGATCTCGTCAGCTACGACCACAAACACAACGAAGCGAACGGCGAACAGAACCGTGACGGCGACGATCACAACCTCAGTTGGAACTGCGGTGCCGAAGGATCAACTCCCGACGCGACCATCCGCGAACTGCGGATGCGACAGAAACGAAACTTCATCGCCACGCTGCTGTTCTCGCAAGGAGTCGCGATGCTGCGCGGTGGCGATGAGCTGAGCCAATCGCAGGGAGGCAATAACAACGCGTACTGCCAAGACAGCCCGGTCAGTTGGCTGCGCTGGCGGCTGACGGCGGAAGAGGACGAGTTTTTGGAGTTTGTTCGCCGCGCGATCCGCATCTGGCAGGAGCAGCCCGTGCTGCAACGTCGCAAGTTTTTCACGGGCGGTGCGCATCCAGGAGAAACCGGTCGCGACGTGATCTGGCTCACGCCACTGGGCATCGAGATGACCGAGCAGGACTGGAACAAGCACTACACACGCTGCCTCGGCATGAGGATCGAAGGTCAGATGGTGGACGAGTTCGATGAGCGCGGCCGTCGCATCACGGGAGACACGCTGCTCATTTTGTTCAACGCTCACAGCGATCAAATTGCCTTCCGCCTGCCACCTCATGTCACGAACGAAACGTGGGAACCGCTGCTCGACACAGCCAGCGACTCCACCGTGAAGAGCTACGATTCCGGAGACATTTACCCGCTGCAAGGAAAGTCGCTCGCGGTCCTCAAGCTGAGCAAGGTCCGCAAGTCGTTGTGGAAATAGCTCACCCCTTGGCTAATCGCTGACATCTGCTCGGGATGAAAACGGGCGACCTCTTCCCCGTCACTGACAGTCTCCTCAAAAACCTCGAATTGAACTCGCTTGGCTAACTGTCTGTTGAAAATCGTAGGATGGACGCCCTCGTCCGTCCGCTTCCAACGAGAAAAGACTCGGACGAGGGCGTCCAAGTTACGTTTTTCAACAGGCTGCTAGCCGGAGATTTCTGATGCCGCTCACCACATCGTTTGGGTTGATTCATCGAGATTGTCGTCGCCAGCTTTTGAAGCGGGTGACGGTCGTTGTTGCCTTTGTCGCGATTGCATTCAGTACCGCGACGGCCGTTGCTCAAGAGAGAGCTGCGGATACTGTTCTCAGTGCGGACAGTTGGAAGGCGGGGATCGCGAAGGCCGTCATCACGCCCGAGAAGGCGGTCTGGCTGGCGGGGTATGGATCGAAGCGGTCGCCCGATGGGAAGCTGCACGATCTGTGGATGAAGGCGCTCGCGTTGGAGGATGCGGCGGGGCATCGAGCCGTACTCATCACGAGCGATTTTCAGGGCGTGCCTCGCGCGATGAGCGATCTCGTGTTCGCACAGGTGGAGCAAAAGTTCGGGCTGAAGCGGGCGCAGGTGATGTTCACCTTCTCGCACAATCATTGTGGCCCGAGGCTCGGTGATGATCTTGTCGATTACTACCCGATCGACGCCGAGCAGGTCGCGTTGGTGAACGAGTACACCGCGCTCATGGTCACGCAGTCCGTGCAGATGGTGGGCGAGGCACTCAAAAACCTCGCACCGGCTCGCCTCCAAATGGGTGAGGGGCGAGCGACCTTTGCGGTGAACCGTCGCAACAATCGTGAGGCCGATGTGCCGATGCTGCTCGCCAACGGAACGCCACTCGTGGGGCCGATCGATCATGCGGTGCCGGTCCTCACGGTGACTCGCCCCGACGGTCGGCTCGACGCGATCCTGTTCGGTTACGCCTGTCACCCGACGACGCTCAGCTTCCTCACATGGTGCGGCGACTATCCCGGCTTCGCGCAAGTTGAGCTGGAGAAGAATCACCCCGGCACGATGGCGATGTTCGTCAACACTTGCGGCGGCGACCAGAACCCGCTGCCGCGACGAACCGTCGAGTTGTGTCAAAAGTACGGCCATCAGTTGGCGGTCGGAGTCGAAGAGGCGTTGCAGCAACCGCTCACGCCGGTCTCATCCGGTTTGAAGACGGCGTTTGAGTTGATCGACTTGCCGTACTTGAAGGTCGTCTCGCGCGAGGAATTGCAGGAGCTGCTCAAGGACTCCAACGCCATCAAGGCACGCTGGGCGGGACGACTGCTCCAGAAGCTCGATGCGGGTGAAAAGTTGGAAGCGACCTATCCGTACCCCGTTCATGCGTGGCGACTCGGGAAGGAGATGCTCGTCATCGGTCAGGGAGCGGAGACCGTCGTGGACTATGCGCTGCGGTTCAAGCAAGAGTTCGGGCCGGGGACGTGGGTCTGCGGTTATGCCGACGACATGATCTCGTACATCCCCTCGCGCCGCGTCTGGAACGAAGGGGGCTATGAGGGTGGCTCGAATCTGTACGAGTACGGTCGTCCCGCCTTCCGCTGGGCTGACGGCATCGAAGACCGCATCGCCACCTCAGTCCACAAACTGGTCAAGCAAGTCCGCGAGTGATCGTGGGGCATCACCTTGTTGAGGCCGCGTAACCTGTAGGGTGGGACCAGTGGCGCATCGCCGCGCCGGCCCACCATGACTTCACGACGATTCCCGAATGGTGGGCCGGCGCTCGAAGCGAGCTGGTCCCACCCTACATTGAAAAGGCGATGGCCCTGCGAGTGATCGCGGGCTGGAAACTCACATGAGGATCCCATTCACCACGTTGCCGTGGACATCGGTCAGTCGGAAGTCGCGGCCTTGGAAGCGGTGCGTGAGCCGCGTGTGATCGACACCAAGGCAGTGCAAGAGCGTGGCGTTGAGATCGTGGACATGAACCGGATCGCGGGCGACGTTGAAGCTGTGGTCGTCCGTTTCTCCATACATGATGCCGGGACGAATGCCTCCTCCGGCGAGCCACATCGTGAAGCAGCGGCCGTGATGGTCGCGACCGTAGTTGTCGGCAGTCGGCTTCCCTTGGCCGTAGACCGTGCGACCGAACTCGCCCCCCCAGACGATCACGGTTTCGTCGAGCAACCCGCGTCGCTTGAGGTCCGTCACGAGAGCCGCGCACGCCTGATCGACATCACCGCATTGCAGCGGCAGGTCGGTCGGGATGTCGTAGTGCTGGTCCCAGCCACGGTGATAGAGCTGCACGAACCGAACGCCGCGCTCGACCAATCGCCGCGCGAGCAAACAGTTCGCCGCGAACGAGCCGGGTCGCTGCGCGGCGGTGCCGTATAGATCGAAGACGTGCTTTGGTTCGGTCGAAAGGTCGGTCAGTTCTGGCACCGCCGACTGCATCTTGTACGCGGTCTCATACTGCTCGATGCGTGCGGCGATTTCAGGATCGCCGACGATTGCTTGTCGCTCGCGGTTCAACGTGGCGAGCGTATCAAGCATCCGGCGGCGCGCGTCGTCACTCAGACCGGGCGGGTTGCGCAGGAAGAGGACCGGCTCACCGTCCGAGCGAAACTGCACTCCCTGATGTTGTGACGGCAGGAACTCGGCCCCCCACAATCGCGCGTAAAGCGGATCGGCCGGACGCGCCGCACTGCCGCGCGACAGCAGCACGATGAAGGCGGGCAGGTCTTCCGTTTCGCGGCCCAAGCCATAACTGAGCCACGCCCCGAAGCTCGGTCGCCCCGGTTGTTGGTGTCCCGTCTGCAAGTACGTGACGGCGGGATCGTGGTTGATCGCCTCGGTCGTCACGCTTCTCACGATGCAGAGGTCATCCGCGACAGTCCCCAAATGCGGAAACAACTCGCTCATCCACGCGCCGCTCTGGCCATGCTGAGCAAATCGGTATCTCGACGAGATCACCGGGAACGACGCCTGCCCCGAAGTCATGCCGGTCAACCGCTGAGTCCCCCGCACCGACGCTGGCAGTTCCTGACCATGCCACCCTTTCAGAGCGGGCTTGTGATCGAACAAGTCCACCTGCGACGGCCCGCCGTGCATGAACAGGTAGATGATGTGCTTGGCCTGCGGCGCGAAGTGCCTCGCCGCCGTGAGCGCCGCCTGTTCGGAAGCCGCTCGCGCCTCATCAGCCTCACCGCGCGATGCCGCCATCGTCGCGAAAGCCATCGCCCCGAGACCAATCCCCGCACGACCAAAGAACTGACGACGAGCCTCCAGCAACGGAAGGCTCCGACGGGCTTTGCTCGACGCTACAATGAATGACATCGGACATATGCTCTATAACGATAACGCACACTTGGCAACGTAAGTCCGCACCACGAGCAGAATGAGTGCCATAACAAGACGACAGCCCGGCGATGTCAACGTCGCCGGGCTGTCGTGTCATTTTACCTGCCCCACAAGCAACTCGATCACGGATCCACTGGCCAAGCCGTGTGTGGGTTATCAGCTGTAGTTTCCACATGCTCCATTGGCAGACTTGGGAACAACTTTTCGGACAGCAATAGGGGGAATATCCACATCGAGCCAAGCGTTGGTGGGAAGAAATCGACCATTGTCCACACTTGCCCACTTAAGATTGCTGCAACTCTGGAGCCAATCCAAAGCAACGCACACAACCATAGGAAAATGACGAACCACGGCCGATGTCCCAAGCGATGGCGGGCGGCATAACACCCTATCGCGCCTATTATGTCTGTCACGATCATCGCGTACATGTACACAAGCGTGTACTTCAATATCCAACTGGGGCGAAGACGAAGTGGCGTTTCAACCCAAGTAGGCATGGGGTCAAAACCGTCCTTCGCTCCGCGATCTTTTGGATCAGGAGAGCGGAATAGCAACGAACCGCCGTGATTAACGACACTGTCGTATAATCTGTAACCGGCGCACGCGTAATACGTTGTTATTACGAATAACACAAGAGTCCATTTCATTGTGGCATCCTTTGTGATTGCGGCAGATGACAGCGACGGTGGCCAATGGAACTGAAATGCGACGCACAGCGCCTATGCCGATATGGCCATCTACCATGACTGTCTTGCTGCCAGACCCTGGTCCAAATGAAATGGTCGGCGTCCAACTGAACCCCGAAGCGCTACCGCTGCCACTTACCGCATAAGTGGTGGTGACACTCGTTTCCACCCGCCCGGCGATCACCGCGTCGTCGGAAGCTGATACGTTGATTGGAGGGGCACCCGCTATGCTTACAAATATACGACCGCCAGCGCCCTTCAGGCGGTAAGTGGTAATGACTTTGAAATCGACTTCATATGTGCCGACAGCGAAGTTTTCCATGCCAATTGTGATTGTCCCCGCATCCGGAGAGGTGGATGCGCCCACAGACTCAATGACAGTGTTGCACACCCCACCGCCGTTCTGGCCATTCAACGACACGCACGAAATTAAACACTTACATTCTGGGCAGGCTGCAAATGATCCACCACCAGCATTGCCAGGTTGTGACCATAGACCAGGAATACTTCCCGGCATAGTTACTCCAGCTAAGACTTCGGCCACGTAAATGGGATCAAGAGGATCAAGTAAGATGGCCGCCTCTTTCATTTCAGGATTGGTTAACCCTTGTGCTTGATGAGCCCGAAACATTGGCGCACTCGGTGACAACAGGGGGAACATTGTGGTCACAAACGATTCGGTTGGAGTGCATAATCCACCGGTAACAATCGTGAGGGCCTGAATTATGCAGTCCGTCATTGTCGTCACCACTTGGTTACGCCAAGTTGGCATGGTGTATTGGGCAAGCAGTGGCCCAGTACCGACAGACTCATCGCCGCCGTTAGACCAATCAATCCTCATGTCAATCAGTTTAACAGGCAAGCCGTCAGATGAAGTGTGGTTGTGCGGATTTAAGAGTGGGTAGAGAAAATCCAATAGCGGGTCAAAAATGCCGCCAGATTGCGCGAGCCCTGCATCCTCTTGTATCGACGGATTGCTTGACGAATCCTCGCGCCTCTCTTTGTTGATGGGCGATGGTAAATCAAGTTTGATCGAGAGTAGTGATGGTCTATTCGCTGGAAGCGTGGCATCAGCGGCATCGCCGTCTGAATACTCTGCGTTCGCAACAATCGCTGGTACGAGGCCATTATCCATATTTGTATGAATTGTCGGTGCGGTATACACGGGAGCAGCGAATGCAACAGAACTAAAAATCCGAGACGAGCTGTTACAGGTAATGCCCAAAGCCAGGATCATGCACAGGAGGCGAGCATGTCGCCGTCGAGTTGGCAATTGCGATACAGCGTTTCCTAAATTGATTGTCGATTCACGGTCGATGGTGTTTAGATTCATCTCCATCATGATTTGTCTCTTTGTGAAATGAAATGAATTGGCAAAAGCAGTCTCACCGAATGGTGTGCTGTTGAGCGACAGCGATTGGGGGTGTGCCAATATCGTCCCTGTTTGGCAAGTAGGTGTAGTGTTCTTGAGTCCATCTTTTCACATTGTGTTGAATTGAAACGACAGCATTCATAAAGATGCTTTTGGCATCAAGCGTTCTAAAGTCGTTTACTCACGCGAGATGGCTTCATCGAGGTTTAGCAGCACGTTGGCGACGACCGTCCATGCGGCGAGGTCGGGCTTGTTGGTGTTGTTGGGGAGTTGGATGGTTCCGACTTGGAGGAGTTCATGCGCGGCGGTTGGTTGAGACTGAAAGCGGGATCGTTCGGAGGCGAGCAGCGTGAGGAGTGCGGTCTGTTCGGTGAGGCTGGGGCGGCGGGAGGTCACGATGCGGAAGCCGGTGGTCAGGCGGGCGGGATCGTGGGGCGAGGACTCGATCATCCGTTGGGCCAGTCCGCGTGCGGCCTCAACAAATTGTGGGTCGTTCAGCAGGACGAGGGCTTGCAGCGGCGTGTTGGTGCGTTGGCGGCGCAGGACGCAGACCTCGCGCGTCGGGGCGTCGAGTTGCTGCATTGATGGCGGCGGAACCTGACGCTTCCAGTACGTGTAGAGGCTGCGGCGGAAGAGGCCCTCACCGAGAGAGGGCTCGTAGAACTGTTCGCTCTTCGTGTCATAGACGACCGCTTTCCAAAGGTCCTTCGGTTGATACGGCTTCACGCTCGGCCCGCCGATCCGTTCGGCCAGCAGCCCGCCCGAGAAGAGGGCCGCATCGCGAATGGCTTCCGCGTCGAGTCGATAGCGCGGCGCACGAGCGAGTAACACGTTGCGAGGATCGGATCGACGTGACTCGGCGTTGAGGTGCGACGACTGACTGTACGTCGCCGAGGTGACGATCAGGCGTTGGAGGCGTTTGGTGGACCAAGAAGGTTGAGGAATCAAGGTCGAGGTGAGC
>JAYTQJ010000505.1:0-19816 GCA_043746775.1 Schlesneria sp.
GACTCGTTCAGCTTCAGGGCTTCTTGCCACCGGGCCAGCTCGTCCCCTTTGCTCGTCTGCGTGAGGTTCTCGGGATTCTTCAGCAGCAGGTAGCGAATCCCCTTGAACACATCGCGTTTCAGTTGGTCTTTCCGTTCGCGATCTATTGGTCTTTCAGTTCGCGATCTCAGAGGCTATCCGGAAAGAAACAGCTGGTTTTCAGGGTGCCACGGTCACGGCTTTGCGTGGCCGTGCTTTGGTCGTAGCGAAAGCACGGCCACGCATAGCCGTGACCGTGGCACCCAAATAGTCGTATGCACCGGCAATGCGAGGTCGGCAATGATCATGGTGCGTTCCGAAGACTCCACGCACCCTACGTCACTGCCGGAAATCTGAATGAGCCGGTCGATCCACCGGACAGAAACAAAAAACTTCCGAAAAACGATCTGCCGCCACTGAACGAGTCACCGGCGACTCAACTCGATTGACCAGGCAGAAAAATGTCACGACATCGTTCTGATCAACCTGGCCATCGACACACAAGCCACCCACGAGCACGGCATTTTTGTCGTCACGGGCTGCTAGCCGGATACACTTTACCGCGAGCCGAGAGTTCGACATCCGGTCGCAGCTCGCGAAATTTGGCGATGCCTTCCGCTGTGATTGCCGTGTTGTTCATGTGAAGTTTCCGAAGCTTGGCGAGCTTCGACAACGTCGGCAAATACGAATCATCAGTTATCGCGGAGTCATCGAGACTGACATATTCCAACTGCGGAAACGCTTGGAGGGTCTCCAAGCCAGAGACCGTGAATTGGTTTAAGTTAAAGGTCAGCATTTTGAGATGGGTCAGCGTTTTCAAACGTTCCAGATCCGCATCTGTCGCAGCCACCACATTCAATTCCGTCACCTTCGGCAGCTTTTGAAGATAGCCGATTCCCACCTCAGTCAGATGATGCGATTTCAGAACCTGGATCACTGTCAGATTGGGGAAGTTCGAGAGGTGTCCCAATCCTCGATCAGTGACTTCGCTTCCAAGACCTAGTTGTTCCAGCCGACTCAATGTTTTGAGCTTGGCGAGGCCATCGTCACCAACCAGCGACTCGCCCAAGGAAAGCACACGCAGATTGATCAGTTTGGCGACCACCGTCATCCCGTCATTCCCGACGGCGGTGAAACCCAAGCCGAGTTTTTTCAAATTCTTCAAGCCCGCCAATTCAGCCAGCCCGGCGTCGGTGACGCGAGTTCTATCAAGGTAGAGATGCTCAAGCTCGATCAACTCACTGATGCCAGACAAGTACGAGTCATCGACCTGCGTTTGTCCGAGGCTGAGCGTCTTCAATCCTTTGAGCCGACCGATCAACTCGAGGTCACTCGTCTTCAAAGTTTGCTGCGCAGTGAGATCAAGGTAATGCACATGGAACGGCCCCTTCGGAAGCTGAGCCAGTTCGGTTGGTTGAAGGATGCTGCCGTCTGTCTCAATCTGGAAGACCGCTTTCAAGCCGATCAACCACTCCGCTGCCTTACGTTCGGCGGCGAAGTCGATGACGGCATCAATCGCGGTGACGGCGGGGTAAATCTTGCCATCGATATTCAGTTCCACATCCGGCCGCGCTTTGCGGAAGGCTTCGACCCCTGCAGGAGTGTAAAGACGCCGCGCGTCGGGATGATCGGCAGACAGCGATTTCTCGTCGAAGTTGACGACAAGTCGGAGCAGTTTCGGCAATTGAGCCAAGAGCAAAAGATCGGCGTCGGTTGGCGAACCTTGACCGCCGGCCAATTCGACGCTTTCGAGTTTCGTGAACTGGGCTAGCGTCCAATAGATTGCGGAGGTGGGAGGAGAATCAGAGACAGCCCCCTGTGGATTCATGGTGAAATGAATCAGTTGTTCCCGTAGCGGCAGCAACAGTTGGAGGGTTTCATCGCGAGCTGGCCCCCGCATTCCGAGATGACGGAGTTGCGGAAGTCCCGCGAGAACCGTCACTCCGGCGGAAGCCACTTGATCTGACGAGCAGGCGACGACCTGCAGGTTCCGAAAATGACGACACGCCGTCAGCGAGCGATGCGACGCTCCTTCGTCCTGCGCGATATAGAGATTCTCGAGATTGGGGCCACGTTCGGCCAGCAGTTGCATCCCCTTGTCAGTGACGAGTGTGCCATCCAGCGAGAGAAGCCACAGCGCCGGCATCGGAGGCAAAGCGGCGAGTCCGTCATCACCGATTTTTGCACATTGGTGTAGATTGAGGGACTCCAGTGAGGGCCACCGCGCCAACAAGGGCCAAAGGCGGTCGTCGACGCCAGATGTCCCAAGATTTAGATTTTTCAAAGTCCTCGACGGCCTCAATCGCTCGAAGCCCGCACTCGTCAGACTGGGCGAATTGATACTTGCGGCCTTGAGCTGGCGACACTCTCCCAACAGGGGCATGCCTACCTCATTGATCGCATTTTCAGTCAGCTTCCCAGCCGGATCGCTCACTTCGATGACCTCTACGGTAAACCGTCCCTCGGGAAGGATGCGCTGCGTCAATGACAGTTCAAACGGACTCCCGTCCTCCCGTCGCAAGATGACACGCAATTGCTGCACTTCCAGCGTCGCCAGCCACTCCGCCGCCTTGCGTTCGGCGGCGTAGTCGATGGGATCGAGAGCGGGAGCCGACGGTGTGGTCTGCGTAGGATGGCCGCCCTCGGCCGTCTGCTTCGTGTTGGGTTGCGTGTCGGAAGGACGGCCGGGGGCGGCCATCCTACGGTCGTTGTCGGTGGAGATCTCGACCTTCGAGTCGCCGGGGACTTCGATCCTGGTCTTCGTGCCGTCCATGTTTGTGATCGTGATGATGATCACGCCGAGCATGACCAGCGCCGCTGCTCCGCCTGCGGCGAGCAACCACTTGCGGTTCGGGCCGCGCGGTCGGACGACCAGCGACGAGGACTGTGCCAAGGTAGCCGTCTCGCTCCGCGAGACGTGGCGCGCGGCGGGAGAAGCGTTCGGTGGTACTTTCGCTCTGTCGGAGCCGGGACGCTTGGGCGAGTCGATCTGCGTTCGCGCCTCCTGTCGCGGAGCGACAGGGCTACCTTGGGCCGAGCGACTTTGTCGCGTGAACGGTGCGAGGGCTTCCGCCAACTGATCGGCCGAGGCGAAGCGATCCTTCGGCTCCTTGGCCATCAGCTTGCGATAGATGGCGTCGAGCTTGGCAGGGATGTCGCTCGTAGGATGGACGCCCTCGTCCGTCCTCTTCGCGTCATTCGTCGGCGTAGTGGCAGAAGACGAAGAGCGGTCGGACGAGGGCGTCCAACCTACGGCGGCTCGGGCGGCCTTGAGGTCGGGGATCGGGTCGCGGACGTGGGCCAGCATCTTGCGCGGGACTGTGCGGTACTCGCTGCTTCCATACGGTGCATGACCGACCAGAAGTTGGAACAGCGTGCAGCCGAGGGCGTACAAGTCGGCGCGCGCGTCGCAGGTGTGCGCGTCCTCCCACTGCTCGGGAGCCATGTAGTCGGGCGTGCCGAAGCGATCGCCCGCCGAGGTCAATGCCGTGGGAGCCTGTTCCTGCGACAACAGCGCCAACCCCATGTCGAGGATCTTGATCTGCCCCGTCTCCTTCGTGAGGAACAGGTTCGACGGCTTGATGTCGCGATGGACGAGCCCCAGCTTGTGAGCCGCCGCCAATCCCAGCGCCGCCTGCCGGATCGCCTGGCACGCATTGACGACCGACATCGGCCCCTTGGCTTTCACCAACTCGTGCAAGTCCTGACCTTCGACGTACTCCATCGACAGGTAATGCACGCCGCCGATCTCGCCCGCATCATGGGCTTGGACCACGTTGGGATGATGGAGCGTCCCGACCGCCATCATCTCTCGCTCGAACCGCGCCAGGGCATCGGGCCGAGAGAGGACATGCTGCGGCAGAATCTTCAGCGCGACCAACTTGCCGAGCTTGGCATGCCGCGCCTTGTAAACGGCCCCCATGCCGCCCTCGCCCAGTTTGTCGAGCAACTGATACGGCCCGAGCTGACTGCCGATCCCGACGATCGTGCTGAGCGGCGCGGGCGACCTGGTCTCACCGGCAGACGTGTTCTCATTCGGACTGAGCGACCTCAGCGTTTTCAACGAAAACTCAGACAAGGATTTGGGACGCGGGGCAACGGTTTCCTCGTCCACAGAATTTGGTCGCGATTCAGACATCAAGCCACTCCACATCAAAGTCCGCAGTCAAGGAACCCGTGTCAGTCGGCAAGCAGTCTACCCAGTGCCAGCACAGAAGCGAGTCCGCTGGGTGGCACAGGCTGCGGCATCGACTACCTATGTGCCAAGGGCACAAGAGGTGAATTGGTTCAGCCTTCAGAGTCCAGTCGGTGATCCATGCAGAGGCGATTCATGGCTGCGCCCGCATTTCGGGGACGACTATGCCGTCGTGGACCAGAGGGATCGGGCGGCTGAGTCGGTCGGTCAGGATTGAGCGAGGATGATGCGTGGAATGATCCGCCTCACATGCGACCGGGCCAATTACCGCGCGGGGCGGTTGGGGAAGGGAGTGACATGTGCGTTCGGCTCGTACTGACCCGGCCCGCCCTGAAGGCGTCGGCCATGCCACCAGCCCAGAGTGGTCGCGCGACGGAAGCCGGGAACGATCGGCTTGTAGTCGATTCCGAAAGTTCCTTCGTGGGTATAGCGGCACTCTCCTTTGGAATGAGGTGCCCCGCCGCCCACGTAGTAGGCGACGTATTTGCTGCCGTAGCCGACGCGCGCGTGGCTTGCGACCAGATGCGGGCAACCGGCTCGCGCCAGACCGTCTTCTGTTTGTCCCCAAGCAGCTCCGAGGGGCAGGAACCAAAATCCGGCCAGGGTGAGCAGCGTGCTGATGGTGATTCGCATTGCGGGGACTCCGGTGTGGCAATCAGTCGATCAGGCGACTTCAAGGCTTCGGATTGGAGTTGCTGAGTCTTGTGTCTGTGAGCGGCCAGGCGCTAGCCGCCGGTCTTGTGCCAGTACCGGCGGCTAGCGTCTGGCCGCTCAAACACAGGAATCAATCCGCGTGAAGCGTCATCCGAACGGGTTCCGGTTGAATTTCTGATAGGGGAGGCGGACGCCGTCCACGAAGAACTCGTCGGCGGTGTCGATCGAAACGCCGTCTGGCAGGAAGCCTTCGGCGGCGAGGAAGGTCACGACATCGTCCTGATCGACGCCGTCGCCGCTCACGCCCAAACCACCGACGAGCACGCCGTTCTTGTAGAGCGGGGTGCTACCGGGGAAGAAGATGATGCCGTTCTGGTTGGCAGGATCGGTCGGGTCATGGAAGTTCGTGCCCGAGTTGAAGACATCGTGGCCCATCACGCTGGTGAAGGCGGCGGACGCACCTGGTCCGCCGATGTTCTCGCCGGTTAGAGGATCGAAGCCTGCGGCGGTGGCATCGTTCAGGATCGAGAATTCTGGAGGGACGGTCTCATCGACTCCCGATGGAAAGCGCGGCTCGGCGAGAAAGCGGAAGGTTCGATTGGTGAACGCGGTGCCGGCGGCGATGTCCGGTCCGCCGGGGCTGGTGGCCACCTGGTCGATGGGTTGCAACTGAGTGGTGTCCGCGTAATAGGCGACGTTGCGCGCCTTCGCCACCGCGACATCAATCGAAAAGACCGTGCCGTCCTCCATGCGATATAAGGCCAGTACATAACCATTCAGATCGGTGATGGCAAACGTCATCCGCACGCCGTCCGCTCCGGTCCGGCTGTCGGGACCGAGACGAATGGCGGCACGTACTTCGTTGGACGCGGCGATCCCCGCGTTGATGATCTGCGTCATGTCGGCGGTCGTCAGCCCGCCGGTCCCCGTGTGCGGAGTGACGAGATATCCGTCCGGTACGCTGGCTCCGTCACGCAGCGTGACGGCTCCGCCCAAGAGCTGATTCGCGCCGCTGTTCGCTCCGGTGCCCGCCACTCCGATGAAGGGCGCGATCACTTGTTGAGGCCCCAGCGCTCCCGGAGTTGGGCCGACCACTTCCAACCCGACACCGTTTAGTGTCAGGAAGCCGAACGGCAGATTGATGTCGCTGACGGGGGCGATTCCATTCAAGGTCCCCACGACGGTGTTGGTGAAACAGCCGACCGAGGCTTCGCGGCTCCCTCCCAGCGCGGCCAGCGCGATGAACTCCGCCTCCAGTTCGCGATTGGAATTTGTCCGCTGCAAAGTGGTTTGTCCGACTCCCGCCACGAAGCCCTGCTCGTGTGTGGCGTATCCATCCTCGCCCGGAAAGAAGACACCGATCCCGCCAATCAACGTGTCCGGATCGCCGTCGGCGTTCGTGTCGCGGAAGATCGGCAGGCCACCCGGCAGCGTCGCGATCCCCCGATTTTGCGAGTCGCCGGGGATGCCGGCGTCGGTCCCATAGGAGATCGGTGTCACCAGTGTTTGACCGGCGGGCACGTTGGCGGGATCGATGTTGAAGCGATCGCGTCCGGGAATGATCGTGCTGTCGCGGTTCGAGGCTTCGATGTCAAACAGATCGACCGGTGCCGTGTGAGCGACATCCGCCGGGAAATGCCCGCCGATGCCGACGGGAGCGACAAAGCCCGGTCCCTGAATGGTGGAGACCGCAGAGTTCGGGTTGGATTCCACCTCACGTTGCAGGATCGTCGTCTGGCTCAGATTGCGGACGGTGCGGGATGTGAGTGGTGCCGTGTCGTTGGCGAAGAACGCGGCCGTGCGCGCCTTGGAAACGGCTCCATCAATCGCGAACGCGAGCGTCGCCGGGTCGGCGATGGTATCGAGCACACCCTGTTCAACTCGCACTCCGAGAATCGTCCCGTTTCGATCGACGATCGCGATGATGGCGTCATTGCTGGGAGTCGCCACGGACGCTCGAGCCAACAGCGTCGAGACCTCGCTCTGGGCGAGTTGCGGATATCCCATCACCATGTCGTCGGTGACGAATCCCTCCGCATCCAGCGAGGTCGTCGAATAGAACTGCGGGCTTTGGAATGCCGTCGTGAGGCCGGACAGATTCTGAGGTCCGGAATAACTCGGGTTCATGATCCCTGGCCGTGAGGGATCGTCTTCCAATCCGACGACGTGACCAACTTCGTGAGCCATCACAGTGGCGAAGTCCACGCTTCCGGCGACGGTGCCATCCGCTGCGGAATTGTCCCAAGGCTCACTGCGATCGAGCCAGATCGAACCGACGGAAGTCTGGTTGCCGTCCACCGACGGCAACGCATGGTGCGTCGAGCCCAACGTCCCGCCCGGACCGCTGCTCAAATCCACAGCCGACAAATCTCCCACTCCGATATTCACGATCGTCGGGCTGTCGGCCAGAGTGTCTCGGACGAACTCAAGCTTCCCGCCACTGGCCTCAGACCAAGCTTGCAGGACTTGTTCCGTGGTCTGCATCTGCTCGGCAGTGATCTCGTTGGCGACGCCGTTGTTGTCACGGAAGTCGTAGTGAATGATGCCGGTCGCTTGCCCGTCAAACCAGGCCGGTACGACGGCCGCCGGACGACCCGCCTTGGCCACCGCCAATTCTTCGGCCGTGACGAAGACGTTGTTGTTCACCGCCGTCAGTGCGGCGTCGATCGCCACGGGAGGACCCGCAGCGTTGGAGTTGCCGGACGGCGTCAGCGGCGAACTTTCCGTCGAGAGCGGGTCGGTGTTTGTGACCGGCAGCTCTTCAGTCGCGATGCGTTGCGGCGACTGAGGATGACCGTTGTTCGGCAAACCGATCGAATCCACCAACGTCGGGGTCGTGATGTCATCCTCAATGACTGGTGAACGCAAACCGCCAGACGTGGAATGAATGTCCTCCGACGACTCATCAAGCACCGCGACCGACAGAGGCGTGCTGGATTGCGGAAGGTTGGATTGTTGCGGCGGCAACATCAGCGTCTGAGTTCCGCCAAAGAGAATCGGTTGCGGAACGCCGCCCATCAGCGTCGCGGCACCGCTCACGGAAATGCCCGCGCCCTCCGCATTCGTCTGCGCCGCACCGAAGGGAATCAGCGCCGAAGGGTCCGCCGAAAGCGATCCCAAGACCAGACGACATTCGAGGAGCTCGGTCGTGCCGACCCGCGAACCGAAGAAGTCAGGACGCTCCTCCGTGTCATCAGTCACGAACCAGTCGCGAAGGGAATCGAGCCATTTCATCAGCGACCTCGTCGTCGGGTGGGTGATCCGTCGTACCGCTCACGATTCGTTTCATCGCTGGGCGCGAAGAATTTGGAACACTGATTGACGTTGATTCGGATGGGTGACGATCAGCGACGACCAGTGTTCTGTCTTGCTGACGCCATTCCTCTTTCAATCAGGTTGCGGCCGAGAGGCGGCTCCGTTGAACCCTTGCGAGCATTTGCGACTGCGAATTGAAAGGACGCGTCTTTACCCTTTCATCGGCCAGCGTCATCAACGGCAAACTCACTTTTTTCTGCGCCATCTGCGGATTGGATCGAAAACCGGGCGCGAACCGACAATTTCTGCCGGTGGACCAACGGGGGTCGGTCGCGTGTTGCCGGATTCCTCCGTTTCGGATTGGTTCGTCTTGCTCCGGTTTTTGAATCATGGGAGGTTGGCCGAGGTCGAGTCCGAATGCCGTTTCCCAAATCACGTCTGCACGATGCCCGCATCGCTCCCATCACAGCGAAGATCGTCTCTCGTGGCTCGGCGCAAGAAATGGCCCGCGACGCAGGGCGGATCGTGGTGCCGCCGGTGGTGGCTCCCTGTTTTCTTCGCTCTCGCCTTCCAGTCCAGCGCGAATGCACAAGCGTTCGATGCCACTGCAAAGGGACCGTCTCGCGAATCGCTGCACGTGCTGGCTGGCGACCTCGAATGGCTGGAGTCCACGCGAACAGCCACGGCCGAAATCCTGTCCGCTCAACCCACGATCAATCTGGAAGGGATCCTGCTCGAACTGTTGAACGACCGTGACCGTCTGATTCGCCGCGATGCGTTGGAAGCCCTCACGCGGATCGAACCGAGTCACGCCGCCATTCGGCAGGTTGCGTTGTTGGCGGATCGCGATCCCGATCCGCTCTGCCAAGCCAAGGCACGACTGTTTCTGGCGGAGTTTTCAGCGACGGTTCCCCGGAGACTGCCGGACGATGCCGAAACCTCGACAAGGCTCAACGCCAGCCGGGAGCTGGAGCGTGTACCGCTCACCTCGGGACGCACGCCAGCCAGGCGAGAACAGATCGAGCGGCCGGTTCGACATCGAGTACACACGGCGGACTTCCGCTCCGACGATCCCTCCAGTCTGAGATCAGCGGAACTCGTCAACTTCGATCAACTCGATTTCGATCAACTCGATCTGTTGCCGTTGCCGAGCGGCCCGCATCGTTCCTTTCCGCAAGCCGAAGAATCTGAAGACTCAAATGACTTCCATCGTCCGTTCCTCGGCGGCATCACAGTGGAGCCTGGCCTGTTGGATCGTCCACTCGGTGAACCGGACGAAGTCTTCGCGAACCCAGATGCCGCGCATGGCTGGCCGGTCCATCCGTTGGAGGCCCCGTTGGGTTACACGGGGAAGTCCGGAATCCTGCCTGTTGATGTTCAGCAGGACGGAGATTTTGTCCCGATGCCCGATCGCTGGCGGTCGGGCTTTCCGGCTTGGGATCGCTACGGCAAGGGACATCCCGCCGGTGACGATTACCCGTACAAAGAGGGACACTGGTGGGATCCGTATAACCAGAATGTGTTCAAGGGGGATTATCCGATTGTCGGGCAGCACACCTTTCTCAAGCTGACCGGTCGGATCGATTCTCTGCACGAGTTTCGCCAACTCCCCGCTCCCACGACGCCGTTTGAGAGCACGGTGAATCCCAATCAACGGCAATTCTTCGGCGATCCAAACCAGTACCTCACATCCAACTTCTTCCGGCTGACGGTGGAGCTGTTTCACGGGGACACGAGCTTCAAGCCGGTCGATTGGAGCGTGAGATTCACGCCGGTCTTCAACTTCAACTACCTCGACACGCAGGAACTGGGCCTCGTCAATCCGGACGTGCGACGGGGGACAAATCGCTATGACGACTTCATGGCGCTCGAAGAGTATTTCGTTGAGGCGAAGCTCAAGGACCTCAGCCCCGACTACGACTTCGTGTCGATGCGAGTCGGTTCACAACCGTTCACCAGCGACTTCCGGGGTTTCATCTTCTCGGACACGAACCGGGCCGTCCGACTGTTCGGAACGCGGCTGGCCAATCGCGACCAGTTCAACGTCGCGTTCTTTCGTCAGGCCGAGAAGGACACGAACAGCCAGTTGAACACAATGGAAGGCCGCGATCAGTCGATTGCCATCGCCAACTACTATCGGCAGGACTTCCTCTTTCCGGGTTACACGGCTCAAGCCAGCGTGCATTACAACAACGACGGGCCGAGCTTCCTCTTCGACCACAACGACTTTCTGGCGCGCCCCGATCCCGTGGGAGTCTTCCGGCCGCATCGCGTGGAGGCCGTCTATCTGGGGCTGGCGGGCGATGGCCACATCGGACGGATCAACGTCTCGAATGCGTTCTATTGGGTCACGGGACGCGACAGTCTGAATCCGATCGGCGGTGCGGCGCAAAGCATCAATGCGGCGATGGCGGCGGCGGAGGTCTCCTACGATCGCGACTGGATTCGATTTCGAAGTTCGTTCTTCTATGCCTCGGGGGACCGCGATCCTTACGACTGCAAGGCCAACGGATTCGACTCGATCCTCGACAGTCCG
The DNA here is from genome assembly GCA_043746775.1 of Schlesneria sp. Lineage (GTDB taxonomy): Bacteria > Planctomycetota > Planctomycetia > Planctomycetales > Planctomycetaceae > Schlesneria. The sequence continues at coordinate 10,659 of JAYTQJ010000505.1, forward strand.
AATTTTGCCGGAGGGCAGTTCAGCTACTGGCAACGGCAGCAGATCAACCTTCAGGGCGTCGGGCTGGTGAATCGGTTCAGTCTGGTCCCCGATCTGCGATCGAGCAAATTTGAGGGACAAAGCAACTTCGTGAATCCCGGCCTGCGCTTGCTGAACGTGGGTGCCGACATTGAGCTGACTCAAAAGACTCGCTTGATCACGAACGCCAGCTATCTCGAATTCGACAGTGTTCGCGTGCTGCAGGCTTTCACGTTTCAGAACCGCATTCAACGCTCCATCGGAGTCGATTTGAGCATCGGGATGGAGTATCGCCCGCTGCTGAGTGACAACATCATCTTGACCGGCGGCTATGCGTGTCTGATACCCGGCGCGGGGTTCAAGGATTTGTACGGGACAACTTCACCGTTCACGACCGCGAATGCCAACTCGGCTGGCATCGGCTTGCTCAACTCCGCCTTCATGCAACTCGCACTCGCTTTTTAACCCCGGATGATTCACCACGGAAAACACGGAAATGCACGGAAGGAAAGCAGAGCCAGAAGTGGCGATGAATGAATCCCATCAGACACAGCGGCAAGTTGTAAATCGGCCTTGTGCTGAAACTCTTTCCCTTCCGTGAGCTTCCGTGTTTTCCGTGGTTCCTCATGAATCATCCGTTTTAATGGTCGAAGCCCCGGATGGGCTTGTCGGTCGAATAGGGCAAGGACGCCGTCATGATCGAACGTCAGCAAATTGGTCACTCGCGCCGCTGTTGGATTGCGGCGGTCGTTGTCGTCGTCGGGATGCTCGTCAACGTGGGAATGTTCACCCTCACGGGGCGGAACCCGGATCCAATGACCAGCGTCGCACAGGCGGGAGACAAGGTCCGGCTCGCAAGCCGCTTGACGAATATCGTCGATACATCGGATACGAAAAACGACGGAACCGAAGTCGGTACTTCTCGGCTTTCGAGTCCGCAGGAAGGGCGCGGTCCTGAGCTGTTGAAGCAGTCGGTCCAGTCGGCTGCCTTCAAGAGTCGGGGGTGCGTGACGTGCCACAAGGATGCCTGCGACCCGCATGAGCAGCCGGACCTCCCGGCGTCGTTTCAGCTCGGCTGCATCGACTGTCACGGCGGCGACAGCAATGCCACGAGCAAGATGGAAGCTCACGTCCATCCGCGATACCCGGATGTCTGGAGTTCGTCCGCAAACCCCGTCCGTTCGTACACCGTGCTGAACCACGAATGTCCCGAGTTCATTCGCTTCGTCAATCCCGGCGACCTGCGCGTGGCCCATCTGACCTGCGGTGTTTGTCATCCGCGCGAGACCCTCGAAGTCCGCAAGAGCATGATGACTCACGGCTGCATGTTGTGGGGGGCGGCGCTCTATAACAACGGAGCCGTTCCGAATAAATGGCCGCGTTATGGCGAGAGCTATTCCATGAATGGCACGCCACAGCGACTGCAAACGGTTCCCGCGCCGACTCCCGAAGAAACCGCCACGAAGGGAATCCTGCCGTTCCTCGATCCATTGCCCCGATTTGAAATCAGCCAGCCGGGCAACGTTCTTCGCATCTTCGAGCGGGGTGGTCGGTTTGCTCCCGAGGTCGGCATTCCGGAAACGTTGGAGGTCAACGGACGACCGAGACAGCGACTCAGCAACCGAGGATTGGGAACGCTGAACCGCACCGACCCGGTCTTCATCGGATTGCAGAAGACCCGGCTGTTCGATCCGACGCTGAATTTCATGGGAACCAACGATCACGCCGGAGACTATCGTTCGAGCGGCTGCACCTCGTGCCACATGGTCTACGCGAACGATCGGTCGCAGGTGAACTCCGGGCCGTGGGCCAAGTACGGCAACGACGGCAAAGCTCATTTTGAAGTCGATGATCTGGTCAAACGGATCGACCCGACCATTCCCAAGCATGAGCCGGGTCATCCGGTCGCGCATCGGTTCGTGACGGGTACTCCCTCCAGCCAGTGCATCGTCTGCCACATTCATCCCGGCACCACGGTCATGAACAGCTATCTCGGCTACATGTGGTGGGATCAGGAAACCGACGGCGAGTTCATGTATCCGAAAACCGAACGCAAGCTCACGTCGGAGGGAGCGACGCAGGCTCAAATGAGCGACCCGAACGAGATCGCGGCCCGCAGCAACACTGCGGACCCGAATTTCCTACAGGCGGTTTCCGAGTTAAATCCGCATCTCAAGAAGTCGCACTTCGCGGACTTTCACAGTCACGGGTGGGTCTTCAAGGCGGTCTTCAAGAAAGATCGCGAGGGGAACCACCTCGACCATTTTGGCAACAGACTTCCCGAACCGACGGCCGCGCTTCGACAAGCCGCCGTCGATCAAACTCTGGAGTCGCGAAACCTGCATCGCAATCGCGACGAACGGACATTGGCGGAGCTTCAGGAACTGGAAGAGACCCTGCGACGAAATCAAAAGGGCGTCCCGGTTCACATGCTCGACATCCATCTCGAAAAGGGGATGCACTGCGTCGATTGCCACTTCGTTCAGGACGTGCATGGGAACGGCAAGCTGTACGGCGAGGTCCGCGCCGCCATTGAGATCCGCTGCGAGGATTGTCACGGCTCCGCCGAAAAGAAGGCGATTCAGGTGGTGAATGGCATCCCCCGGATGATCACGTCGGGGCCTGCCGCTGCGGAGCATCCGGAACAACAGACCACGGGCCGCGATCTGACTCGGATGCGGACGCCGTTTGGCAAACGCCGATTCGAGGTCCGGGACCATCGCGTCGTGCAGAATTCGATGGTCGAGAAAGACCTGAGCTGGGAGATCAAGCAGGTCGCCGACACGATCAATCCCAAGCACCCCGATTACAACGCGCTGTCCGCCCTGGCAAAGACGGTGCGCTGGTCGGAGACCTTGGACGACATGGAATGGGGCGACCTGCCGTCTCAGGAAAAGTGTGCCCACAGCTCGGGGAAGATCAGTTGCATCGCCTGCCACTCGTCGTGGAATCCGAGTTGTTACGGCTGTCACCTGCCGCAGAAGGCCAACAAGAAAATGCCGTCGCTGCACAATGAAGGGGACGTGTCACGAAACCATGTCGCCTACAACTTTCAGACGCTGCGCGAAGACATCTACATGCTGGCTCACGACGGCAACGTCACAGGCAACAAGATCGGTCCCGCGCGGTCGTCCTGCGCCGTGCATGTCACCTCGTTCAATCAGAACCGCGAATCCATTTACACCCAACAGCAGACCATTTCGGCCGAGGGGATGAGCGGCATCGCCTTCAGCACCAACGTCCCTCACACCGTGCGCGGTCGCGGTGAGACCAAGTCCTGCGGAGACTGCCACCTGACGGAGAAGAATGACAACAACGCGCAGTTGGCCCAGCTCCTGATGCAGGGGACCAACTTCATGAATTTCGTCGGACGCTATTGCTACGTGGGAGCCGGTAAGCACGGCATTCACGCCGTCGAAGTCTCCGAGCAGGACGAACCGCAGACCGTCATCGGCAGCTCGATGCACCAGATCGTCTATCCGGATCGCCATCGCAAACATTGCGACAACGATTCTCTGTTGCGAGCCGCGCGGCATCCCGGCAGGGACATCGGCGACGCGATCGTCAATCCGCGAACCCAGCCCGAGATCCTCAGTCTTCTGGCGCGCGGAGAGTACCTGTATGCGGCGTGCGGCGAGGGTGGCATTCGCGTCTTCGACACGGCGTTCATCGACAACAAGGGTTTTTCGCAGCGGTTCTCGACGGCTCCCGTCTCCCCGCTCGGCCAGCGGTTCTACATCAAATCCCGGTATGCAACGTCGGTCGCCGCACCGACGACGATCGCCCCCGATCCGACTCGCACGCACCGGCCGGAGAATCACGAATCGCCCGTGCATGCCCTCTACGCCTACATCTATGCGACCGACCTGTACGACGGGTTGATCCTGATCGGAGCGGGCACGCTGCTCGATGGCGATCCGACGAACAACTTTCTGGAACCGGCCGTCGTGTTCAATCCGCAGGGACAACTCAACGGAGCCCGCGCGGTGACAATCGTCGGGAAGTATGCCTACGTCTCGTGCTCGGCGGGATTGGTCGTCGTCGATCTCGACGACCCGAAGCATCCGTGCATCGTGTCCACGATTGGGAGCGACATTCTGCGCGATCCCACCGCAGTGCAGGTTCAGTTTCGGTACGGATTCGTCTGCGACAAGGACGGGCTGAAGGTTCTGGATGTCACGGACCTCGCCCATCCGCGATTCGTCTGCGGATATCCGCTGCGTGATGCCCGCAACGTTTACGTCGCCCGCAATTTCGCGTATGTGGCCGGAGGCTGTGACGGTCTGGTGATCCTCGACGTGACAAACCCGGAAGCTCCGTCTCTGCACACGACCTATGACGCAGGCGGCCAGATGAATGATGCCCATGACGTGAAGTTGGGAGCGTACTACGCCAGCCAGTTTGCCTTCGTCGCCGACGGCCGCAACGGAATGCGAGTCCTGCAACTGACTTCACCCGACACGCCGGGTTACGACAGCTTCCTGCCCAAGCCGGTCCCCCGCCTGATCGCCTGTTATCCGATTCCGCACGGCGGCTGTGCCTGCGCCATTTCCGAAGGGGTCGATCGCGACCGCGCCGTCGATGAATCGGGCAATCAGATCGCGGTGTTCGGCCGAGTCGGTGCCCGACCGTTGTCGTTGCACGAGCAATTGAAGATGTATCTCCGTCGCGATCGGGTGACACCGTACCGCGTGACGGATGTGCTCAGGAACGAGGAGCTTCCAGGACGACGCGAACGGGAGAAGGAACTGCATTACCGCGTGGAAAACAGCTTTGGCGAATCGCGCCATCCGGCGTTCGGCCCCAAGGCCGCGTCCGAGAAATGATGTCACGAGCGGGACACCGCGCCGTTCGGCTTCCCCTTCGCTCTGCAATCTCTCTGCCTCTCTCTCTCTCTTTCTTTCTTCGTCTCCCGGCAAGACCGAAGCGGGGGAGACAGAAAGTGAGAGGCAGAAAGATGAGGCGATCAAATACTTGCCCGGATTGTTCACAGGGTTGTCGCTGAGTTCGCAAGAACTCGGCGCATGATGGCGAGTTGGGCTGAGTCCTTGCGAACTCAGCGACAAACACGGTGCGGAGGTTCCGCGAAGAACCATGAATCGTAAGCCTGCCTGCAGTTGTCACGTCGCGGTCCAATCTTCGCCCATCAGTTCCAAACAGACGTTTTGCAAGCCGAGAAATCACTGGCGGAAAGACTCTTCACAGCGGTGTAGGCGACGGCCTACTGTGTGTCGCCGATCTGATCCAACTCATTAGACACGCGGAGAATGCCATGCCTGACAAACCGCCGCTGACTCCCGAGCGAATGCAGCTTCTGATCTGTGTCAGCAACCGCTTGCTGATGGCGTTGGGGATGCTGATGGCGTTGTTAATTCCCGGAGCGCTGCTGACCTATTGGTTCGGCGCGGTCATCGTGGGCGCAGTCCCGATCATGACGTTGCTGGTCGGTGCGCTTGGTGGGTTTGTGGGCCTGCAAAAGCGACTCGGTCAATTGGCGAACGAAGACTTGACGCTCTTGTCGAAGTCGTGGGTCTACACGTTTTTGTCGCCGCTCGTTGGGGGAATTCTGGCCACGCTGACGTATGTCCTGTTCATCTCGGGGTTGCTGACGGGGGATCTCTTTCCCAAGTTCGTCTCCGACAAGCTGCCGTCCGCCGTGCAAGGGATCGAGATCCTGTTCAGCATTCACGGACAAGCGACCGACTATGCGAAACTGATTTTCTGGTGCTTCCTCGCGGGCTACTCGGAACGATTCGCCACGGACATTCTCGCCCATTTTGAATCGAGTGGCTCGCGGCCGATTCAGCGTCCGTGAGCGAGCCTTCCTGCGTCACCCACTCGCTCTCATGCACGGTCGATAGAAATCACCATCCACTTCCATCGGGAACATCTTTCCATGCTGCGTCTGTTGTTGATCGGTCTGTTGGCGGTGAGTTTGAGCGGTTGCGGTCGGCGTCCCGGACCTCCCGTTCCGAAGATGCAAGAGGTTGCTGCGGTGCCATCGGTTCAGCCGGTAGATGTCCCCGATTTGAACTGGTCTGCGGATGATTGGCCGATGTGGCGCGGAGCCAACGCGGATGGTGTTTCGACCGGGGTTGCGGTGCCAACGAAGTGGTCTGAGTCTGAGAACGTGGTTTGGAAAACGAAGTTGCCGGGACGAGGTCACTCATCTCCGACAATCGTGGGGGACCGCATCTATTTGGAGACGGCCGATGAGCAACAACAGGTTCAGTCGGTGCTGTGCCTCGATCGCGCGGACGGTCGGCAGGTCTGGCAGCAGGAGCTGCATCGCGGTCAGCTTGAGACCGCGATGCACGGGGAGAACACTCAGGCCACCAGCACGATCGCCTGCGACGGGGAGCGACTGTTCGCCCTCTTTCTGAACGATCGCAAGATCTGGGCGACGGCCCTCGACCTGGATGGCAATCGAGTCTGGCAGACCGAGGTCGGTTCATTTGGGTCGAAGTTCGGGTACTCGGCATCACCCACACTGCATAAGTCGCTGGTGTTGATCGCGGCGGATCATGGGCAAGGTGGGTTTGTCGCTGCGCTGAATCGTCTCACCGGCGACATCGTCTGGCGCAAACAGAGACCGGCCAAGTCGAGCTATGCCTCGCCGCGTGTCGTCTCGCTGGGTGGCCGCGATCAATTGGTGTTGTGCGGCGGGAATCTCGTCGCGAGTTTCGATCCGCTCACGGGTGAGCCGTTCTGGTCCACGCCCGGCACAGCGGAGGCAGCCGTCGGAACGCTGGTCGTTGCCGACGACTTGGTCTTTGCCAGCGGTGGCTACCCCGAACAAGAGACGCTGGCCATCAAGCCGGACGGTTCGGTTGCGTGGCGGAACAAAGCCAAGTCGTACTGCCCGTCGTTGCTTGCTCATGAAGGACATCTGTACATGGTGAGCGACGACGGCGTCGCGCGTTGTTACGAAGGCACGACCGGCGCAAAGAAGTGGGAGAAGCGGATCGGCGGCAATTTCCGTGTGTCGCCGGTTCTTTCCGACGGCCACATCTTTTCAACCGACATGTCCGGCAAGACAACCGTCTTCAGTGCGGCCTCCAAACAATATGAATTGATCGCCGAGAACCAACTCGGGACAGAAGGCTTCGCCAGCCCTGGCATCAGCCGAGGGCAACTCTTTCTGCGCCTAGCTGACACCGCGAGTGGCGCTCGCCAAGAATGGCTGTACTGCATCGGCGCGAAGTAGCTGTGTTGATGTGGTCAACCCCACCGGGCAACGCCGTTAAGGATTTCGGAGCTGTAAAACAGGGGCCAATCGAACGTAGCAGAAGCCGTCAGACTTCTGGAGAACCGTCGAGTCGTCAGAATTCTCACGAATTCTGCTACAGAAATCCTGAACGGCGTTGCCCACCGGGCTTGTCACATTGGTCACAACACAACTTGTAAAGGCGGGCAAAGTAGCCGTCATCGCTCCGCGTGACGAGCCTTTGGAGTTCGGCCGCACTGACTCAGACGCCTGTTTTCAGAAGGCTCATCACGCGGAGCGATGATGGCTACTTTGTGTAGCGACCAATGGGATGGACCCGGTGGGCGCACGCTCAATTTCCCGTAACGACTCACTCATTTTCAAGCGACTGATCTCATGCTGAGCCAGCTTCGACGATCCGCCCCAATCTTCAAATGGCTGCTGGCCGTGGGGCTGCTGGCGGCGCTGTTCTGGTTCAATCGTGAGGGATTGGCGGACTTGAGTCGTCGCGAGATCGGATGGTCGCTGTTTGCGGCGGCAGTCGGTGTGAGATTCGGTTCGCTGTGCCTGACCTTTCTGAGATGGTGGTTGCTCGTCACGGGGATCGGTCTGCCGTTCTCGGTGAAGGAGGCGTTTCGGCTGGGGCTGCTCGGAGAAGCCTGTAACTTTGTTGGCCCCGGTGCGGCGGGCGGCGATCTGGTTAAAGCGGTCTGGTTGGCGAAGGACACTCCCGGACGACGGGCCTCTGCCGTGGCGACCGTGCTGCTCGATCGCGTGCTCGGATTGTGGGCTTTGTTCGCTGCCGGAGCCGTCGCGTCACTGCTGCCGGTCGGAACGAAGCCCGGCCCGGAAATGGCGTGGGCGGTGCGAGTCTTGTGGGGCGGGACTGTCGCCGGATTGATCGGCATCACGCTGCTGTTGATTCCTGCGGTGACTCGCTCACGGCTGATGAGTTGGGTCACGACGTGGCCGGTAGTCGGTCGCATCGCGAAGGAACTGATCGACTCGATCAGCCTCTATCAGGGACGCCCCTCAGCCATCATCATGGCGGGAGTGCTGAGTCTGTTTGGTCAGGTCGGATTTCTCAGTTCGTTCTATCTGTGCGCGATGGCGCTGCACGGTTCATTGGGAGCAGATGCGGGGCAGGCGATCCCCGGATACATCGACCACCTCGTGGGACTGCCGCTGCCCGAGGCACTCAGCGCCGCCGTGCCCACTCCCGCCGGGATTGGAGCGTTGGAAGGAGCGTTGGCGTGGTTCTATCAACAGCATCAGCAGACCGTACTCCCCGACAGCACGGCCGCCATGCTGGAGTCTGCCCGCGTGAACGGCCTGCTCACCGCGCTGGCTTACCGCATGACCGCGCTGTTGGTGGGGGCCTGCGGCATCGTCTTCTATTTCTCAGCGAAGCGGGATGTTCCGGCCGTGGGATCGCAGACTTCGGGATGACGGGAGCCATTCCTCGCACGCCAGAACGGACTCGATTAACCGCGTGGGCAACGCCCCGCGCGTCGTGCGGCGAAACACCATTTCACGTCGCAGGACGCGCGGGGCGTTGCCCACGCGGTGAAACGAAGCGGGTGTCTCAGTGCTGCAACACACGTCGCAGGACATACGCTGCGACCAAGCCGATGAGTCCATTGGCGACCCACGCCGCCCATGCGGGATCGACCGTTCCCGTCTTTGCCAGGTTCAGCGACATCATTGAGACCGGGTAATAGATGAGCAGAATCGGGATGAAGCAGAACAGGAAGCACGTCAAGAACTGATTGCGAGCCATCAGAATCGAGAACGGGCTTCCCAAGAGCACGAAGAACAGGCAACTGATCGCCATCGAGAAGCGGGAGTGATGTTCCGTCCTCAACCGACGAATGGTACTCGCGGACGAGCGGGCCTCGGCCTGATACGCCTGAAACGACGGCTCGGCGAATCG
>JAYTQJ010000506.1:0-3611 GCA_043746775.1 Schlesneria sp.
AAAGTACACCCCGCTGGGCTCGAACCAGCAACCTTCGGTTCCGTAGACCGATGCTCTATCCAATTGAGCTAGGGGTGCTCATTTCAAAAATCAAACAGGAGGTTTCTGAATCTATCAGCAAGGTGACAAGAAGAAGGAACTCATTCCTAAATCCACCACCTGAAGATTACATCACTGTCGTGTGGTGCCATAGCCGTTAGACCGAAACCAATGTGGCGGGGAGTCTAGCGAAAACTGTTGCTCACGCAAGCTAGGCAGGTTCATCGTCGAGCCGCATTTGCCGTTGAGGCCGTCTGAGCATCGCATCCGATCAGGAATTCCAGCAGCCTCACGACTCACGGTCGCGCATTCGAGACATTACCCCACAACTGTCCGGCTATAAGTCGAACAGCGTCATCTGGTTAAAACTGCGGTCATCTGAATCCAGTGTGTTTTCAGCAGTTAACACCTGAATTACAGGGGTTTTCTCGAAAAGTGTGAGGCTAAGAATTTGCAAAATTGCGGACAGGCTGCGATCCACTTTCAGTTCGCGTTTGAGGATCGCCACCAGCACGTAGGTGCTGATCGCGATCCAGACCTGCGTCTTCACTGCGTTCTCGCTGGTGCCAAAGAAGGTTTTGATTCGCAGGTTCTGTTTGATCCATTTGAAGAACAGTTCGACCTGCCACCGAGACTTGTACAGCCCGGCGACCGTCAGCGCGGGGATCGTGAAGTTGTTCGTCAGGAACACGAACCGGAGGTCGGTTTCGGCATCGTGGTACGACACACGTCTGAGGGGATTGGGATGCAAACGCGACGACTTCACCCCCGCCAGCATGATGGTTTGATCGCTGCGCAGGCCGGTCGTCTTGTCGATCTGGCGACTCACGCGGCGCGTGTAGTCGAGGTTGCGTTTCGCGCGTGTCACGAAGAAAGCCGAGTGTTGGGTGAACCGGTGCAGTCGCGCGAAATCGACGTAGCCCCGGTCCATCACGTAGAACGCACCCGGTTCGATCGGCAACTGGTCGAGCACCGTGACATCGTGAACTTTCCCGTGGGAAACATGCACAAACGTGGGGATGTTGCCGCGCAGGTCCAGCAGCGTGTGCAGCTTCACGGCCCCTTTCCGTCGGCGAAATTTGGCCCATGGAAAGAGCGTCATACACAAGTCGATGGTCGTCGAGTCGAGCGCATACACCGTCTCTTCGAGCATCACCGCCAACGCATCGCCCGCGTACAACCGACGCGCCTGACCAATCAACACCTGCGCGAAGTCGGCGTAAATCCGCCAGTCGTGAGCCAGGTTCGCATCGGCCCGGTTTTGGCTCAACAGCCGGCTGCGCGAAACACGTCCCCGAAAGCCCGCGTGGTACAGCTTCGGCCCCACCGCACGCAGACACGTTTCGATGTCGCGCAGGCTCTCGCGAAACGTGAGCTGTGCAAACGCGAGACTCAAAAGCTGATCGCGACACGAGAAGCCCCGCATCCGCCCGTCGCCCCCGTACCGACGAACACACGTGTTGAATTCGTGACGCGGAAGAAACTCCATCAGCTGCGCAAAAACCATCTGCCCCGACAACATCTGTCAACCCTCGCCACTCGGCCTCTGCCGAAAACGGTCGATTCTGACAGATCGAGTTCAGATCGTGCGCGCTCATCATTCGACGCAACTCCTGAAAACAACTAGATGTTCCAACCAACCCCAAAACCATTAGCCGGACAGTTGTGACATTACCCATCTGATATGGCGACGTGACGCCGTGAGATTCCGACGCCTCGCCCGTCGATTCAAGACGCCTAGACGCACATCCCACACGAGGATGGCGATCCTTGAGCATTGCGGGCACCGACATGCGCTGCGGGCTGCGAAGCGTCAACGTGGAATGCGAAGCTCATCAAGACCTATGCCCTCCTGCGCTGCTGCTCTGGGCTTTGATGTTGCTGATCGCTTGACGAAGTCGCTCTGAGGTCGAGTTTGGTGATTGGCCGCGGCCTCGCGTCTTTGGCGAGAAGAGGGCATCTTCCTTTTCCATCTTTTCAAGGATGGCCAGCGCAGCCTCTAACTCGGGCAGGGCATCCTTCACTGCGAGGCTGATTCCTTCGAGAGCCTTGATAATTCGTTCGCGCGTGAACGGTGCGTCCTCGTTGAATCTGGTCCCAACATTGGGTTTGAGATCCGGGGCGTCCGACTTCAACACTTCCATCAGTGAGTGGAATGCGGGAGCCCCCCCGAGTATTGAGTGAGATCAGTGCGGTGAGTGCCTGCGCCCGCTGGTCTCGCGAGGCGACCACGTCGCCGAGTTTCCCTTTGATCACGTTTGCCAACACTTCCACCAACTTGGCCTGCACCTTCGTGTCAGTAGTTTCGGCGGGAAGCCTCGCGAACTGTTCGGCGGCGGCGAGCGCCACATCAATCTGTTTGGCGTTGAGGGCCGTGACGACAAGTTGGTGGACTCGATCGTGCGGCACGTTGACGGCGAGTTGCCGAACCATCTCGCGACGTTCCTCAGTCGAAACTGCGGCCGGATCGAGTTTGGTGACGGCCAGCGTCTCGCCGAGCAGTCCCAAGGCGATGACGCGCGGCCACGGATCCTCGCCCGCAGCCACGATCAGCACTTGTTCGGCCAGCGGCGGGAACTCCTTGTCGGTCGTGATGTTCTTGAACGGGCCGACAGAGTTGATCGCGAATTGGCGTGCGCGCGGTGGCCCGTCGCGCAGCGCGCGGATGATCGCCAGCGTCTTGCCCGATTGGTCCAACTTCCGCATCGTCAGATCAGTTCCTGAACCACGGAGGCTTGCGTTTGGTCGGAGAAATCCACGAACTCGGCTGCGGCGAGGAGGGCCGACATGGCGCGTTCCGCGTCTGCCGCTGTCGCCTGACTCGTGACCCCTCGCACCGCATTGATCACCTGCTGCCGGTCGCGGTCGTTTCTGAGAATGACGAGCCATTCATCGAGCGACTTCGTGGTCGATTGAGGCGGAGCGATCTTTGACGTGCCCGTCGGCTGGCCTTCCACACGAAGGAAGCCGTACTTCGTTGCTCCCTCACGAATGACGAAAAACTTCACAATCCAGTCCGTTTGATCCGGCTTGGGGACCGTCTCAAACTGTTTCAGAATCCAAACCACGTTGTTGAGCGACGTGGTTTCCCACTGGTCCAGTCCGACAAGAAGATCGCCTTTGCTAAATGCCTTCTTCTCTGCGGATTCAGCGTCGCGGACTTCGACGATTGGCATGCCTCCTCGATACTTTTTTCCCTGCGAGCCAATTTTCTCTGCCGTGACCGGCTCGCCGAACTTCAACCCGACCTTGTCCCAGATCAGCTTCGCGGCCGCTTCGGCATCCAACGGACGGTCGATTACGACCATCGGTGAGAGCGTGGGAATCAGCGGGTCGTCAGCGGCAACGCCTTCACCCGCCTTCTTGTAGAGGTCGTATCGCACCTTCAGCCGTTCGAGTGCCAACTTCGCTTGCCTCAGTCGGTGTTCCTCCGCCGCAGTGTCCTTTTGAGACCCAGACTCGAACGGGCCTGTCCCAACACTGTTCGGCACTCGGGTTGCTTTGTTGGTGGATGTGATCTGACGGGTTGGTTTGAGTCGCGGTCGGAGAGGTTGGTCGGGGCTTCGGCCAGC
>JAYTQJ010000507.1:0-1579 GCA_043746775.1 Schlesneria sp.
AGAAGAAGAGACTTCCCGTCACTGCCTCTCGACCTCGGATCGCAATTCTCACCATGCTCTCCAAATTCTTTATCGACCGTCCCGTCTTCGCCGTTGTCATCTCGCTCGTGATCGTCTTCGCGGGCGGAGCGGCACTCATGACATTGCCGATTGCTCAGTATCCGGAAATCGCTCCGCCGACAGTGTCGGTGTCGGCGGTGTATCCAGGAGCCAACGCGAAGGTCGTGCAAGAGACCGTCGCCGCGCCGATTGAGCAAGAAGTCAACGGCGTCGAAAACATGCTTTACATGTCGTCGCAATCGACGAACGACGGCGGCTACAACCTGACGGTGACGTTTAAGCTGGGCACGAATTTGGATATGGCTCAGGTGTTGGTGCAGAACCGCGTGTCGCTGGCATTGCCCAAGCTACCCGATGTTGTGAAGACGACCGGCGTCAGCACGAAGAAGAAATCGTCGAGCATCTTGTTGGTCGTGAATCTGTTCTCGGACCTCGACAAGGTGACGAACAAGCCGATCTACGATCAGCTTTATCTGAGCAACTACGCGACGATTTACATTCGCGATGAACTCGTGCGGCTGAACGGCGTCGGGGATGTCAGCTTCCTCGGCCAGCAGGATTACAGCATGCGTGTCTGGCTCGACCCGGAGCGGCTGGCCGCTCGCGGGATGACGGCGGGCGATGTCGTCAACGCGCTCAAAGAGCAGAACGTGCAAGTTGCTGCCGGACGGATCGGGCAGCCGCCGGTGCCGAGCGGACTCGACTTTCAATACATCCTCTCGACGCTCGGTCGATTGACCGAACCGGAACAGTTCGAGCAGATCATCGTGAAGACCGGATCGACCGGGCAGATCACGCGGCTGCGTGATGTCGCTCGGCTGGAACTCGGAGCCAAGAATCAGGACACGCAATGCACGCTCGACGGTCAGCCGTCGGTTGGCTTGGCGATCTATCAATTGCCCGGCTCGAACGCGATCGAAGTCGCCGACAACATCCGCCACAAGATGAAAGAGTTGGAAGGCAGCTTGCCCGGTTTCAGTTCGGGCGTGAAGTACTCGATCGCCTACGACACGACGCCGTTTATCGAGCAGTCGGTTCACGAAGTCTTTCACGCTTTGCGTGACGCGATCATCTTGGTGGCGATTGTCGTGCTGCTGTTCCTGCAAGATTGGAAGTCGATGATCCTGCCGATGATCGACGTGCCGGTGTCGTTGATCGGTACGTTGGCGGTCATGGCCGCGCTCGGTTTCACGCTCAACAACCTGACTCTGTTCGGGCTGGTGCTCGCAATCGGCATCGTGGTCGATGACGCGATCGTCGTGCTGGAGAACATCGAAGTCTGGTTGGCGAAAGGTCAAGACGCTCGGACGGCGACAATCAACGCCATGAACGAGATCACCGGCCCGATCATCGCGATCACGCTCGTACTCAGTTCGGTGTTCCTGCCGAGCGCGTTTCTCGGCGGTATCAGCGGTCAGTTCTATCGGCAGTTCGCGCTGACGATTTCCGCGTCGATGATCATTTCGGCCATCAACGCGATGACGATGACTCCCGCGCGAGCCGTGCAAATTTTCGCAAC
>JAYTQJ010000508.1:0-8091 GCA_043746775.1 Schlesneria sp.
TCATCACGCGGAGCGATGATGGCTACTTTGTGAGGAACTGAGTGATGGCGGTCTGCATTCGATCTCTCTCGCCGCGCCGGAAGTGGCTGTGTCTGAGCCTGCTGGTTCTGCACGGACTCGTTCTGCTTGGCAACGCCGCATCGTGTCGGGCGGAAGTGCGGATCAAGGACATCACCGAAGTCGAAGGTGCCCGCAGCAATCAACTCTACGGAGCGGGACTCGTTGTCGGATTGAACGGGACGGGAGCGAGAACGCTCTCCACGCAGCAGATGGCGATCGACATGCTCCGCAAGATGGATGTCACGTCCAAACTGGCGCGGCAGTCACTCCTCGACAACGTCTTCAAATCGACGAGCATTTCCACGGTGATGGTGACGACCGAGATTCCGCCATTCGCACGCAAGGGGAGCCGGTTGGATGTCGTGGTTTCGGTCATCGACGACGCGATCAGTTTGGAAGGTGGCACGCTCCTGCTTAGCCCACTCAAGGGAGTGGACGGCGAGGTCTACGCGGTCGCTCAAGGTCAGTTGACGATCGGTGGCGTGCGTGTTCGCAGCACGGGGACCGGTGGCCAACAGAATCATCCGACGGTGGCTCGCTTGCAGGGGGGGACGATCGTCGAGCGGGAAGCTCTCGGAAAGATCGACCAAGGCGGGCTGGTTCGGCTGCTGTTGCGGGAGGCCGACTACTCGACGGCCAAGTCCATCGTGGAAGCGATCAACCAGAAGTACCCCTCGACAGCGTTGGCCGTCGATGAAGGGACGATTCAGATTCGAGTCCCACTGACTTGGTCACGCAATCTGCCCGACTTTGTCAGTGAGATCGGACGACTCAAGGTAACACCCGACACCATCGCCCGCGTCGTCATCAACGAACGCACGGGGACGGTGATCGTCGGCCATCAAGTCCGCATTTCTTCGGTCGCCATCGCACATGGCAATCTCGTCATCAAGCCGAATGTGACGCTCGCGCCGTCGCCCGGCGCGGACGGCTTATCACCGTTCCCCGGCGCACCGCCTGCGTTCGGTGAGCGCTCGGGCGATGATGTCGATGACATTTTGGAAGCACTCAAACCGCGTGAGTTGTCTCGATCACACCAGCCTGCGTCACCGGTGTCGATTCACAACTTTGATCAGACTTTCACGGTGGCCGAACTCGCCCGCGTGCTGAACGCGCTGGGGGTCTCGCCCCGCGATTTGATCGCCATTTTTCAGGCGTTGAAGGAGTCAGGGGCGATGCACGCGGAGTTGGTGGTCATGTAGTAGTGAGGCGAATGCGAGAAGCAACATGAGGTGCAACCACGGATTTCACGGAGAACACGGATGAAGTCAGATCAGCCGTTTCCGACAGAACTCAAAGTAGTAGGCACATTCCATGTGCCGTTCATCGAATTCCTCTACGAATTAGGCTGTCGCGGACGGCACACGGAGTGTGCCTGCTACTTCTGTCGGAAACGTCAGATCAGGATTCGAGGTCTCTGTCCCATCCGTGCCCTCCGTGAATCCGTGGTCAGGATTGTTCTTGTCGGGGCATAGGTGAGTGGCAAGAGCTGGTTGACCCGTAGGAGGGACGCCTCGTCCGTCCGAGTCGCAGCCGTTAGTGACGGACGGACGAGGCGTCCATCCTACGAGTTCGCGATGGTTGTGAGATTCAGACCGGCCTCATTGAGGAGTTGGCCATGTCAGCGATCAGTAGTTCCGTGATGTCAGGCTCGTTGCCGATGACCTCGGCGGCCGAGCGAGGACTGATGTCGTCGATGAACGGCAACGTGATGTCGAAGGGGGGCGACTCGAAAGGACCAGCCTCGGCGGATCAGAACGCGCGCGTGGCGGAGGACTTCGAGGGGGTGTTCGCCTCACTGTTGCTCAAGGAAATGCGGAAGACGTTGGAGCCGGGAACACTGTTCGGCGAGGACTCAGGAGATGTGTATGGCGGACTGTTCGACATGTACCTTGGCCAGCAGATGACACAGTCGGGCGGGTTCGGCTTGGCAAAGATGGTTCGCGAGTCGATGGAGCGAACGCAGTTAGTGAACACGACGGGGTAATGCAGACGGGTTGTGAGGAATACTCGTTTAGTCGCCGCTCAAGCGAAGTGAAGAAGAAGAAGCCCCCTCACCCTATAGAGCATTTCAAAACCTGTTTTTGCCTCGAAAAACCAGCCCGACGCGCAAGCGAGGGCTTCACCGTCATCGAATGTTCAGCCTTCGCTTGCGCGTTTTGAAGTTGCGTTGTTTTGGATTTTCGCCCCAACGGGGCAGTCCTAAGTTAGCCCAGGGCAAGCGACCAACGGGAGCGCCGCCCTGGGTAGAGACCGTCCCAGGTTTTGAAGCCCTGAAGGGGCGACCCTAAGTCGATCAGTCGAATAGTGCCGCCCCTTCAGGGCTTGAGATTCACGGACAATCGCCCACCCAGGGCGTTGCCCTGGGCTGACATAGCACCGCCCCCTTGGGGCTGAAAACCCAAAGATCGCAACTTCAAAACTTGCGCGTCGGGCTAGTTTTGAAATGCCCCCTCACACCCTCTCCCGACCACCGAAGCGGCGGTGCCCGAGCCGGGGCGAGGGGACCGGAACTGAACTGAAGCAGGAACAAGTCACACATGAATGCCGTCCCCTCATCAATGATGGAATTGCCGCACCTTGACGGTCCCGTGGCGGAGCAGTTGCTGTCGCATCTGAGTGCGGAAGAGTCGTCACTCGCGGCGATGCTGCACGCGGTCCAAAACGTTCACAACGCGTTGCGTCATTTGAATGACGATCAGTTGCGTGTGGCCTTGGAGGAAGAGTCACTCGCGATCGCCGTGGCCGGCGAGTTGCAGCAGCAGCGCTGGGACTTGCGAGTCGCATTGGCGGCGGCGCTGGGTGTCGAGCGGGACGAAGCCACGTTGGGGCGCGTGCTGACGGTGGCCACGGGGGCACTGCGCGAAGGAGTCGCGCGATTCCGAAAGTCACTGGCTGAGATGTCCGCCGAGCTGGAGCGACTCAACCGGCAGAACGGGGCGATGATTCGGCAGTCGTTGTCACTGACGCGCGGCATCATTGGCCGACTGACGGGACAGCGGGCGGTGGGTGACACGTACAACGCGGAGGGCAACCGCGACGAGGTCCATGTGGGATCGCTGGTTCAGTGGGGTGGCTGATCATGTTGCAACTTTCAGTCGGGTCATCGGCGCTCCAAGCCGCGCAAAAAGCGTTGGAGATCACCGGTAACAACATCGCGAACGCAAGCACGCCCGGCTACCACCGTCAGGTGCCGATTCTGTCCAGTCAACCCGCGATGCAAGTCGGGGGGTTCTCGATCGGGCGCGGCGTTGAGTTGAGCGACATCACGCGCGCGGTCAACGAAGAACTGGAGTCTTCGCTGACGCAGCAGTCGTCCCAGAATGGTTCGGCTCAAGCGAAGTTGACGGTGATGAATCGCCTGGAATCGCGCTGGTCCACCGACGAAGCCTCGCCCATCGGACGGCTGGAGTCCCTCTTCAACACGCTCGAACAGCTTTCGACACGGTTGCAAGACGGTGCGTCGCGGCGTGTCGTCACGGCCACGGCTTCGGCGACCGCGCGCGAGTTCAACTCGCTCTCCACCGACATGTACCGCATGCGCGAGGGCCTCGATCGCTTGATCGTCACGGCGGTCAACGAAGTGAATCCGCTCACCAGCCGCATCGCCGATTTGAACCGTGAAATTCAGCGGCTGTATGGACAGGGAGTGAAGCCGAACGATCTCCTCGACCGACGCGGCGAACTGCTCAATCAATTGGCCGAACGGTTGCCGATTGAGGTTCACAACGGTGGGCAGGGGCAAGTGACGGTGTTGTCGTCGGGATTCCCGCTCGTCATCGGAATCAAAAGCCATGACATCGCGATGTCAGTGAACGATGCGTCAGAAATTGCCGTGAAGGTTGTTGGCACCGATGCGCCGTTGCCCATCGAAGGGGGAAAACTTGGTGCGCTGCTTGAGATGCGCAACACGGGATTGAAGGCCTATCAAGACAAGCTCGATACGCTCTCCCGCGAAATCTCCCGAACCTTCGACGCGATCCAAACGACGGGCGTCGGCCAGGACGGAGGCTTCCAACAACTGAACGGTCAGCGCGGCACTCAAAACGTCCTCGCGAAGTTGAACGCCGCCGGACTCTCGTTCCCGCCACAAGCCGGTTCGCTGTACGTCACGATGACCAACTCGACAACCGGGGAACGGACGATGACCGAGCTGGCCATCGACCCGGCCTCACAAAGCCTGAGCGATGTTGCGACGGCGCTGAGCGCCTCGGTTCCGAACTTGAGTGCCTTCGTCAACAGCCAGATCGGAACGCTCTCGCTGATTGCGGCTCCCGGCTACAAGTTCGACTTCACGGGCGGCATCGATCCTCAAATCGCGACCAGCTTTTCCGCCGGGACGACAACCACAGCCGCACCCGCCGGGACATTCACTGGCACGACGAATGACTCGTACCAAGTTACGTTTCTGGGGACGGGCACGATCGGAGTCACGCCGGGTCTGCAAGCCCGCGTCACCAATCTGGCGGGCGATGTGGTGGCGACACTCGACATCGGACAGGGCTACGAAGCAGGACAACCGCTCAGCTTGGCCAACGGTGCAAAGGTCACTCTCACGCCGGGGACGGTCGCGACGGGGGACTCGTTCACGACAAAAGTCGTCGGCCAACCGGACTCGGCCGGAATCCTCACGGCACTGGGATTAAACACGTTCTTCAGCGGAGACGATGCCGCAACGATGCGCGTCAACGACGAACTGCTGGCGGATCCAGATCGGCTCGCCACGTCGCGCTCGGGACTTGTCGGCGATTCCTCCAACCTGCAACGTCTGATCTCGCTGCGCGACGGGCCGTCCATGAACGGACAGTCCACATTTACCGAGTACTTCCATCAAACACTTGGTGAGATCGGGTCCGAAGTCAGCTTCTTAAATCAGCTCGACGAAACCAACCAACTGCTCACGGATCGGATCAGCGACGAGATTCAGAGCGTGTCGGGCGTCGATCCGAATGAAGAGATGGTCCAAGTGCTGAAGTACCAGCGGATGTTTCAAATGGCGGCCAAGTACATCAACACCGTCAACCAAACCCTGGATGAGTTGTTGCGACTGCAATGACGAACGAACGGTTGTGATCGGTCACTGAGACCTCACGCCGTCCCGTTCAGAAGTTTATCGCCGCCCACGGAGGCCGATCATGCGCGTCACTTCGGAAATGCAGAGCAATCAGACGCTACGTTTCATTCAATCAAACTACGCCCGCTTGGCAAAACTGCATGAGCAGCTCGCATCGGGCAAACGGATTCAGCGGCCATCCGATTCGCCCGCCGAGATCGTTCAGATTCGCCAGAACAGCGCCGAGAATTTGCGGCTCGACACGCATCTCAAGACGATTCGCGACGCTGGCGTCGTCCTGCAAAACGGCGTCAATGCACTGATCGAGTCGCGTGATGTCCTGACGCACGCCAAGGACATTGCCATCGAAGTGAACAGCGCCGCACACGACGCCGCTTCGGACAAAGCGTTTGCCCACCAAATCGACGTGGTCCTCGATCAGATGCTGCGCGTCGGCAACCGCCAACTTCCCGATGGGCGTTACCTATTCGGCGGGACGGCGAGTCACGCGCCGCCGTTTGAAGTCACTGCCGTGGACAGCGCCGAGCGCCCGACAGACGTGGCCTACCGGGGCAGCGATCAGGCCTCGGAAGCGGTCGTCGGCAAAGAGATCAGCGTCGGAACGCTCATCCCTGGCAGTGAGGTTTTTCAGACGCGGCATCGCACTACTACGACCTTCACCGGCACCACGGGAGCACGTCCCGGTACCGGGACCGATAGTGCGGTCGAGCCGGGATCGCTCGTGGTGCAACACGCATTGACCACGATTGCCGGTGCGTCGGGAGTCAGCACCGGAACGTCTTCCGCCACGGGCGACACGATCATCGGCCCCAGTGGCGCACACACGCTGAACATCATCGACACCAGTGGAACCGGAGCCAGCGGCACCGTGTCGCTGAACGGCGGCCCTCCTGTCGCATTCACCAACTCGGGGACCGACCTGCGCGTCACCGGCCCGAATGGCGAAGCGGTGTTTCTCAACACGACCGCCATCGCGTCCGGATTCAATGGCACGGTGTCACTCACGGCCACGGGAACGATGTCGGTGGATGGCGGTGCCACGTCGCAGCCAATTGACTTCGGCGCGAATCAGGTTGTGACGGACGGCACCACCGGCGCGATGACCAACGTCGATAGCACGCAGATTCGCCGCGCTGGCACCGACCGACTTGATTACGAAGGTGCGACGGATGCTTTCCAAGTCCTGATCGCGCTGCGCGACGACATTCGCAACGTTCACGGTCTCAGCACGCTCGACCGCTCCAAGGCGCTCGGTCGTCACATCGCGGCTCTCGACAGAATCAACAACGACGTGATCGACGCCCTCGGCGGTCAGTCGGTTCAAGCCGAGTACCTGACCAAACTGGAAGCCCGCACGGCCGATGTGCAACTCGACATTCAAAAAGCCACCGACGGCATTGAAGCCATCGACGTGGCCAGCACCATTGCCGATGTTCAGAAACAAGAGAACCTCTACCAGATGAGTCTCCAGCTCACGGCCCGCATGAACTCGCTCTCATTGGCCGACTTCTTGAACTGACGGGCGAAGCACTACGGCGCGTGCTGCTCACTTGATCTTGTCCCCGCCGATCGAAGGCCGAACACCATCAGCAGCCCAACGGCCATCAAGCCGGTCGCCATCCAGTACGGCAGGCTGCGGCCGTATTCCAACAGCGATAGCCCGGCGATCGGCCCGAGGATGCGAGCCAGCGACGACACACTCTGGCCCACGCCCAAGACTTCACCTTGCTGATCGTCGCGCGTGTTGAGCGACAGCAGTGAGTTGAGCGACGGCGTCGTACACGAGAACCCGACGACGCACACGGGTAGCACGTACCACAACAGCGACATCCCGCCGTTCGTGGCGGCGACTCCGATCAGCCCCAAGCCAGCCATCATCAGGAACGTCCCGATCAAGGCCATGCGGAACTCGCCCAACTTAGGCAGCAGTCTCCGCACAAGCATCCCTTGGGCGAGCGTAAGAATCAGCCCGATGTACGCGAAGACGTAGAAGTTCGCGCGGTCGCCAACCCCCAGTTCTTTGGTGAGCAGCGACAGCGTGGTCTCGAACTGCGCGAAGGCGAACGTCGTCAGGAAGATCGTTGCCAATAGCAAACCGACATGCGGGCGACTCATCGCCTTCGAGAACGCTCCGGCATCGAACCACTTTCGCGCGGGACGACTCGCCACGTCCGACTTGAGCGACTCGGGCAACAGGACGATCGCCGCCAACGTCGCCAGAGCCGACAGCGCAGCAGCGACGTAACCCGGCGCGGGACTCGGTACGCCTCCGGCATCGTTCGAAACAAACCACGCGCCGAGCAACGGCCCAAATGTGAAGCCGATCCCGAACGCCGCCCCAATGATCGCCATTCCCTTGCCGCGCGATTTCTCGTCCGTCGAGTCGGCGATGTAAGCCTGAGCCGTTGGAATCGTTGCTCCGGCGATCCCGGCTCCACTCCGCGTGATGAAGAGCCAGATCAGTGGACTGAGTCCCAAGATCGGTCCCGCGTTGCCGTATTGAGTCACCAGCGCGAAGAGCGTGTAGAAGATCGTCGATCCCGCCAGTCCCACGATCAGCACCGGCCGCCGACCGATCCGATCCGACAGCCGTCCCCACAATGGCGCGAACAAAAACTGCATCGCGGAGAACGACGCCATCAACAGCCCGAGGACCGGCTTCGTCGCCTCGAAGTGCCGCCCGTACCGAGGCAACAACGGCAACACAATGGCGAACCCGAGCAGGTCGATGAAGACCGTGATGAAGATGATGAGCAGCGGTTTGCGAGACACAGGATTCCTACGGTTGCAGATCAAATTATGGCAGTGTCAACCAACGCCAAGACAGCCAGCACAGCACGGGAAACAACACGAACACCAGCAGGAGAGCGATCAGGTTGGCTCTCCGTTCATCCGGCCAGCGAGCCATGTCCGTGATGCTCCTCAAAACAAAAGCCGCGACGGAGCGAGGTCGCTCG
>JAYTQJ010000509.1:0-19788 GCA_043746775.1 Schlesneria sp.
GTTTTCAAACGGGACGGGCAGGAGTGCCCATCCTACAAATGAGTGAGGTCACGCGGTGAAGCAGCAAGTTGGGTTGGTTCTTCAGTTCCTCGTTCTGACGGCGACGCCGCTCATTTCGTGGTGGCAGCTTCAGTTTGGGTTCAGCCTGATCTGGATGCCCGCGCTGCTGGCGGTGGCGGCCGTGTTGTTTTGGATCGGGACTCGGCTGAGGGAGTCGAAATGAACGAACGAATGGTCCAGTGTCGCATGTTCCAGACACCAACCCGAAGCGTAAGCGAGGATGCGAGCGAAGACGAATGTGTCGAGCTTCCAATCCTGCCATCTGCCGCAGAACACGCAGGCTCGCTCACGCTTCGGGTTGGTGTGAAGAGCACTGCTTGGCTCAAAGCCGCCAAGCAGTGGCACAGTCTCTGGGGCATCGTTGGCTGTTGGTTTTTTGTGTTGATTGCGAACGTCTCCGCGAGCGCGGCCCCACCGGCGCAGAAACCGATGCTGGAGGCCGCGACGGTTGCGGCGGACACCAGCGTGCCAAAGCGCCTCGGCGCGGTTAAGGACTATATGGACGGTCATCGTTGGGCTGAGGCGGCAGAGATCCTGCATGACATCGCTCAGGCCGACGGCCGTTCTCTGGTGTTGGCTCAGCCGGGAGAAAAGGGAGGGACTGCGGTCTATCTCAATGTGGCGACACGCTGCCAAGTGTTGTTGTCTCAGATGCCGTCGAAGGGCTTGGTCGCCTATCGACTGAGGGTCGATCCGCTGGCGAAGCGTTGGTTTGAGAATTGGCAGCGGACGCGAGACCGTGCGGAACTGGAGCGACTCGTCCGACAGGCGTATCTCAGCAGTTATGGTGACGACGCATTGTGGTCGCTCGGTGAAGCGGCTTGGGATCGCGGCGACTTTGCCTCGGCGCGATTGTTCTGGTCGCAGATCGTCGCATTGCCCGAAGAAGCGCGGGTGGCCAACTTGCCGACGGTGCTGCGTTACCCCGACAGCAATCTCGATCCAGCGACGGTGCTGTCGCGGTTGGTCCTCTGTTCGCTGATGGATGGAAACCGCGTGCGCGCCTTTGAAGAGCAGCAGCGTTTCGAGCAGCTCTATCCGCAGGCAGTCGGCACACTCGCGGGAAGGCAAGGGCGGTTGGCGGAGTTGCTCAAGCAGGTTCTCGAAGAGTCTGTCGCGTGGGACGCGCGGTCTCACGAAGGCGAAGCGGCGACGTTTGGCCTCGCCCCAGAGCGGACTCAGATTTTGCCCGAAGTGATTGATGTCGGCGCACCGCGTTGGAAGCAGCCGCTGACACCCAACTTGCTCCGGCATCTCGAACGCCCGCGATCGACTCCCGATCGCGGGCCACTCAGCACACACCCGGTCGTCTTTCGCGATCTCGTGCTGGTGAACGATGCCGATTCGATCTCGGCCTTCAATTTATTGACTGGCGATCCCGCGTGGCCGACCGAGCGGGGCACGGCTCAGATCTATCCGCCCGCCGCCGTGGAGCGAACTCCCGCACCCGATCGCCTGAGCGTGGGTGTGCCGTGGTTCACGATGACCGTGGCTGACGGAAAACTGTTCGCGCGGCTTGGCTCACCGGTCTCCGGCCCGAGCGGAACGGAGCCGCGTGACTTGGCGAGCGATCTCGTCTGTCTTGACCTGGCCCACGGCGAGGGCCGACTCGTGTGGAAGATTTCAGCCAACGAATGGCCGCATGACGGCGAGCAACCGTGGCGGTTTGAAGGTTCGCCGGTCGTGCATGACGGCCGCGCGTACATGATCCACAGTCGTCGCCGCCCGCAGCTTGAGTTCGCGCTGACGTGCCTCGACGCCGCGAACGGGGAACGATTGTGGACGCGGCCGCTCGCGACCTCGCGCACGACGATCGAGGACCATCACAATCGGGTCAGCCATCTGCTGCCGACGTTCGGTGCCGGGAAGTTGTTCGTCTCGACCGACGCAGGTGCGATCGTGGCGGTCGATGCGCAGAGCGGTCGCATCGAATGGGCCGTCACGTACGAGAGTCGCCTGCCGGGCGATGTCGCCGATCAGTCCGATCACGCCAAGCAGGGCCTTGTCCCGGCGATGTTTCATGAGGGGCTGGTGTTCGTCGCACCGAACGATTGCGACCGGCTGTTCTGCATCGAAGCGGACTCCGGCCGCGTGCGCTGGCAGAAGCCGCATCCCGCGCGAGATCGCTGGCGGCACTTGCTCGGTGTCGTGTCGAGTGACTCCGGATCGAAGCTCGTCATCAGCGGCCACTCGTTGCGAACGCTGGATGTCGAGACGGGGCGCGAGGGCTGGCGCCTACTCGCGTCCAACGACATCACCGAGCGTGGCTACGGACGCGGTCTGTTGGCGGGAAACGCCGTGCTGTGGCCGACGCGCGAAGGACTTCAAATCCTCGACGCGGCCAGCGGTCAGCCACGACGCAACGTTCCCCTCAACACGCCCGACTCCGCTGAGACCGGCGGCAACTTGCTGGTTGCGGGCGGGATGCTGTTGATCGCACA
Organism: Schlesneria sp.; assembly: GCA_043746775.1. GTDB lineage: Bacteria > Planctomycetota > Planctomycetia > Planctomycetales > Planctomycetaceae > Schlesneria. Next base: position 2,502 of record JAYTQJ010000509.1, read on the forward strand.
GTCGGAAAAACTGGTCGCTTACGGCGAGTACAGCCTGCTCAAGGAACGCCTGCATCGCGAGCTGTCATCGCGGTCGAACAAGTCGCGGATGCTCTTCAAGCTGGCGGAAATCGAAGCCTCGGCGGGCAACCTCGACGCGGCGACGAAGACGCTTCGGACCGCGCGGCAACTCGATTCCGAAGCGTCTCCAACGAAAGATGCCTCGCATCAACAAGACCTCGCGCGGCTGGGCGAACTGCTGCGTCGCGCCGCGTTGAAGAGGTCGGCACAAGGTCACGCCGACGAAGCAATTGCGGGCTTGAACGAGGCGCTGGCGCTCGCGGCGGAACCGGTCGATCGCGCGCGGGTCTTGTTCGACTTGGCGTCGGTCGAACAAACACGTCAGCGTCCCGAGGCGGCTGTCGAACACTGGCAACACATCTTGGATGACGCTCCGTTGCGGAAGGCCGTTCGTCGCGGAGCCGTCGGCGAAGTCGCGGCGGGAAGTGAAGCGACGACGGCGATCGGGCGACTTTTGGCACAGCACGGTCGCACGGCGTATGCCTCGGTCGAACCGAGGGCTTCGCAAGAGATTTTCACACGCATGAAGGAACGGGACGCCGTCGGACTCCGCGCGGCACTCACGCAGTTTCCGCACTCGGAGGCGGCACGTCGCGGTCGTTTCGAGCTGGCGACACTCGAACGCGATGCGGGACAAATCCAATCGGCCAGTTCGATCTTGGCTCGCTTGGCAGACGACGACGAGGGGACTCCAGCCGAACAGGTCGCAGCCCTTGTGACGTGGGCCGAGGCTCTCGAAGCGGCGGGCTACTGGCGTGGATCGCACCGCGTTTGGCAGCGGCTCAAGGAAGCTCGGTTCGCCAATGACCTGGTCGATCACGGCGGCGCGAATCGCCGCGTCTACGAACTGGCCCGAGAACGACTGGCTCGCCCCGAGTACCACGCCGATGAAGTCGCGTCGCCCAAGCCGATCTCGTTCCTCGAACGGGCGTGGATGGTGAACCTCGCGTTGAATACGAAGATGGCGGAACAAGAAACCCCGTTGATGCCGTTCGTGCCGCAAGGTGAGTCGCCGTCCCCATCGCTCGCGTGCGTGATCGTTCATCAGGGCGACGACTCGACGAGTGATTCAGGACGGCGGCTGGAATGCCTCGATCACGAGTCGGGTCGCGTCCGTTGGCAACACCCGTTCCCCGCGACACCGCGCTGGGTCGCGTACGCGGAAACGCATCTGCTCATCGCGGCCGACGACGAGTTGTCGGCGCTCACTCTCGAATCGGGACGGCTCCTGTGGTCGATCGCCTTACGCAGCGAAGGACCAGCGAAATCGCAGCACCGATCCGCAAACTCTCCCCTCGCCCCGGCTCTGCGGGGAGAGGGGCCGGGGGTGAGGGGTTCTTCGATCGGCTCGAAGTCACACGCACCGCTTCAAACTCGCGATCACTGGGTCATCGAGTTTGAACCGCACTCCGGCGTGAGACTCATCGATGCGCGAACGGGTGAGACCGCGTGGTCGTTTCAACCGCCAGGCCAACTCCAGCAAAACTGGTCCTGTGGCGCGAAGCAGATCGCCCTGCAAACGGTTCAGCCCGCGATGACTTGGCTGCTGGAGATCGGGGCCGCACGGCGCGTCACTGAACTGTCCGGCCACGCTGAACCGTGGCGTCGCCCGCCCGTGATCGACGATGACGGGCGACTCACCGTCGTCACCGACACCCGTCGCGTGGAATGCCTCGCGCCCCAGGTCGCGTCGCCCGCTTGGACGTTTCGCGGCGGCATGTCGTTCGCGAACACCGATCCCGTCGCCTGGACTTCACAACAACACCTGCTCCTCACCATCGACGGCACGACGCTGAAGGACATTCATCGCGAGACCGGCCGCGCCTTATGGTCGGCGGGTCTCACCGACTGGCCGCTGACCGATCCGGTTCACCAAGTGATCGCCAACGACACGACCGTTTTCGTCGCCAATCGCGGCTGCGTTCGAGCGATCTCGCTGAGCAACGGCCAACGGCTTTGGGAACAGTTCGTGGGCGACGAGACAACCTCGGCGGAAACCGCACACCCATCGCCGAATCACGGCCAATGGAACGTCGCTGCGTGCGGTTCGCTGGTTGCCGCCTGGCCGATGGCCTCCACCGGTTCGACTCCGCAAACCGGCTCTGCTGTTCGATCCGTTTGGTTCTGCGCCGCCGACTCCGGCCACATCGTTCAACGCTGCCAACTCCCCTCCCACGCGAAGTCGGTCTCCGTCGCGGGAGACTCCAGCGGCGCACTGGTCGTCACCGAACGAAGCATCATCGCACTCCGTCTCAGAACGCCAATGCAAACTGCGCATATTCAGTAAGGGGCGGGCATTTACTACGCCCGAGAGATATTGGGGGCGATGAAGCGCTTCGTGTATGTGGAGTCTTCGGATCGCACCGAGGGCGACTTCCGTTGGCAATCATGGTGCGTTCTGAAGGCTCCACGCGAGGCTTGTCCTCAGACCAAAGTAGCCATCATCGCTCCGCGTGATGAGCCTTTCACAAACAGATGCCTGATCCCACAAGGCTCATCACGCGGAGCGATGATGGCCACTTTAAAGACAAGTTCAAGATTTGACTCAACGAGTCAAATCTTGAACTCGAAGGTGCCCACGCACCCGACGGCTACAGTCCATCGCCACTCGATTCGTTTCCCTACCGCTGACATTCGATAGAACCGGACTTCCGATGCCGTTTGCCTCTGCACTCTCGAACCGTCCGAACCTTGCCGCCGCCATTGACGAGACGAGTCGGGAGATTGCCGCCAGTTTGGGAGGTGCCGCGCCCGACTTGGCTTTCGTGTTTGCCTCGCACCACTACGCGACACGCTTCCCCGAGCTGGCGGCTCAGTTGAAGCAGGCACTCGGTGCCGGGCTATTGTTGGGTTGCACGGGTGAGACGGTCATCGGTGGCGAGCGGGAGTGCGAGGACGGTCCCGCGTTGTCTGTCTGGTGCGCGGTTCTTCCCGGCGCGACGCTCGCGCCGTTCGAGTTGTCTTTCGAGCAAACTCCGGATGGCTTGCTCTGTACTGGGTTGCCGGAAGACCTTGCCGAGCATCGGCTCGACACGCGAGCGGTCTTTCTGCTGGGCGAGCCGTTTACCTCGCAGCCTCAGACCGTGATTGATCTCGTGACGGATGAACTTCCCGGCGTGCCGCTGTTGGGAGGCATGGCCAGCGGTGGCGGTCCCGGTGTGAACCGGCTTTTCTTCAATGATCGGTTGCTCGAACACGGTGCGATCGGCGTCGTGCTGCGTGGCGGGCCACGTGTGACGAGCATCGTGTCTCAGGGCTGCCGTCCCATTGGAACTCCGTTCATCGTGACGAAAGCGGATCGAAACATCATTTTTGAATTGGGAGGTGTCACGCCGCTGCAACGCCTGCAACAAATCTACCCCGAGCTACCGAAACGCGATCAGGAACTGGTCGAACGAGGCGTGCATCTCGGTGTGGTCATGAACGAGTACCAAGACCGCTTTCAGCGCGGCGACTTTCTGATTGTGAACGTTCACGGCGCGGATCGCACCAGCGGCGCACTGGCGACCAGCGGACTGATGCGCGTCGGCCAGACTGTGCAATTCCACATTCGCGACGCCGAAACCGCCGACGAGGATCTGCGACATCTGCTCGACCTGCATCGCCGGGACGAATCGAGTTCGCGCGGGGCGCTGTTGTTCAGTTGCAACGGTCGCGGATCGCGGATGTTTCCGGACCCGAATCACGACGCGCTCGCCGTGCAGCAATGCCTCGGCCCGATGCCGCTGGCCGGGTTCTTTGCGCAGGGCGAGTTGGGTCCGGTCGGGGCCAAGAACTACATCCACGGCTTCACCGCGAGCGTCGCGCTGTTTGACGACGCCTGACAGCCTGTTAAAAAAACACGTAGCACAGGCGGCTCGCCTGTATTTTCCAACTCGAAACTAGAAACGTAGAGCAGGCGAGCCGCCTGCTCTACGTTTTCAACAGGCTTCTGGTCATGCGTCTGATACGAGGCTATCCCACGACGGACGATTGTCGCGGCGGTTACGTCTCGATTGGAAACTTCGACGGTGTGCATCGCGGGCATCAGTCGATGCTGAACGCGCTGACGAGTCGCTCCCGCTCGGACGGTGTTCCCGCGATCGCGCTCACGTTTGATCCGCATCCGATCGCGCTGCTGCGCCCCGAAGCGACCCCACCGCCGCTCACGTCAATCGAACACCGTGCCGAGTTGCTCGGCCGCTACGGCGTCGATGTGATGATCGTGTTGCCGACAGATCGGCAGTTGCTCGCGCTAACGGCCGAAGAATTCTTCGATGCTGTCGTACGCGGCGAGCTGCACGCGAAGGGACTCGTCGAAGGCCCCAACTTCTTTTTCGGACGCAATCGCTCGGGGAACATCACGGTGCTGCGAAGCCTCTGCGCCTCCCACGGTCTGTCGTTTGATGTCGTGCCGCCCGTGACCGTAGACGAGCAGTTGGTTTCTTCGAGCGTCATTCGTTCGCTGATCGAATCGGGCGACATCGGTCACGCCGTGAGGCTCCTCGGGCATCCTTATCGTGTTCGAGGAACAGTCGGTCGCGGAGCGGAACGCGGTCGCACGCTGGGCTTCCCCACTGCCAACCTGTTCGATGTCCCGACGCTTGCTCCCGCGAACGGCGTCTACGCGGCGATGGCCCATCTCTCTTCGCAGCGTCATGCAGCGGCCGTTCACATCGGCCCCAACCCGACATTCGGCGAGGCCGCACGCAAGATCGAAGTCCACGTTCTCGACTTCACCGGCGACCTCTATGGACAGGCGTTGGAGATCGACTTCCTCGACCGCGTGCGCGATGTCCAACGCTTCGCTTCAGTGGATGAGTTACGAGCACAGCTCAGCCGAGACATCGCCGCCGTGCGGACCGCGGTGGGCGTCGTGTGAGACGTGGCGCGAGGGAACGACGCCGTAACTCACCCTGAATACGGAGAAGGAAAACCGATCCCTCTCGCACTTTCTGACCTCTGCGCTCATCGCTCCTCTGCGGTAAAAAATATCCGGCTCACCGGCATTCGTGTTGAAAATGGTGTTCCGTGAGCGGCACGGCGCTAGCCGCCGGCCTTTTTCGCCTACACCGGCAGCTCGTGCCCTGTCCGTTCTGAATTTGGGGGTAGCTGAAGTCGTGAGACTTCAGAAAACGCCGAACTCTTACGAGTTCGGCTACCCCAAAGTTAAGACCTGACGGGGCACTAGCATTATTCATGGAGAACCACGGAAGACCCAGCGCGGCCTTGAGCCGCAACCCCATTTTGAACAGAAGCAAACGAAGCGAACAAAGGTCCAGCAGCCATGCCACTTCGGCAATGCCGCCTGACTCCGATGGATCACTGCGTCTTTTGTTCCCTTCGTTGACGTGACCGCCAAAAGTAGCCTTCCTCGCTCCGCGTGAAGTCAGCTGAGTCACCAGCGACCCGGAGACGCGGGAAACAGCGTCATTCCGCGCTCGGCTCTCTTCACGCGGAGCGATGAGCGAGAAAACACAGGCGATTTCAAGTTGTGTAGGGACCACCGGGGCAAGCCGGCGGGGGGCGTGACCCGATTCGAGAAGATCGCCAAGTTAGGACCGGCGCGGCAATCACTGTCGTGGCCGACGCTGCCAGCGTCGGTTCGGATGCTGGCAGCATCCGCCACGATGCGACAGTGATTGCTGCGCCGATCCTTAGCTCGCCGTCTCGTTCACCATCCGCACGAGGCGGATGGGGTCTGATGACGGCACCAGCAATTCGGTAGGGGCCGCTTAATCGCAGTCGTTCGGTCCGATTCGCAGTCCGCCTGTGGACGCGACGAGGTGCGAATCCAGTCGTTTTCAAACGTGTTTTCAGCAGACGAGCATCGCCGAGAATCACTCGTTACGATTCCGCACGCACTTCAGCAGAGCCGCACGTCGTCGGAACGTTGTCACCGGATTGCCGCATGATTTCTGTCACACACCTGTCTCGCCATTTCCGCTCGCAGGGCAAAACACTGGTCGCGGTGAATGATCTCTCCTTTGAAGTGCGGGCGGGCGAAGTCTACGGGCTGCTCGGCCCGAATGGCGCGGGGAAGACGACGACGCTGCGGATGGTTCTCGGTTTGCTGCAACCGACAAGTGGTGATGCGGTCGTCGATGGCTTTCATGTGGCACGCGATCCCGACGAAGTGAAGCGCCGGATCGGATTGGTCTCGGCCAGCGCCGGCCTTTATCAGTGGCTCACACCGCGCGAGATGCTCCTCTTCTTCGCTGATCTCTATGGTGTCGAACCCGATCGCGCGGAGCAGCGACTCGTCGAGTTGTGCCAGATCCTCGACATCAAGCGGTTCCTCGATCAGCGGTGTGCAACGCTTAGTACGGGACAGAAGCAGCGCGTCACGCTCGCACGCGCGTTGATGCACGATCCCCCGGTGATGCTGCTCGACGAACCGACACGCGGGCTGGATGTCGTCGGCACACACGTCGTGTTCGAGTACATCGGGCAGCTCCGTTCGTTGGGGAAGGCGGTCGTCGTCTCCACGCATCGACTGGATGAAGCCTCTCATCTGTGCGACCGCATGGGCCTGCTGCATCATGGGCATCTGCAACACGAGGGAACGTTTGCCGAACTGCAACAAGTGACCGGCAAGGCGACGCTGTTCGACATGTTCCTGCAACTGCTCGGTTCACCCATTCCGGCGGACGAGATCGCACGTGAGGAGGCTGTTGATGTCGATTGATTCCCGCTCGACATCGGGCATTCCCGCAGCCCGTTCCAAGCGTTGGCGGTCGCCGCGCTGGTGGCGCATGGCTCTGAAAGAGCTTCGCGAAATCCTGCGAGATCGCCGCACAATCATCACGCTCGTGGCGATGCCGTTGCTGATCTACCCGTTGCTCGGCGTGACCATGCAGAAGCTGCTCGTCACGCAATTGGCGAAGGAGGCGAAAGTCGAGTACCGCGTCACGCTGGAACGTCCGAAGGACATCAACCTGTTCCGACGACTGTTCGGACGCGGACACGTCTTGGTGGCACAACGCGAGGGTCGAGTACTCGATCCCGAACAAATGCCTGCCGGTACGCCCGAGGATCCGATTCTCAACATGTTTGCCTCGAAAGTACCGGACCAGGAGGTGGACATCACGAGCATGGTGCAGAACGGTGACTCGGACATCGGCCTGCGGTTCATCCGGCTCGGGGACGACGAGCCGCTGCGGTGTGAGGTCGTCTATCGCCCAGACTCGAACAACAGTCGCGCGGTCCGGCGTTTTGTCGAAGACCGCTTTCGTGCAGTGAACGAAGCGTTCGCCACGGAACGCCTCGCCGCACAAACGCCTCCCGAAGCATTGCCGGTTGCGGTGAAGTCGGTCGTGCTGCCGAGGCAACCCGGTGCGACCGATGCCCCGTTTTCGCTCGCGACTCTCGTCCCGTTGATCCTGATCCTGATGACCGTCACGGGAGCGGTCTATCCGGCGATCGACCTGACGGCTGGCGAGCGAGAACGCGGAACACTCGAAGCATTGGTCTCGGCCCCCGTGCCGCGACATGAACTGCTGTTTGCGAAGTATCTCGCCGTGCTGTCTGTCGCGATGCTCACCGCGCTGGCGAACCTCTTCTCGATGGTGGTCACGGCCTACGCGAGCGGTCTCGAAGGAATGTTATTCGGGACAGGAGGACTCTCCGTTCGCGTGATCGTTTGCACGCTCGGGCTGCTCTGCGTGTTCGCCGCGTTCTTCTCGGCAGTGATCCTCGTCCTGACGAGTTTCGCCCGCAGTTTCAAGGAGGCGCAGGCGTATCTCATCCCGGTCATGCTCGTGTCGCTGGCACCGGGAATTATGTGCCTGCTGCCGGGGATCGAGTTCAACGGGACGTATGCCGTGACGCCGCTCGTCAATATCGTGCTGCTTGCCCGCGACGTGTTCGATGATCGTGTGGTCCCGATCTGGGCGCTGGCCACGCTCCTTTCGACAGTCCTCTATTCGGCTGTCGCTCTCGCAGCGGCGGCTCGCATCTTCGGAACGGACGCCGTGCTGTACGGCAGCGACGGAAGTTGGTCCGACCTGCTGCGCCGTCCCGATGAGCCGCGCGCAATGCCGACACTCGCGCAGGCGATGTTCGGATTAGCAGTTCTCTTTCCCGCGTTTCTGATTCTCAGCAGCATTCCAGCGCGGTGGGAGGGACTTTCCATTGCGGGACGACTGACGGGGAACTCGATCATCACCGCGTTGTTGTTTGCCGGGTTGCCGTTGGTCCTGACGAGTGTCTCGCGCATCTCGTGGACGACGGGGCTGTCGTTGCGAGGTGCCTCACTCGGCGCATTTGTCGCGTGCGCGATCCTCGGTCTGTCGCTCTGGCCGTTCGCCTATGAAATGCAGGTCTTGCTCCTCTCGACCGAGCGACTTGAAGCGCTCGAAAAACTGTTCGCTCCGTTCAAATCCCAACTCGACGCCGTGCCGCTCTGGTTGAAGCTCCTCTCGCTCGCTGCCGTTCCGGCCGTGTGTGAAGAGCTTTTTTTTCGTGGCTTCCTGCTGTCGGCCTTTCGATCCGCAATGTCGCGACCGCTGGCAGTAGCCTTCTCGGGAGCCATCTTCGGTCTGTTTCACGTCATCGTTCAGCAGTCGCTGTTTGCGGAACGCTTCGTCCCGACCTGCTTCTTGGGAATTGTTCTCGCGGCGATCTGCGTTCGGACGGGTAGCCTCTGGCCGGGGATGCTGCTGCACGTCATGCACAACGGTTTTCTGCTGTCACTCTCGAGTTTCACAGTCGAACTGAAAGCTCTCGGAATTGGAGTCGAATCGAACCAGCATCTTCCCGCCGCGTGGCTCATCACTGCCGCCATCGCCGTCACCGCTGCAGTCGCTCTCCTGATGAACACGCCTCACGCGTGGAGATCAGAAGCAATAGGAACACAGATCGACGCTGATCCTCGCTGATTAGGCGAGCAGCAACCGTTTGTGTGCCTGACCTCTAATGTGGTGCTGACAACTCTTGGCGGTCGTCTTAACTCGACTTTTGCCAAGTCATTTGGAGTGCGGCAATTGATTGCCGCTTTCCTTTCTGGATTGGTTCGGACTTTTTGAATGGCACCGTGAACCGGTGATCTTCCAAAAATCGGAACGAAGGCAGAGAAAAGAAAGCGGTGATGAATCCCCGCACTCCAAATGTGGCAAAAGTCGAGCTAATGGGCGGTGCGTTTACTGCGTCCGAGAGTTCGCTCGGGGTTCACTGTACTCATCTTTCTGCCGCTCTCTTTCTGTCTCCCCTCTTCAGTCTTGCAGGCAGAAGAAGTAGACAGAAAGAGAGCGGCAGAAAGATGACCGAGCGAAGAGTCGGAACGAGATGGGGAAGTCTGCCGATCCTGCAAATCAGGGTGTCGTTCTGAAAACGGTGCCACGCACCCGACGGCCAATTCTCGGAAGTAGTAAATGCACCGCCACTAAAAACCACGTCTCCGAATTGAATCAGCGTCGATCAGTACTCTGATTCCTTCTGTTGTCCTCGCTCAGGCTGATTGCACGAAACAGGCCGCGTTCGGAAGCTTCCGAACGCGGCCTGTTGGTTTTTCATCGTCAAGACGTTTGTCGTCGCGATCACGCTGCGGCGGCGGGTTCGCGGCCAGTGGTCTTCATCGGGATGCGATCATCAACATCATAAGCAAGGTGGAAAAATCGCAGCGTTTTGATCGCCCACCACGTTGGGTCGAGTTCCCACCACTGATGGCCCGCTGGGGCGACGTGAGGATGAGCGTGATGGTTGTTGTGCCAGCCTTCGCCATATGCCCAGATCGCGACCCACCACAAGTTGCGGCTTTCGTCGCGCACGTCGTAGTTGCGATAGCCCCAAATGTGCGTGGCCGAGTTCACGAACCAAGTCCCGTGATAGACGAGAACCATTCTCATGCAGAGTCCCCACAGCAACATCGGCATCCCACCGAAGACATAGAGGGCGATGCCTGACGCGACCAGCCACAAGAAGTAGGTCTTCTCGAAGAATTGCAGCATCGGGTCTTGGATCAGGTCGGGCGTGTACTTCTGAAAGAGCGCCTGCTGTTGAGCGGGCGTGCGTCGAATGAGCATCCACGAGAAGTGCGACCAGATGGCCGTAATCAGCGGCGAGTGCGGATCGCCCGGTTGGTCAGACCGATGGTGATGCAACCGATGCGTAGCCGACCACACGAGCGGCGAGCCTTCACCCGAGAGTGCTCCCGCCAACATCGCCATGAACTTGACCGGATAGACCACCTTGAACGACTTGTGCGAGAGGAACCGGTGATAACCAAGGCAAATGCCAATACTTGCCGTGAACCAGTGCATCACGAAGCACATGGCCACCGACTGCCAGTTGAAATAGAACGGGGCAGCCAAAGCACCGGCGTGCATTCCGATCATCCATGCCACGACGACCCAGTCGGTGTTGGCCCACACCAGCTTGTCTGGAAGCCAAGGTCCCCAAATCGGCTCGTCTTCCGATGCAGAGGCTAACTCGGGGGCAAGCGCTGTTGCAGAGACAGGAACCATTGATCCGACAACATCGAGTGCCTCTTCCGAAGCAAGCTCCTCACGAGGAGCATCGACGTGCGTGACATGGTGAGACTTGTGCTTGTGGCGGGCGGGAGGGCTGATCGACATGTGTGCTCCGATCGAGTTGAAAGTCCTCAAAAACTGATCGCGACAGATCCATCCGCCACGAGACGCAGTGCAGAGACGAACCAGTCCAACTCCGCGCGGTGAGATTTCTACACCAACATCGGAAGACGAGTGTCATTGGTCCGTCACGTCTCTGTCAAACTTCTGTCACCGCCGTAACGCGTTGTACTGCCTGCCTGTTGTGTCACTCGTCTCGCGGCGACTGAGGTGCTTTTTGCGTGAGAAACTTCGTCCCAACTCCTTGTAAGGCAGACGACCTGCACTGCGCCCATCCACGAGAGCCTGATCCCGGCTGCTAGCCGTCTCACTAAACAACGGCCGTTCTCTGGACTGGATAATGGGGCCCACCGCAGTGGCTACCATCGAATTGCGATGGGCCAGAAAAGAGTCCGCTCGGATTTTGGGGCATCGTGAATTGCTCTTGAGAGTGGGCGAAACGGTGCATGTCCCGCTGGACAACTCGCGTTGACGGAGCGAAGCAACCGCTGCTACAAGCCCGCCGCTTTGCTGGAAACCAAACGTTCGCTACCGGTGGTGAATATCGGATGAGTCGAAACTCGGGGGCTGATGCCTCGGCGTGAGTGCAATCAAGGAACAGATCATGGCAGGACGAGGGATCGCAGTGGCCGTGTTGATACTTGCAGGAGTTGGCTATCTGGTCGCTCAAGAACAAAAGCCGCGGTCTGTACGGGTTTCACCGTCGGTACTCCGCGAGGTCTTGAGTGCCACACCAACCGCGACCGCCGCGTCGGCCCCTTCACTCGGTCACACCATTCAGGATCTGCGTACTTTGGCCGGTGACTTGGAGAAAGCCGGACATCGTTCCGAGGCCGAACGTTTGACCACGATCGTCAAGAATTTGACTCGACTCGCCGAACGACGACACGACGAAAAGAAAGAGCAGCTCGAAAAGCTGCAGGCCGAGATGGACGAACTGAAGTGGGCGGCCGAACGCTGACAACAAGGGAGTGTGCCGTGTCGTGGATCCGCAAAACATCCGTCAAGCTGGCTGCGTGGACCTTCACGTCGCTTCCTGTGGCATGGTCAATCGTCGTGCATTCCGGAGCCGCTCCGGCACCAATGTCGATTTCTGTTCCTGACCGGCCCGCACTCACGTTTCGTCAGTACGCCGTCGATCTGGGGCCGATCCAGCCGACGGGTGAGGCGCGTGGCACGTTCGTCTTCATCAATCGTGGACGCTTTCCGATTGAGAATCTGGAGGTCGCTCCAAGCTGCAGTTGCCTCGTTCCGCGACTCGACAAGAAACACTTCGAGCCAGGTGAAGAGGGTCGCCTCGTGCTGCGCGTCCAGCCCGCCAACGAGTCCTCCGGGCGCAAAGAACTGTTCGCCGATGTCACGTACAACGATCCCGAGCCGCGACAGGTTCGCTTGACCTTCAAGCTCGAAATCCCTGAACGTCAGATGACGGTGACGCCTCCCGCATTGATGGTCTTTCATCCTGAAGGGAGCGATCCGACCGAAGCGACGTTCACTGTGGCCGATGGTCGCAAGACACCGTTCGAGATCACGGCCGTTCAAGCTACGTCGGACCTCGTTTCGACCGACATCGGCGAACGCCAGTTGACGCCCGAAGGAGTCTGGCAGCAAACGATCAAGGTCACGGTGCAAGGCGATCTCCCGCGCGGACGCAACCAAGTCCTGCTCCGCATCCGGACGACGGACAAGAACGTTGCCGAATTGCGAGTCCCCTTGATGCTGCAAGGTCCAGTCGATCCCAACGCCACGGAAGATCACGAGCATCCGCACGAGACGATCGTTCAGCCCGTGACTCCGCTCGAATCGCAGCGCTGATTCATCGTGGCCGACACCAACCCGAAGCGTGAGCGAGGATGTGAGTGGCTAACGCAGTTTTCACTCCTCGCTCACGCTTCGGGTTGGTGTCCAGTTCGACTTTGAGTCAGCCGCACTTCCCCATCCGCGTTCCGGACTCACATGAGCGAACCGACTGCTGTCCGCAGCAAGCCATTTCCCGAACTCGCTGTCTCGCGCGGGACTCGATTGTGGCGCGGGTTCGCCTGCTGGCTCACGTTTTTGGTCACGCCACTCGGCTGGTTCTGCTTCGGGCGACTGATCCGCCGACTCGAACCTGAGCGACTCGACAAAGGTTTGGTTCTCGTTCTGACCGGAATTGAAGGCCACAGCTTTCTCAACATCGGCATCTTGTGTGGACTGATCGATGGCGGCGTTGAACACGCGGTCGATATCGTCGATTGGACGACGGGCAAAAAGTTTCTGTACCTCTACCATTTGCGAGGCTGGACGCGCAACAACCGCGTCGCCAAAGAACTGGCCACCCGAATCAGCGACTACCAAAACCAATACCCCGGCCGTCCGGTCTGGCTTGTGGGGCATTCGGGTGGTGGCGGGATGGCATTGCTCACGGCAGCGGCCTTACCCGATGAACGGCAGGTGACCGGGATCGTCCTCTTGGCCGCAGCAGTCTCCCCCTCGTTCGATATTCGTCCGGCAGCAGCCCGCGTCACGCGCGGCATCTGGAACTATCACTCGCAACTCGACTGGTTCTTTCTCGTCTTCGGCACCACGCTGTTGGGAACGATGGACGGCCAACACGTTCGCGCTGCGGGAGCCTGCGGTTTTCGCGGTCTCAGCACCGACGAACTCATCAACAGCGGCAGCCTGATTCAGCGGCCTTGGCAGTGGAAGATGCTCAGCCAGTTCCATCTTGGCGAGCACTTCGGCTGTGCGCATCGAGTCTTCGTCGCCGAAGAGATCGTGCCTTTGATCCGTGCGGGTGCAGAAGATCAATCAGGTCGATGACTCACGGCGAGCATTGAGCGTCAGCCCAATGGTTCTTCGAGGCCGGAGTTGCGCAACTCAAGTTGTCATCAACGCGGCGTGACATGCTTTCGCCCATCCGAAATGGTGCCGCTGCCTGTGACTGGAATGGTAAGAACACCATCCGGCGTCGCGCCGGACGCTCGCCTGACCAGCGAATCGCAGGGGCTGATTACCGGTGGCTTGCCTGTGCAGATCAAATGGAAGCCCAAGCAGGCGAGCCGCTTGCTCTACCGCAGACAAGTGAGGATGGCACATTTCACACTAACCCGAAGCGTAAGCGAGGACTGGTGCTGCCTCCTCGCTTACGCTTCGGGTTAGTGTCAGCTTCAACCGCGTCCGGTAAATACGTCCTTGGCTGGCCGCAACTTGAGAGGCGAAGGTCTGATTGGCCAACGAAAAAGCCTCAATGCCCAAAACGTTCTCGTTCGGACATTGAGGCTGGATATTCAAACCGACTCACGGCTCACTCAATTGTTTGACGCGACGACGACTTCTACCGAAGCGTCCACGACTGCGTCTTCTATCGGCTTGATGTTGACCCGGCGACCATTGCGATCGAAGAAGACGTGCCCTTCGACCAGCGTGAACAGCGTGTAATCGCGTCCCATGCCGACGTTCTTGCCGGGATGCCACTTCGTTCCGCGTTGACGAATGATGATGTTGCCCGGAATGACGTATTCGCCACCGAACTTCTTAACGCCCAGACGTTGAGCGTTTGAATCGCGACCGTTGCGGCTGGAACCCGCACCCTTCTTATGAGCCATCTCTCGAATCCCATTTCAAACAGGGCAAAAACACGAAGCCGCCAGAAAAAGCCTAGCAGCGGGGTGCGAAGTGTTATCGAAACACTCTTCCGAACGCAACTGCTACGGGCGAGATATTTTGGCTCTGGTGCAGTCGGTCATCAGTAGTCCGAGTCGCAAGGCAGACGGCGGAGAATCGCCGTAAGACGACCGGCAACAAATCTCTGACCCACAAAGTAGGCGAGTCACTCCGTAACTCGCAGATTCCGGTCACGGAGTGACCGGCCTACTCACTTTTGCCGCCCACCGTAAGCATCAGCGGTAGATCCAGTGAGCTTCGGGATCCTTGGGGTCCGCGATGATCTCGGGTTCCGTCTGGTCGAACCGGTCTCCGCGCCGCCAGTACTTCTGCATGATCGTCTTGGTCTGAACGATGGGCATGTCGTCAGGGCCGTTCAGCTTGCGGATGCCGTTGGAAAAGCCGGAAAGGAAGACTGTGTACCGATCCGCTTCGGGATCGATCCCGCGCCACATCATGACTCCCGCCATCGCGCTGTCATCGCCGCTGCCCGCTTCTGTGGCCTCGGGAAGCGGTCCCACCACACTGACCGCCGTCTTGTAGTTCGCCTTCTCACGCTGGTTGATCGCCGCGAGTGCTTCGGGGATGACCTGGTCCGGGAAGACATCCTGCCGGTCGTTGTCGGTCACGACCAGTGTTCCTTCGGGAATGAACAGCGGCGGGCTGACGGGAGGATCGACTTCGTTTTTTGGGGCCTTCTCATCGACACGCTCACCTGATTTGCGATGGACAACGCGGTAGGCGATGTACCAGACATGCTCCAGTTTCTTCTCACCCGTTTTCGGATTGGTCAGCTCAACAGAGATCATGCGCATCGGCTTGTAGTAGACATCGAGTACCCACAGGTTGCTTTGCGAAGTCCGTTCTTCCCCCGAACTGGAAATGGTCGAGTTGATGAAGATCTCGCCCCGCTTCGGCATCTGGGCGAAAGCCACTTCGGACGGAAGTGCCGACCAAGACGCGAGGCCAAACAGGGCGGAGGCAAAGCATCGGGCGGTGTGTGTCATGGTCGGTTCGCTTTGGAGAGGACGGGGCATTTCGGACGGATTCGATCCGGCAGAGGCTGACGATATTGACGATTCCGAGGGGCGATCAAGTTTTGAGTCGGCAGATGGAAGAGGATCGTCCTAGGTTTTCTGTTCGGGCCTACTCCCCTCGCCCCGGCTTTGCTGGGAGAGGGGCCGGGGATGAGGGGGTTCTTGAACTGGAATTCAGTGAAAGTCCTGTCCCGTCAGCAACTTTTCGATCGCATCGGCTCGGTGAGCCACTTCCAACACGCTGCGGCGGATTTCTTCGGCATCGACAGTGGTTCGAGGATAGTTGTCGACCATGACGAACACGGACTCTCCATCCATTTCGGCGATTGCCAGCGCTCCGTGCATGATTTCGGAGTTCAGCCTCAAGGCCGGTTCAAAGTAAACCGACAGCGCTGGGCAGCAGATGCTGGAGATGCGAAGCGACCGGTCTGCGGCAGCGTGCAGGCTGGGTTCGATGAAGGCCGTCTGGCGGCGACCGCCCGCAAACTCCAACTGAACCCGATAACGCTCACCTTCGCGCGACCACTTCACTCCCGGTTGATGCGCGAACGCCTGCTGGAGCAGGGTCTCGAGGTCTTCCATCTCCCCCAGCACGGCTTGTAGGAGCTGTACGGCCTCGACTCCCGAGCGAGGTCGATTGCCGGGAGCCTTCGACAGCATCTGACTTAGACATTCGGCCATCTCCAGCGGGAGGCCGATGCACTCGGGCTTCACACTCGGGACGGGATCGTGAATGACCTGCCCCATCAATTCGGAGACCGCTACTGCATCAAACGGGAGTCGCCCGGTCAGCAGAAAGTAGTAGCAGACACCGAGCGCGTACACGTCGCTCGCGGGGGTGGCTTCGCTCTGCTGAAACAGTTCGGGAGCCATGAAGTGCGGTGTCCCGACGACCTCGCGCGGAGCGGTGGCCGTCCCGTCCAAGACCACTCGTTTGGCCAGCCCAAAGTCGGTGATCTTCGGTACTCCCTGGTGAGTCAGCATGACGTTGTCGGGCTTGAGATCGCGGTGCAGGATGTGAGCGGCGTGAGCGGCGGCGAGGCCCTCCGCAATCCGCAGCGTCAACGACGTGGCACGCACCGGTGTTTGAGGCCCGTCGTCTTCGACCAGCTTGCGCAGCGATCGCCCCGCCACGAACTCCATCTCTAAAAAATAGAACCCGAGCGCCTCACCGATGGCATGGACGGTGACGATGTTCGGGTGATTAAGTGCCGCTGCCGCGCGGCCCTCGTTGGCGAAACGCTCGACGTACGCCGGGTCGCTCTCCACCAGACGCGGCGGCAGAATCTTGAGCGCGCACTTGCGATGCAGGTCGAGATGCCGAGCCAGATAGACGCGGCCCATCGCTCCCGCGCCCAGCAGCGCGTCGCACGAGTAGCAGTCAATCCGCTGGCCGATCAGCACATCGACCTCATGCGCCAGCGACGCCTTGGCTCCGGAGTCGTCCGCCGCCGGGTGATGCAGCGCTGTCTCGCAACCGGCCCGCGCGGCCAGATCGAGACTGCGGCCACAGCCGGGGCAGACCTCAACTCGCTCCGTCGGAATAAACGAGAACTGACAACTGGGACAAAGTGCGGCGGCAAACAGCCGCGTGTTCGGCCCGGCCCGGCGGTCATCAGTCATGGGAAACTCTTCCAAGCGGAACCTTCAGCAACTCCACCTCGAAGCGTAACCGAGAAAACATCCAGAAGGGAACCGTCGCGTTCTTCGTCGGTGCTCCCACTTTGTCAGCCGCGCAGACAGCCTGTTGAAAAAACGTCCACTGGGAGGGCTAGTGCCCCGTCCGGTCTTAATTTGGGGGTAGCCGAACTCGTAAGAGTTCTGCGTTTTCTGAAGTCTCACGACTTCAGCTACCCCCCAATTAAGAACGGACAGGGCACTAGGTCGTGTGGACATTGGTCCCGGTTGGTGACATAGGGCGAACAGGTTGGTTGCGTGATGTGTTTGAAATGAAGCCTGCGAGTGACATGTCAGCCA
>JAYTQJ010000510.1:0-8085 GCA_043746775.1 Schlesneria sp.
CGAGCCGACTTCATTTTCTTTTCGCGAATGAGTCGCTGGATTTCGAGCATCGTTCGCTCGTCGATGTCGAAGTACGCGTAAATGGGATCGAGAGACACAATGGTCGTGAGCATCGTGGTATCGGAGGACACGAGATTGCCGACTGTGATTCGTTCGCGGCTGGTCCGCCCCGCAACGGGAGCCGTCACTTTGGTGAAGTCCATATCGAGTTTGGCGCGTGCCAAACTCGCTTCATTCGTCTGGATGGCCGCAGCCGCCACCCCCTGTTCAGCGATTGCCAAGTCCAACTCAGACTGAGCGTTGACCCCCTTTTCTCGCAACGTCTTTTGACGTTCGAGATCGGCCTCTGTTCGTTTGATCTTCGCTTTGGCGTTGGCCAGCAGTCCCTCATTGCGTTCCACTTCGGCTGCATAGGTTCGCGAGTCGATCTCAAACAACAAATCTCCCGCCTTCACTTCGCTGCCTGCCTTGAAATGAATGGCATTGAGGTAGCCACTGACTCGCGCCCGGACCTCGACCGATTCCACCGCCTCGGTTCGCCCGGTGAATTCGGCGAAGTCCGCCAGCTCCCTTTCCACCGGCTCGGCCACCGTCACGGTCGGTATCGCTCTGGGTGGTGCCCCCCCCGATATCTTCTGATCGCAACCGGAGTTCGCCACGAGCAAGCCGACAACGCAAGCCGCAAGTTGGAGTCGGTGAAACGCAAGACACCTCGACATCATCGGTTCAGCTCCAAATTTAAAGGTTTTCATCTCAGCCACCGGAACCCGATTCAAAACACACTCGAATCGTCCGTCTGTCGAAGCATGTGTTCGCCATGATTTAAATCGCGGCGGGCTTGGGGATCAGGTTCCTTCGCTTGTCACCGAACATCCGGCTTTGCGAGTGAAGGCGTTAAGGAGCACGGCTTCTTCAGAACTGCAACCCCGTCTTGAACCATGCCGCATTTTCTCTAGCGTTCATTGTGCAGCCACATTGGAGTCCTCGCAATCGTCGAAACCATCGTTCACTTGCGCACGATGCAGAGAAGCTGCGGGCAAAGAAATCAAAAACTCCCGGCTGACGGAGACGCTCCCGAGTCACGTTAGCTCGGCAACAGCGAACGAATCACCGAGAAGACTACCTGCAAGTTTTGACTCACACTTTGCGGGGAAATCAGAGGATCAGGACTCGTTGTTTGGTTCATCCGATGTTTTGGGGGAGTCCTCATTGGCGAGGAAGTGATGATATTGCAAGTCTTCATCCTGAAGGGATGTCAGCGATTAGCCGGGGGGTTGAGCGAAGCGACACCCCCGGAAGAGGTTGGACAAAGGACTGTTGCATCCTGAAGGGATGCCAGCCTCGTGGAACGGGGAGACATTCTGAACTGGCCAGCATCCCTTCAGGATGAAAACGACGGACGGCATCACGCTCATTGGACTCCTCCCAAAACATCGGCTGAACTCGTTGTTTCTGGTGTCCACATCTCAAGGTGTCCGTCACCCTTTGTTCTGCTCGCGCTGTCGAACAGATTGGCGACGAGAGGCACCTCCATGTCGGCGGTCCATCACGCCAGCACCTCGTGGACGACGCGGCCATGCACATCGGTCAGGCGGTAGTCGCGGCCGGTGTGGCGGTAGGTGAGGCGTTCGTGATCGAGGCCCATCAGGTGCAGGATCGTGGCGTGGAAGTCGTGGACGTGGACGGGGTCTTTGCCGACGTTGATGCCGTACTCGTCCGATTCGCCGTAGGTGATGCCGGGCTTCACCCCGGCACCGGCCAGCCATGACGAAAAAACCCAGTGATGATGCTCGCGCCCGGCGGCACCGGCGGCGGCGTTGAATGGAGTGCGACCGAACTCGGTCGTCCAGACGACGAGTGTGTCTTCCAACATGCCGCGTTGTTTGAGGTCTCGCAGCAGACCGGCGATCGGCTGGTCGATGTTCTTCGCGAGCGGCGCGTGCGTCAGCATGTCGCCGTGCGCGTCCCAATTGCCCGACGAGCCGACATCGATCAGCTCGACGAAGCGGACTCCCCGTTCGGCCAGTCTGCGGGCGACGAGGCACTGCCACGCGAAGCCCTGCGTGCTGCCTCGTTCCAAACCGTAGAGCTTCAGCGTGTCGTCGGTCTCCTTCGAGAGATCGAAGACCTCGGGCATCTCGGCCTGCATCCCGAACGCGGTCTCAAATGATTTCATCCGCGCGGTGAGGAGCGGGTCACTGGGCCTCGCTGCGAGATGCCGTTGGTTCATGCGCGCCATCTCGCGGAGTTCCAGCTCCTGCAAACGGCTGCTCGGGGCGCGACGCTGGATGTTGGCGACCGGCTCGGGGCCGGGGACGACGAGCGTTCCTTGATGAGCACCCGGCAGGAAGTCGCTCCCCCAGACCTGGCCTCCCGCGTAGGGCGACTGCGGTGCGATCACGACAAACGACGGCAGATTGCGATTCATCGTGCCGAGACCGTAACTGACCCACGAGCCGATGCTCGGCCGTGCGAACGTGAACGAGCCGGTGTGAATGCCGAGCGTCGCTTCATAATGGTTCGTGTGGTCCGACTTCATCGAGCGGATCACGCACAGGTCATCGACGCACTCGGCCATGTGCGGGAAGAGCGAACTGACTTCCGTCCCCGACTTGCCGTGCGGCGCGAACTCCCACTGCGGCTTCTTGAGGAACATGTTGTAGTCCCCCTTCCGACCCTGAAACTCGTTGACCGGCACCGTCTTCCCCGCGTCGGCGAAGAGCTTTGGCTTCGGGTCCCACGAGTCCACATGCGACACACCGCCGCTCATGTAGAGGAAGATGACCCGCTTCGCCTTCGGCGGGAAATGCGTTGGCTTTGGAGAGAGGGGATCGGCCGGATTCGACGGCGCGGCGTCCTCGGCCAGCAACTGTGACACGATCCCCGGCAGTAGCAATGAGCCGCCGATCATCGAACGCAGCAGGCCGCGGCGAGACGGATCAAACGTCATTCGGTCGTTCATGAAAATGTCCTGAAGAACTGGGAACGCTAATCGACGCTAATAACCACTGATCAAATCAAGGCTTGCAGGATCAGTGAAGATGAGTGGCGATCAGTGTTCCGAAGGCTGTCGTTTATCTCTTTTCGCCGTCAATCCACATGCAGGAACTCGTTGCTTCCGATCAGTGTGCGGAGGTAAGCGGCGAGTGAGCGGGTTTCGATGTTGTCCATTTTCGCGGAGGTCAGCTCGGTGCGATAGGCCGCGAGGAACTCGGTCGCCTCGCCCCGCTCGATCTCGGTGGGAGGTCGTCCGATCGCGCGGAGCCATGCTTGTTCGATCCGTTTCGAGTCGTCGGAGTTTCCGGCTTGCAGGCGGGTCGCCCACTTCTCGGCTTTCGTGTGGACGAACGGATCGTTGAGAAAGAACAGGGCCTGCGTTGGCACGGTCGTTCCCAGGCGTTCGGCGGTCGTGGCATTCGGGTCCGCCCCGTCGAACAGCGCCAGGAACGGATGCCGCTTGAGCCGCTGCGTCATGAGATAGACGCTCCGCTTGTTGTGGTCATAGACGGCGATGAACGGGCCGTGCTGCGAGTAGCCCCAATTGATCGGCGTCGGAAACGGATGTTCTTGTGCGGGAGTCAGGTCCAGTTCGCCGCTGACCGAGAGGATGGCGTCGCGGATCTCCTCGGCACTCAGCCGCCGACGCGGAAACGAAACGTAAAGGTCCGTCCCGTCGGTCGCATTCGTCCCATCCGCACTGCGTCTGGCAATGTCACCCGACTCGATGACCGACGACTGCTGATACGTCGCACTGAGCATCATCAGCCGGTGCATGGTCTTTACCGACCAGCCGCCCTTGATGAACTGTGTCGCGAGGTGGTCGAGCAACTCGGGATGTGTCGGCGGCAACCCGCGGACGCCGAAGTCGTTGGGAGTTTTCACGAGACCCCGTCCGAAGTGATACTGCCAGATCCGATTGACCATCACGCGCGCGGTCAGCGGGTTGTCGGGGCGAGTCAGCCACTGCGCGAGTTCCAGCCGACCGCTCCCCGATGTCTCCGGTGCGAGCGGGCCGCCTCCCAAGACTTTGATGAGGCCGCGCGGGACTTCCACACCGGGCTGGTCCGGCTCGCCGCGCATCTGCATCCGCACGTTGTGAGGCGTCCCTTCCGCCATGCCGTAGGTCATCGCGAACGGTCCCTCGGCCAGCAGTTTGTTGAGTTCTTGCTTCGACAACTCCGCGTTCGCCTGAAGTGACACGAGTTGCTGGCGAAGTTCTTTCACTTTGGCACGCCGCGACTCGGACATCTCCTTTGTCACTGTCACTGGTGCCGCGTCGATTGGCGGCAAGGGCTTCTCGGCGATGACAAAGTTGTCGGCATCAAGCGAGGGCCGCACGCCGCCGATGTGGCCGTAGCTGTCGATGAACGTGTAGTCGATGGTGCCGTCCCAACCGGAAGCCAACTGGCCGGAGAATTCTGTTGTTTTCGTTTCGCTATTCGCTGCGAGCAGCCCGCTGTAGCTCTTGGCTTTCAGGTCGAGTGTCAGTTGGACCTGATACCACTCGCCGACGACCAGCGGGCAGACCGCTTCGCGTGCATCGGCGCTGCGACGAAAGAACTCGTTGCCGTTGAATAACAACTCGACCGCCGCCGAGTTGCCTGGGCCGTGTCCGAGGTAGTAGCGCCACGAGCCGTTGCCGCCCGCGTCCTTGCTCGCGCAGCGGAAATCAAAGCTGGCGAAGAGGCGTCCGTCCTCGTTCGGCTTCACGTTGGCGACCGTCCGGCCGAAGCCGTCGTACTCGCCGCGGTTCGGCATGTGGACGCCGAGTTCTCCCGGCGCGAAGGCGTTGAGAAACGGGCTTTGCGACTTGTCCGACATCTTCACGACACTGTTCGGCCCCGGCCCCCACGGGCTGGCGGGCGGTGCATCTTTGGCCTGCAACTCGAAGTCGCCATCGAACCCGGTGAGATCCTCCAACTCTTTCGTCAGCGCAACAGGGTCGAGACCATTGGTCGCGATAGTGGGCGTGGGCAACTCGGTTGAGACGGGCGCGATTGGAGAGTCTTGGACTCCGAGGTTGTCGAACTCAATGGCGGGAAGTTTCGTTTCCGTCTGGCCGAGCGAGTCCACCACGACGAGGTCGATCGCGCCGGACCAGCTTGGTGAGAACGGTTTGCCTGAAAATTCGGTGGTGTTTCCCGGCATGCCGACTTTGCCCGAGACGGTTCGACTCTTCAGGTCGAGGGTCAGTTGCAGGTTGTGCCATTGGATCGGTTTCAAAGCGCAAAGGCTTTCGATTGTCTCACCGATTCGAAGTGAAACCGACTCCGACGAAATGAGAATTTCGATGGCGGGGGATGCGGGCATGGCTCCGATCCAGAATCGATGGAGTCCCTTGGCGTTGGCGTCCGGTGCCGCGATGCGGAAGTCGAGGTTCACGTGCAGCGTGTCGCAGGTGTCGCGCGAACGGTGCGGGTAGAGCGCTTGAGCGATGCGGTATTCCCCAGCTCCGGCGGGGACGCTCGCGCCCACTTTGCCTCGCGGATAGAAATTCTTGAACGGGCTTTGAGCCGCGTTCGTCACGGCGATCTTTCCTGCATAGAGCCACGGCGGAACGAGCACACCGTTGCTGCCGCCCGCCGCAGCCGCCTGCATTTCGAAGTCGCCGTCGAGGTCGTTCAGCGAACGGAGGATGGCCGCTGGAACGGGCTGCTTCTGTTTTTCCAGGCTGGCCGCAATCGAGGCGACTCGCCCCTCGAACTCGCGCCACTTCGGCAGCGATTCGCCTGGCGGCAGCAGCGGCAGCATCGAGCGGACTTTTTGTTTCTGCTCGGAACCGGGGAATGAGTAGCGGCTGCTGTCGAAGATGCCGTAGAGCGCATAGTAGTCGTTCATCGAGACCGCATCGAACTTGTGATCGTGACACCGCGCGCAACCGAGACTCAAGCCCAGCACCGTCTGTCCCAGATTGTCGATCGTGTCCTGAATCGTCAGGTGGTGATAGTTCTCCGAATCGAAGCCGAACCGCCGCGAGATCGCGAGATACCCGGTCGCCGTGGCCCGTTCGGCATAACGCTCATGCGTCCCCTGCCCCGCCAGCACGTCGCCCGCGATCTGCTCACGCAGGAATTCGTCGTAGGGCTTGTCGTTGTTGAAAGCGTCGATCACGTAGTTGCGGTATCGCCACGCGAGCGGCACCGGGTAATCCGCCGTCTCACCGGCCGTGTCGGCGTATCTCACGACATCGAGCCAGTGCCGTCCCCAACGTTCACCATACGCGGGCGATTTGAGCAGCCGATCGACAACCGTCTCGAACGCCTGTGGTGAGACATCCTTCTCAAATGCCAGAACCTCTTCCGGTGTCGGCGGCAGGCCCGTGAGATCGAACGTCGCGCGGCGAATCAGTGTGAGCTTGTCGGCGACCGGCGCGGGACGAACTCCGGCCGCTTCCTGTTTCGCTTGGATGAAGGCGTCGATGCTGCTTTTCACCCAGGCTTTATCTTGAACGACCGGCGGTGCGACATCGCGGACCGGCTCGAATGCCCAGTGCTTCGCGACCTCAAACTTTGCGGTCTGGGCAGGCCACACGGCTCCCGCCTTGACCCATGCGACAAACGCCGCAACCTGATCGGCCCGCAGAGCCTTGTCCTTTTCGGGAGGCATCGCGGAGACATCCGCTTGCCGCTGAATGGCTTTGATGAGCCGACTCTCCTCCGGCTTTCCCGGCACAATCGCGGGACCGGACTCCCCACCCTTCAGCAGCATCTCGCGCGAGTCAATGCGTAACGCCCCACCGGTCTTCGTGTCGCCATGACAGCGAAAACACGTTCCAACCAAGACCGGTCGAATCTTCGCCTCAAAGAAGTCGTCGCGTTCATCCGCGCGAGCCGAGCGGCTGCTCGTCGAAAGCAGGCTCATCACCAACATCGCGGTCAGACAGATCGTTCGTTTCATGGTTGTCGCTCGGCCTCGTGGTTCGTCAGGCTTCGATGTGGGGGACGACAGTAGTAGGGCGCTCAATGCGGTGTCATTCGCTCGCGATGGCTTTCGATGTGAGTTCTCAACTCCTGATCGGCTTCACGGACGCGACCCGCCTTGAGCGAGTCGATGATGTGCTGATGGCTGTCGATCCCCTGAGACCATTCGGCCTTCTTGACGCTCTCGCGAAAACGTTGAAAGAAGACGGCCAACACGTCGGTGAAGGCCATCAGCGGAGACAGTCCGCTGGCGCAGATCAGCTCGCGGTGGAAGTCGATGTCGAGTTCGACCCAGCGCGCCAGGCTACGAGCGTGCCGCAGGCCGGCGTTGATCGCATTGAGTCGTTCGTACAGCGAGCCGTCCCTCTTCATTCGTCTGGCGACATGCGGCAGCACGCCGGATTCGATGAGGACGCGAGTGTCGATCAACTCTTCGGGCGACACGTCATGCAGCGCGGGATGGAAGCCGAGGTACTCGGTCACTCGCTCCATGTTGACGCTGCCGACCGTCAGCCCCTTTCCCGGTTTGGCCTCGACGATGCCGAGAAACTCCAGCGACTTGGTCGCCTCGCGCAGGCTGAGCCGGCTGACCCCGAACTTCGTCGCCAGTTCGGTCTCCGTTGGTAATCGGTCTCCCGATTTGAGGTTCCCCTCGACAATGAACGCCTTCAGTCGATCGGCGACGACATCGCGGAGTTTGGAGCGTGGCACGGTTTCGATCATGGGGATTCTCGCGGACGAAAAAAATCGGAGGCGGGTAGCATTGTTGAGGCCGCAGGCGATGCTTAGATTATCAGACAATCTAATTCAGGCAATCCTGAGCACGCATATCGCAGTCTCACAATTCTGATGATTCACCACCAAGGAGTACGCGGCACGATGAAGATCGCGATCACCGACTATTCGTTTCCCAGTCTCGACATCGAAGAGGGCATTCTCCGTCCGGCGGGTTATGAAGTTGTCGCATGGAAGGAGAAACGGACTGCGGCCGAGTTGCCGCAGTTGGTGGCCGATGCCGACGCGGTCATTACTCAGTTCGCTCCGGTGAATGCCGAAGTCATCGCCAGCATGAAGCAGGCGAAGGTCATCGTGCGTTATGGCATTGGAGTGGACAACGTCGATCTCGAAGCGGCGAAGGCGCGCGGCATTCCGGTCTGCAACGTGC
>JAYTQJ010000511.1:0-1575 GCA_043746775.1 Schlesneria sp.
GGCTTTCTCGAACCACGCGAAGTACGCCTTGCGGTCGTCGAGCGTCCAGCCGGTCTTCAGGTTCCGCAGGACGAAGGCGTAGTGGTACTGCTGCTGGTCAGGCTGGTTGGCGAGCATCGCGGCGAAGACTCCGCCGTAGCCTTTGTTGCGGCTGAGCAGTAGGTTGGGACTCCGTCCCGACCCTGTCTTCTCTTCAGAACCAGTCGCAGCCGGACTGGTCGGGACGGAGTCCCAACCTACGGTGGAGCGTCGCTCCTGAGCCAGCAGCGGCACCAATTTTTTGACGGCTCCCGGCGACTGGAAGTGAATCATCAGGATCGACAGCTCGCGGTTGACGAAGTCCGACTTCTGCGGGAACAGATCGTCAAGCTTCTTCGCCAGCGCGGCGCACGTCTCCTTGTCGGGATTGCCCAGCCGGATGAACGCGAGCTGGTACGCTCGCAGCACACCGAGTTTCAATTCGTCGTCGAGCTTCGCGAAGTCGAGCTGATTGAGTGCGGCAACGATTTTTGGAAGCACCCAGGGTTCAGCCTGCCTCGCCACACCGACACAGCCGTTGACCACGGTGAGCGGATCAGACGAAAACAAAACCTCGCTTGGCCAAGCTTGGAGGCCATTCTCGTCTTCGATTGGAAAACGCTCAAGCGCCACTCGTGCGGCGTAATGGATGTAGCGGTCATCAATTCCTTCGTAACCGCCGACATGATTCAGCAAGAACGGGATCGCTTTCTTCGCAGTCTTCCTCGATGGATCGCCGACGTGCGAGGACTCAATTTCTTGGCGGAGCTTTCGCAACTCCTCGCCGCGTGAATCCTTCGCATCAACCGGCTTGGTGTCTTCCTTGCCGACGTAGGTGACTCGGAACAACTCGGACTGAGCGCCTCGGCCGCCGATGGTGAAGTACAAGGCTCCGTCCTTCCCGACGGTGCAGTCGGTCAGCGGCAGCGGCGTGCGCGAGACGAACTCTTCCTTCGTCGCTTTGTAGCTGGAGCCGGACGGCTCGATGTGGATGGCGTGCATCGTGCCGTAGGTCCAATCGCAGATGAACAACGCCTTCTGGTACTTGGCGGGGAACTTGGTGCCGTAACCGAACTCGACGCCGACGGGCGAGCCGGGGCCGATGTTGATCAGCTCCGGCAGGCTGTCGATGTAGTAGCTCGGCCACTTGCCGGTGCCGCTGCGCCAACCGAACTCGCTGCCGCTGGTTGCGTGGACGACTCGCGTCGGACGATGCCACGGCGAACCAAAGTCATATTCCATGTCGGCGTCGTAGGCGAACATCTCGCCATCTGCGTTGAACGCGAAGTCGAACTGGTTGCGATAGCCGGACGAGAACACGTCCCACGTCTTGCCCTCCGGGTCGATGTTGCAAATCCAACCGCCCGGCGCGAGGATGCCCGCGGCATGACCACTGGGATCCCAATAACGGGGCAACAACACATCTTCGTCCCAGTTGGGCATCAACCGCGACGAAAAACCTTCCGGCAGAGTCGCTCGCAGTTGCTCGGTGCGCTGCCCGCCCATCAACTGCGGTAGAGCGTTCGTCTTGATCTCAAACGGCAGCTTGGTGTGATT
>JAYTQJ010000512.1:0-8071 GCA_043746775.1 Schlesneria sp.
CCAGCGGCGCTTCGCCGCGCCGGCCCACCATGATTTCTCGACGATTCCCGATGGTGGGCCGGCGCTCGAAGCGAGCTGGTCCCACCCTACGTTGAAAAGGCGATCGCCCTACTGTGACATCCGAACTACCGTCGGTTGGCCGCCCGTTCGCGCAGGAATCCGTGAACGAGGAACAGCCCCCAGAACACGGCCGATCCCGCCGCGAAGATCAAACGGGCCGAAGTCGAGAGGTGACTCTGTCGCAGATAGCTCTCGATGATCGCGGCGGCGAACAGCATTCCCGCCACGCCGAGCGAAGTGATTCCCGCCTGCTGCCCCGCCAGCCGCAGTGCCTCGGTGCGCGTCAGCAGTCCCGGCGCGACGACCGCGCGGCCGAGCATCAGTCCGACGCCGCCGCACAGCACGATGGCCCCGATCTCCGTCACACCATGCGGCAGGATCCACGCCCACAACTCGGCGTCGATCCCGGCCTGTTGGTGAATCGCGACGAAAACGCCCAGAATCATCCCGTTGTAAAGCATCAGCAGCGCCGTCGGGATCGCGGCCAGCACACCCATCGCCATGGCCAGCAGACCGACCTTGAGATTGTGCGAGAACAAAAACGACGCGAACAGAAATTTCGTGCTGCCCGCCTGATCGCGTCCGCCGCGCAGCACTTCCAGCAACTGTTCGTGGGTCGATCCCGGTTGACGCGGATCTTGACGCGGCCAGAGAGCGTAGGCGGCCAGTGGGTCGGCGAGGGAGGCGAAGTACGCCAGCAGTGCCCCTCCCACCAGCAGCGCCGCCGAGATCGCGTGGACTCGCCAATGGCGGGCGAGCGACCGCGCGAAGCCCTCGAATATAAAGTGGCCGATCCCCGCAAACAGCGACTGTTTCGGCGGCAGATAGATCAGCCCGTGGGCAGCCGCTGTCAGGTCGTTCAGGTATTGGGTCAGCCGCCGGTCACTGGTGCGTGTCGAGACCTGTGCGAGGTGAATCGTTGTCCGGCGATAGAGCACATCAAGGCGACTCAGTTGTTCGGGAGTCATCCGGCGCATCGAGCGGCGTGCCTGATTGACGAGACTCTCCAACTCCTCCCACGCGGGCTTGTTGCGTGCCACAAATCCACTCATACTCGCCCCACCCTTCCGTCTCTTGCGAGGTGATTCATGCCCGTTCCGCTACCCGCCACACTGCAATTTGAAACGCCCGAAAATGTTCGGATTGAATATCGTCCCGCCGGGCTGGGAACGCGGTTTCTGGCTTGGTTCGTCGATCAAATCATAATGAACCTCGTCATTTTTATCGCGTGCATCGCGCTCCTCGTGATCAGTGCCACGTTTGAAGGACTGTTCCGTGACCTCTTCGATCAGGTCGAAAGATCACTACGAAACCAGGGTCAACCCGTCGATCCTGAATTGGTCAGCATGTACCTCGTCGGCATCGGCATGTTGATTTGGGGACTCGGCAGTTTCTTCTATTTCGGACTGAGCGAACTGCTGTGGCGCGGTCAAACGCCGGGCAAGAAGATGTGCAAGATTCGCGTGGTCAAGGCGGACGGCTTCGCGCTCGATGCCGGCGGCGTCTTCATGAGAAACGTGTTTCGAGTGGCCGATCACCTGCCGATCCTGTGGATCGTCCCAGTCCTCTCGAAACGCGGCCAACGGTTTGGAGACATGGTGGCTTCGACGATCGTGATCAGTGATGAGGCCGAAGATTTGGCGGAGGTCCGGCAACAACTGTCAGGCCGGAACAAGGCCGAAGCCCGCTTTCGCTTCGACCAGGCCAAACTGACACGGCTGACTCGCGAGGACTTCGATGCGGTTGAGCGAATCCTCGACCGCTGGAACTCACTCCCGCCCGATCAACAAAGCTCACTGCTCGATCGCATGGTCGGCCCGCTCTGCAAGAAGATGGAAACCGACACGCCCCCCGTGGAAGAACGCGTGGTGTTCCTCGAAGACCTGCTCGCCGCCGAGTACCACCGCCAAGACCGCCATCTGCGGTGAAGGCTTGCGCGAATGTCGGACGTTTCAAGGTTTTTGGGAGGCCGCATGACCGCAATCTTGCGAACGGCTGTCTGTGACACGTCTCCGAACGGGGCGGCGTCAGTCCCCCGGCTCTTGTGTGCCAGCCCGCTCGTCGCCACGGCCTTGATGTTCTCCATCGGAGGTTGCGACCGAACTGTTCCACCACCAACTCCATTGCAATCGAAGCAGACCAAGTCGCAATCAGCTCAGCCGCGCGAGAGATCGCCGCTCAATCGCAGGGGCCATCAACTCCCCGATGAAGCGACTGGTCGAGATACGACGGCAGGGACCGATCCCGCGATGGTGCCCGTGGAATCACTCTCCGATTCAAAGCCGCAAACGGTTCATCGTCCCGACGATCAGCGGCCGCAGCACGATGACCGGCGACTGGCCGAGGCGGGGATTCGGCTCTACGAGTCGGAGCGGCTCAAGCTGTACACCGACATGGATGCGGAAGCGGCTCGCGCGTTGCCGCCGCTGATCGACGCGGTCTATCCCGCGTGGGTCGAGTACTTCGGCGAGCTGCCTCCGGCACGGGATGGCACCGCGTTTCAGATGACCGGCTATCTGATTCGGGACGAGGCGCTGTTTCGTGAAGCGGGTCTGGTCCCCGAAGACCTGCCGATGTTTGAACACGGTCGCCATCGACGCAACGAGTTCTGGATGCGCGAGCAGAAGTACGACTACTTCCGGCGGCACCTGCTCATCCACGAGGCGACTCACTGCTTCATGACGTTCATGCCGGGAGTCGCGGCGCCAGTCTGGTACATCGAAGGGATGGCCGAATACTTCGCGACGCACCGCATCGAATCCGACGGCTCGATTCACTTCCGCGTGATGCCTACTGCTCCCGAAGACTTTGCAGGCTGGGGACGGATCACGGCGATTCGTGATGAGTTCGCGGCCAAGCAAGGCAAGACGATCCGCGACATTACCGATTGGAATCCAAGAGACTTTCTGAAGCCGGAACCGTACGCCTGGTCGTGGGGACTGTGTCAGTTTCTGGATGCACATCCGCGTTATCGCGAGCGGTTTCGCAAGCTGGGGAGCCTCGTGCAGGATCGCGCTTTTCACGGCGAGGTCGCGGTCCTGTTCCGCGAATTCGAGTACGAGCTGAACACGGAATGGGAACTCTTCTCAGCCAATTTGCAGTACGGCTACGCGGCAACTCGCGCGGCGATCAACTTTCAATCGGGAACGCCACTCACGCCAGAACAGCCCCGGCGGCGCGTCCCCATCGCGGCCGATCACGGTTGGCAATCAAGCGGCGTGTTGTTGGAAGCCGGCCAAACTTTCGAGATCACCGCGTCGGGCCGCTTTACACTGGCCGATCAGCCCAAGCCGTGGGTAAGCGAGCCGCAGGGAATCACGTTCCGCTACTTTGATCGCCGCCCCATCGGCCTCGTGATCGGCTGCTTGCACACCAACGCAAACTCAGCCACGGACAAGCCGCTTCCTGCGGAGCCGCCGACCATGCGCCAGGACTTCGCCATCGGGCGTGGTTGCTCGTTCACGGCATCTCACACCGGAACGCTGTACCTGCGAATCAACGACGCTTGGAACTCACTCGATGACAATCGCGGTGAAGTCACCGTGACAGTCGAACGGTCTCGCCCCGACATCGAAGCCACTCGGAATGCCGGCCGCCGTTAGACCTCGCGTGGTCAGTGATGAGACCTCTGAGCGGGGCGGCGTCAGCCCCCTGGCTCTTGGGTGTAAGCCCGCTTTGAAAGATCCGGCGGCGTCAGCCCAATGGCACTGACTTTAGATTTCGCCGGGCGGCGATTGTCGTCTTTCGCTCCGCGAAAGAACGTGCTTTCGCGGAGCGAAAGACGACAATCATAGGCACGTCTGCCCATAAGCGAGCGTCCTTACTTCCTCGCCGTCTCGATCACCAACTTCTTGCCTCCGTCGCCGTTCAACGAGTCGAGTTGGAACTGACGGAAGGAGACTTGGCGAACGCTGACATCGGCGAGTGAACGCTCCCATTTGGAGATCAGTTCCCGGTCGCTCGACGAGAACTTCCACGTCCACTCGTGTCGCGCTTGCAGTCGGAGCGGGCGGTCGAGTTCCGCCTGTAAGTCCACGACAACCGGCAGTAGTTCGCGCTGACGCAACTCTTCGTTCAGCTTCAGTCGCGGCGACGGCAGCATCGCGCGGGGGTGCAAGACCGAGTTGAGTTCGGCCATCGCGTCGGCGAATCGGAGATAGGTGTCGGTCACACCTTGGGTGGAGGGAATGACACCCTCCACGTCGTACCGACAGCTCCGTCCGAGCAACGTCAACTTCACTTTGGCCTTATCGAAGGAAGCGTCGAATTCGGGTCGAAGCTGGAACTTCAACCACGACAGGTCGGCATCATCGACTCGCTTCCACGCTTCTTCTTCGACGAGGGAAAGATAGCGCCGAACTTCGGACTGTGTGACCTCGGTCTTCGACGCTCGGCCTTCGCTGAGCAACTGGAAGCGCTGGTGAGACGGCTCGTAAACGGTTACTTCCTTCGCCGAGTCCACATAGTCGTAGACCTTGCCCGCATGAAACAGCGTCAGGCTGCGAGCCACCACCGGCGCGCGATCGGCGGATTCGTTCGGACTCAGTGCCGCCAGATTTCTCACCGTAGTGTAAACGCGAATCTCCTGCGCGCGTGCGGTCGAGGTGCCGTGAGACAACGGCATAGCACCGGGCGTCAGCACCACTGCGATCAACATGCAAACGATGAGTTTGGTCCGAACGATTGGCATCGTAAACCTGACGCGAGAATGAACCGAGTGAGTCGGGAGGTGACCAGCGCGGGACGATAGGTTTCATCAAATGAACCAACAACCCGAGCCTGCCCGATCAGACGACCTGCCTCGGCAGATTCACCGAGCAACAAGCCAACATCGGCGATTGCTGCCGTGCGCGAGATGCGGAGAGTGGCCGCAGCGTGAAGGCGGGCGACTCTCCGTCCCATCAAAGCCTGACGCGCAAGCGAAAAACACTCGCGATGGAAGCTTCGCTTGCGCGTCAGGCTTCGATTCGAGACCATTCGCCCTGCCGTTCGGCTAACGCTGTTGCGCAGCACTAGGCTTTGCTTTGAAACTCACCCCACCGGGCTTGCCCCGGTGGAATCAGGTCTTTGCACTACTCGGCGTCACCGAAATGAGGGAGTAGTGCAGAGACCCGTAAACCACCCCGACAAGCGGGGTGGGGTTTCAAATCAACGCCTAGCCAACCTTCTGGAGTGGCTTCGCCACGATGGGCGGCATCTGGGCGACGAGCGGGAACTTGAGCGTAAAAGTCGTTCCGGCTCCGACCGCGCTATCGACGCGGATGCGACCGCCGTGAGCTTCCATCACATCGCGCGCCAGAGACAGGCCGAGACCCGTGCCACCCTGTCCCTGTTGGTCGGCGGTCTTCGTCGAGAAGAACGGCTCGAAGATCCGACGAAGTTTCTCGGCGGGAATTCCACAACCGGTATCGCGCACGCTGATCTCAGCGTGACCCGACTCCGCATTGGACCGGACACCCACCGTCAGCGTTCCGCCCGACTCCATGACTTGGCGGGCGTTGACGATCAAGTTCAGCAGAACTTGCTGAACCTGCCCCGAGTTCACGTTGGCCAATGTCGGACTGGCACAGTCGGTGACGAGTTTGATGCGAAATCGTTGCAGGTCTTTCTCGACCAACACCAGCACGTCATCGACCAGCATGGTGAGGTTCATCGGCTCACGACGATCCGCCTGTTGGCGCGCATACGACAACATTCCCGTTGTGATCTTGGCGGCGCGTTGTCCGGCGAGCAGGATCTTCTCAAACGCCTTGTCGCGTGTGGCGGCATCTTTATGGCGGACGCCCATCTTCGCGTAGTTGATGACCGTCATCAGGATGTTGTTGAATTCATGCGTGATCGACGCCGCGAGCACCCCCACGGAACTCATCTTCTGAGCCTGTATGAATTGCTGCTGCATCACGGCCAGTCTTAGTTCGAGTTCGGCAACTCGTTCGTCCATGGCACTCTCGATGAGATCGTCGGTCCCAATCATCCTGGCCCCTCGTCGCTATGGCGGTCGTCGTCCGTGATGTTTCGCGTGCAGAATCTCCGCTCCGGGTCTATCGGATCGGTGGCCGACTCGACTTCATGCTCAGTCGCCGCGCCGCAGACTCGGCAGCAATCTCGGGCCACATGACCAAACTGGACAGTCCAGGCGAAGTTGCACGCGGCGCGCGAAGCTGCGCGGGGCGGAGACATTTGCCTCGAAACAAGGCGAGTGTTGGGCGTAGCAGGCTGTTGAAAAACGTAGGGTAAGCGTCTCGCTTACCCGTGAAAGCAGTTAAAAAAGAAGCAAGCCAGAGGCTTACCCTACGTTTTTCAACGGGCTGCTACGCCCAATGATTCTTCAGAACCGGCCGCCGATGCGGAGTGTCGCCCCGTCGCCAAGACAATTGCGGTTTGCTGTTTCTGACTGGAGTGGGAAGAACACCATTCGGCTCACGCCGGACGCACGTCATGAATCATCCGGGTCAACGAAAACAGCCCGGCCAAATGATGACCGGGCTGCTTTGCGGCAAGTCTTGCCGATGTGGAGGGCGAGCGGATGGCTCGAAGTCCAAATCACTTCGCGTCGGCATCGGTCTTGGGAGTCTCCTCCTTGGGAGCGTCCGCTTTCGGCTCCGCTTCAACAGGCTTGTCGCCTGCGGCGGGTTTGGCCTCATCTTTGTGGTCGTGGTGGACCTCGTCCATGTGCATGTCGATGTGGCCCGAGAACGGCGTGTCGCCGATCGTGATTCGCAAGTCTCCGTGGAGGAACTTCGTATCGAGCAGGTCATGAACGATCGCATCGTCAATCAGCTCGAATCGCGAAGACTTGCCGTCGCCATCGCCCTCTTGTGGAACGGCCTTCAACGTCCAGGCGTTCTTCCCTTCAGGGGCGATCGCGAGTTCCGTTGCGGCAACCGGGGCGGCTGTCTTCGCGTCAGGTCCGAGCAGGAAGACGCGCAGCGCGTGAGCATCGTGGTCGAGGACGATTTCCGCGTGGTACTGCTCCGCACCGAGTTCGACCAAGCTGCCGCCGTGCGGGCCTTTCGCTCCATGATCGTGGTCATGCTCGTCGTGAGCCGCCGGGGCCTTCTTGATTTCATCTGCTTTCTTATAGTCCGACTTCCCGCTGTCGCAGCCGACCACTCCACCGAGCAGCCCCGCCACCGACATCAAGCACATCGCTGCCACACTAAACCGTCGCATGTCTTCGCTTCCTTCCGAATTGAAATTTGCGTCCTCGCAACAAAACCGCGACCCAACTGGGACGCCCACAGTACGTCGGAGTCTCGCGAATCGTGGGCTAAGCCGCAATAAGACTTCGCGCCGTGCCAGGGCCAAGTGGGGGTTGATGGACCCGGGTCGTATTCGGTCAGTTTGAGGAGGATCGGAGTTTCTTTGCGGAGGGTGTTTCATGGAACCGGCTCGCGCCCAAGAACTGGCGGCTGTCGCGGCGGAGTTCGTGCTGCCGTCACTGCGGAAGCGGGGAACAGCGACTGGAGACTGGCCGTCGATCAATCTCGGAAAGATGTTCGGCATGATCATCAAACAAGTGGGACTCGTCGCAGATGACCCCGAGCGTGGCACAACCTGCGAAGCTCACGTCAGACGGAACTGATCGAGCTGTTCCCGGTTCATGTCGTTACGGCTTGGCTCGGCAACAGCGAACGGATCGCCGAGAAGCACTCCCTGCAAGTTCTCGACTCGCACTTTGATCGAGCTTCTGCCCCCAACAGCGCTGCACCGGCGCTGCGGAACACGTCTGAAACGCTCAGCACAGACTTGCAACCGAGCAGCGCGGCAAAGGCAAAGGCAAAACCGACGTTTGTGACTTGGGCTTCTTGGCCCACGCCACTGCCTGAGTTAATCGAACTTCCAACTCGCGGACGCTCGAAAAATACTCGTCGAGCTTTTCGCGGTCGCCGACTCCGACGTTCGTTTGCAGTCGCTTCGCCTGATCGCGAACCGCGTCGAGCACGCTCTGACCATCTTCCAATCGCCGAGCCTGAGCCTGGACCTCGTCCGGCCGCCCCTCCAGAAACAG
>JAYTQJ010000513.1:0-1573 GCA_043746775.1 Schlesneria sp.
CAAGAGGGGCACAAAACGAACATGATGCTTGAGAGGGCGATGCGCCAGGAGTTGTGTAGAGACCACTGACCCGAGGTCGGTGGGAACGCGACTCGAAAATGAGTTCCAGCCTGTCAAAGAGCGCAACTTCAAAACGCGCAAGTGAGGGCCTCGAGTGAAATCCACGCGAAGCCCTCGCTTGCACGTCGGGCTAGTCAATCAGCGTGCGCAATCCAAGCGACGACGATCAAGAACCCGCAGCCTTACGGCATGCGGCTCGTCAAACTCTCATCCCAGTGCCCCGTCAGGTCTTCATTTTGGGGTAGCCGAACTCGTAAGAGTTCTGCGTTTTCTGAAGTCTCACGACTTCAACTACCCCCAAATTAAGAACGGACAGACCACTAGGTCGCAGGGCGCATCGGGTTGGGAACGGATTGACCCTCTTTCTGACCCCCGATACAACTCCCGCCCCGCTCCAAGCCCCCGGCTTCACGGGGCCGCAGTTCGCGTTGCAAGGAAGCACGCATGAGCGCTGTTCGTCAATCTTTGTCCGACACTTCGGCCGGTCCTGCGATCGTGTCGGCGTCGCGGCTTGCGCAGTTGCGGGCGGCGCGAGACATCGTGGCGCACGAAGGCCAATCGTTGATTGATCTCTCGCGGCGGATGGATATCGAGTTTTCTCGCGCTCTCGATTTGCTTGCCGTCTGTCGCGGCAG
This sequence comes from Schlesneria sp., assembly GCA_043746775.1. Lineage (GTDB taxonomy): Bacteria > Planctomycetota > Planctomycetia > Planctomycetales > Planctomycetaceae > Schlesneria. Next base: position 696 of record JAYTQJ010000513.1, read on the forward strand.
CACGATGGTGACGGGAGTCGGCAAGGCGGGACTGATCGCACGCAAGATCGCGGCGACGCTCTCCTCGACGGGGACTCGTTCCCACTTCATCCATCCGACGGAAGCGTTGCACGGCGACTTGGGTTGCGTGGGCGAGGACGATGTCTGGCTGATGTTCTCGAACAGCGGTGAGACGGACGAAATCTGTCGGCTCCTCCCGCTGATTCGTGAGCGACGGCAGGCGATCATCGCGGTCACGGCCAGCGACGCGAGTACGCTCGGGGCGGAGGCCGATGTCACGATCAAGCTGGGGCGGTTGGTTGAGGCCGGGGCGCACGGACTCGCTCCTTCGACCAGTACGACCGCGATGCTGGCCATTGGTGACGCCTTGGCTCTCGTACTCAGCCAGCAGCGCAATTTCACGCCGCAGCAATTCGCGGTGTTTCATCCGGGCGGAAGCCTCGGTCGCCGCGTGGCCGCCATCAAAGATGTCATGCGATCGGGCGAGCAAGTGCGCATCGCGGCCGACTCCGCCACGATTCGCGAAGTCTTCGTGAGTCTCTCTCGCCCCGGACGCCGCACGGGCGCGGTGATGCTCGTCGATGACGAAGGGTGCCTGTCGGGGCTGTTCACAGACAGCGATCTCGCACGGATGCTCGAACGGCGGCAGGACGATCAGTTCGATCGGCCGATCACCGACGCGATGACGCATCACCCGCTGACCATTGGCCCCGACGCGATCATCGAAGAGGCCCTCCAAATTCTCGGTGCCAAGCATGTCAGTGAACTGCCCGTCATTGACTCAGCCCGGCGACCGATTGGGTTGATCGACATCACGGACCTGATCGGGATCGGGTAGTAGAAGCCGGGGTCAGGTGGTTCAAAGTTCATTTTTCGCG
>JAYTQJ010000514.1:0-19669 GCA_043746775.1 Schlesneria sp.
CGCTATAATCCCGGTGCGTTCCGAAGACTCCACGCACCCTACGGTTTTGGCAAAGTAGCCTTCATCGCTCCGTGTGAAGACAGCCGTGTGCGAGTTCAACGCGAAACGTTCCATCCACTCGGCTATCTTCACGCGGAGCGATGAAGGCTACTTTTGGAGGACACGTCGCATGAAAACGTTACGAAGAACATCGTCGAACAGGTCGGGCATTACGCTGATTGAGGTCTTGGTCATCCTAGGGATTCTCGCGCTGCTCGCCGCGTTTTTTATGCCAGCGGTTCAGCGGTCGCGTCAGCCGGCGCGGAGCATGCAGTGCAAGAACCAACTGAAGCAATTGGGGCTGGCTCTGCACAACTATCACGACACGTTCATCACAACGCTGCCGCCCGGTTACATCTATCACACTCAGGCCGCTGTCCCGGAATCGGAAGAGGGAGTTCCGTTCAGCAATGGCTGGGGCTGGACGACGATGATATTGCCGTACATTGATCAGGCCCCAAAGTACATCACGCTGTCTGACAAGCTGAACGCCCCCAACATTGATGGCGGACTGACGACAGCGTCAGCAGGACAAATGCCGAAGGCTGGAAGTGTCGAATCTGTGGTTCCATCTCTGCGTTGCCCGACCGATTCCGGCTGGCAGGCGATCACCGGCCTTCCCGGCGGGTTGTCGAACAAGCCGTGTGGTCGGACGAATTACTTCGGGGTTGTTGGGAGTGCGTATCACTATTCCGAGGACGCTCCGAATCCGAAGTCGTTCTGCTCGAATGCCGCTTCGTTCTCGACGCTGCCCAAACCACTCGTGGTCGGTGCGGCCGTTCTTGGTGCGCTGGGGAGATGCCTCGCGACGGAGAACGATCCGTTCTACAACTCGTCCACGGTGCCGGTCGCCCTGGTGAAGAACTACGGCGGCATCTTCGGTGCTAACAGCAAGTGCGGCATCAAGGATATGACCGACGGCACGAGCAACATCATCATGGTTGGTGAGCGATACACACCGGTGAATGCCAGCCCTCTCAAGACGACCGTCATCGGCGACGGAATCTGGCCGGGCGTGTCGGCCCTCGCGGCGGAATACAACGCGCTGGGCGAGGCGACTCACAAGATCAACGCCGGGTTTACTCAACTCAATCCTCGCCCTCCGACCACCGGCTTAGGCAGCCTGCACACGGCAGGTGCCCAGTTCCTGATGGCCGATGGTGCGGTCCGGTTCCTCAGCGAGAATCTGGACATCGCCACGTATCGCAAGCTGTCCCGCATTGACGACGGAAACGAACTTGGTGATTTCTAAAGACCATCACACGGCTTGCACGACGTGTCGAGCGATACCTCGCGCGGCCCTTGATAAGTCCTCTGAGCGGGGCGGCGTCAGCCTCTTGGCTCTTAGAAAACGGGCTTACGCCAAGAACCGAGGGGCTGACGCCCAATGGCACTTACTTTGAGCGAATTCCAAAGGGACGTTCTGTGCGACGTAGCTGAATTCGTGAGAATTCAGCCGACTTTGATGGTCGTCTGAAGTCTTACGACTTCAGCTACACCCCAAAGTAAGTGCCATTGGGCTGACGCCGCCCCGCTCAGAGAACTCTCACTCTCCGCAGTGCGAGGTATAGTTTTGAAACTCGCTTGAGTGTGAGGGGACTTCGCATTCGCATCGAGAACGTTTCATCACCCGTGTGCCCCCTGTTCCAACTGCGTGGCTTTACCATGACTCGTCGATTTCTGATCGCTCTCGTTTTGGTTTTTTACTTGGCAACCGGTGGACTGAGTGCCGAGCGGCTCCCACCCACGGCATCGCGCGAGATCGACTTCGTGCGTGACATCCAGCCGATTTTTCGAGCGCGCTGTCTGTCGTGTCATGACGGAGCGAAGCAGCGCGGTGGGCTGCGGCTGGATCTGAAGTCTGCGGCGTTCAAAGGGGGGGAGACGTTTGCGGCCGCGATCATTCCCGGCAAATCGGCCGACAGTCCGCTCGTGCGGTTGGTCGCCGGACTCGAAGAGGGAATGCTGATGCCGCCTGAGGGAGAGCGGCTTTCCAGTGAACAGATCGGCTTGTTGCGTGCGTGGATCGATCAGGGAGCCAAGTGGCCCGACGAAGCGGCTGGCCAAGAGGACGCCGCGACGCACTGGTCGTTCCGTCCCGTGAAGCGACCCGAATTGCCGAGTGTCTCTCGCGAGACAGCGGCTTGGTTGCGGAACCCGGTCGATGCGTTTGTGGCGTCGAAACTCGACGCATTTCGGAGCGGGGGACGTGAGTCCCCTGGATCGGCGACCAACCCACATTTAGAGCCAAATCTCAGTTCGGCCGCACATTCAGGGGACTCACGTCCCCCGCTCCGAAATGCAGCCGAGGCGGATCGTGTGACGCTGTTCCGGCGGCTGTCGTTCGATCTAGTTGGCTTGTCTCCCACGCCCGATGAAGTGGCCGAGTTCGTTGCGGACGCGCGGCCGGATGCTTACGAGCGACTCGTCGATCGGTTGCTCGCGTCGCCTCATTTTGGTGAGCGTTGGGCGCGGCACTGGCTCGATGTCGTCCGCTTTGCCGAGAGCGATGGCTTCGAGACGAATCAGCCTCGCCCCAATGCGTGGCCGTATCGCGACTACGTCATCCGTGCGTTCAATGACGACAAACCGTTCTCGCAATTCGTTACCGAGCAGCTTGCCGGCGACATGCTCGGCGCGGACGAGGCGACCGGTTTCATCGTGGGCGGAACGTTTGACCGCGTGAAAAGTCCCGATCCCGGCCTGACCGCTCAGCAACGCGCCGACGAACTGCATGACATGGTGAGTACCACCGGCAGCGCGTTCCTCGGCCTGACCGTCGGCTGCGCCCGCTGTCACAACCACAAGTTTGACCCGATCTCGCAGGTCGATTACTACGCGATGAAGGCGGTCTTTTCGGGGGTGCAGCACGGCGAACGACCGCTCACGCAAACCAAGCCGGACCAACACCGCGAGCAGCTCACTCGCGTGAAGGCCGAGTTGGACGAGATCGAACGCGCGCTGTGGGCCTTCGAGCCGTTGGCACGACTCCAACTAGGCGACTCCCTGCGTCCTGCGGTCCAGCGTCGCACCAACGTCGATCGCTTCGTCCCCACGCGCGCCAAGTTCGTTCGCTTCACCATCGACGAGACCAACGGCGGTTCGCAGCCGTGCCTCGACGAGGTGGAACTCTTCACGACCGAGGCCAAGCCGCGCAACGTCGCGCTGGCTGCTCACGGGACGAAGGTCACGTCGTCGTCCGACCTGCCCGGCCATGAGATTCATCAACTCAAGCATGTCCACGACGGGCGCTACGGCAACAGCGCGAGCTGGATCTCCAACGAACCGGGTCGAGGTTGGGTGCTGTTCGAGTTGCCTGAGGCCGTCGAAATCGACCGCGTGCTGTGGAGCCGTGACCGTCCCGCTGACGGCAAGTTCAGCGATCGCATGGCGACGAAGTACCGCATCGAAATTGGCATGACCGCCGACAACCTGCACATCGTCGCGACGGCTGATGACCGCCAGTCCGTCGGCAGCGCGGTGACACCGCAGCTCACACGAGTCACATCGAATGATCAGGAACAAGCGGAGGCCAACCGACTCCTCGTACGACAAGCCTCGCTCAACGAGACGTTGCGCCAACTGACGGCGCTGCCGCAGGTCTATGCCGGACGCTTCGTGGCACCCGAACCGACGCACCGCTTCCATCGCGGTGACCCGTTGCAACCGAAGGAGCCGATCGCACCCGCAAGCCTCGCATCGTTCGGATCCCTGTGGCAGATGCCGCTCGACGCGCCCGACGCTTCGCGCCGTCAGCAGTTGGCCAAGTGGATCACCGACCCGCAACATCCGCTCACCGCGCGCGTCTTGGTGAACCGCTTCTGGCACTCCCATTTCGGACAGGGCCTGGTGACGACGCCGAGTGACTTCGGACGCAACGGCGCACTGCCGTCGCATCCCGAGTTGTTGGATTGGCTGGCGAGTGATTTTGGATTTTCGATTGCGGATTTTGGATTGAAGAACGAGCCAGAGTCCTCGTCCCCTTCGTCTTCCAATCGAAAATCCAAAATCGAAAATCCAAAATCGCCCAAGCACCTCCACCGCCTGATTGTCACTTCGGCCACCTATCGCCAGAGCAGTGCGGCGCGGGCCGATGCGATGCAGGCCGACGCCGGAACGCGGCTGCTGTGGCGTTATCCACCCCGGCGGTTGGAGGCCGAGCCGCTGCGCGATGCGATCCTCGCCGTGTGCGGCAACCTCGACGACCGCATGGGTGGACCGGGCTTCGATCTATTTGAACCGAACACGAACTACGTGAAGGTCTATAACTCGAAGAAAGAGTTCGGTCCGGCCGATTGGCGACGCATGGTCTATCAGGCCAAGCCGAGAATGCAGCTCGACGACGTGTTCGGCCAGTTCGATTGTCCCGACGCCGGTCAGATCACTCCGAAACGAACCAGCTCTATCACGGCCCTGCAGGCGTTGAACCTGCTCAACAGCCGCTTCATCGTCCAACAGTCGGCTCTTTTTGCGAGCCGCCTCGAACGCGAGGCTGGCCCCGATGTGATCGCTCAAGTCCGTCGGGCCTACTCACTGGCGTTTCTTCGACTCCCGACCGACGACGAGCAGATCGTAGCGACTCAGTTCGTAAACGATCACGGCCTGACAGCCCTCTGCCGCGCACTACTCAATGCCAATGAATTCCTGTTCGTGTTTTGAGGCCGGAGCCGACAGACAACTCGCGGCAACCGATGCGAGGTTCGAGGTGAGCCGAGTGCCGTGAGGCCACGGGTTTCCTGCAACGAATCAGAACCCGCAGCCTGACGGCATGCGGCTCGCCAAGGTTTTGCTTTGGGTGTAGCTGAAGCCGTAAGACTTCAGACGATCATCAAAGCAGGCTGAATTCTCACGAATTCAGCTACGTCGCAAGGTCTCATCACGGACCGCGCGAGGTATCAAAACTCAATCAGCTTGAGTGATCGCACTTGTCGTCGTCGTTCGACGCGAACAGACTCGCACCAGCAGCATGATCGCCAAAAGGCCGCAACACGCACCAAGGACATCAGCACACCAATCGGCCACGTCGGCGCTACGACCGACGAGCTTTTGAGTGATCTCATCGAAGGCACCGTAACAGGCGAGAAAGCCCGCCCGCCCAACAACGCTGCGCCAGCGGAACTCCCCCAAACTCGCCCGCAATCCCATGAGCAATGCGCCGAAAACGAAGTAGCCGAGATAGTGCAGCACCTTGTCTCCCCCACGCGGGATCGCCACACCGGACGGCATCGGAAGGTGCGTCCCCAGAAACGCAACCAGCGTGTACGACACCAAGGCCACAACCAACAGCATCCGTAAACGACGACGCGGCGGCGAGGCATTCGAGTCAGTGGCGGTTGCGGGCGATAGCGCGTCCATGCGGGGTCACTTCTTCATCTTCATCATGAGCTACAGGAATCAAGCCGACTCACCCCACGGGATATGGCTGCGTCAGGCGGTACTTCGGATGCTTCTCAAGATACGCTGCGATGCGGTCCGTGCGTGAGATGCCGACCGGTAGGAAGTCGAGCGCCTGCTGAAGCCGCTCGTCCGGCTCGGCACAACTGAAGCGAAGGAAGCCGCCGCCCGCGTCGCCGAAGCATTCGCCGCCCAAGCAGGCAACTCCAAATTTGTCATCGGCCCCTTCGAGGAGGTACAGCGCGAGGCCGTGGCTGGTGATGCCGAGTCGGTTGCAAACCGGAGCGACGTTCGGAAAGACGTAGAACGTGGCGGCGGGGTCGAGCGAATGGAAGCCGTCGAGCTTGTTGAGGCCGTTCGTCAGCAGTTCGACCTTCTTGCGGAACTTCTGCATGACCGAGTCGCGTTCGGTGGTGTCGCGTTCGAGAGCCGCCTTCCCGGCGAGTTGCACCAGCGGCGGAGTACACGACAGCGTGGTGTTGATCATCTTGCCGATCGCATCCGAAACTTCGACCGATGCCACCGAGAAGCCGAGCCGCCAGCCGCTCATACTGTAGCTCTTGCTGAACGTGTATGCGGCGACGGATCGTTCGAGCATCCCCGGTTCGGAGAGCAGCGATTCGTGTGTCCCCTTCCAGACCATGTGGCAGTACGGTTCGTCGCTGAAGACGGCGACATTGGTCCCGCGCAGCAGGTCGGCCACGTCGCGCAGGTCTTGCCGCGTCATCACGCCGCCGGTCGGGTTGTGGGGCGAGTTGAAGAAAATCGCCTTCGGAGCTTTGTCCGTTTTGAGGAAGTTCTCAATCGCCGACATCTCGGGACGAAAGCCGTTCGACTGCTTGAGCGGTGCGAGGACCGGCCGCGCGTTGCGGCGCAGGATGTTCGGTAGATACGTCGGAAAGTACGGGCTGAAGACCAGCACACCGTCATCCGGATTGAGGAACGCTTCGCAGAAATACTGTTCGAACACCTTGGCTCCCGGCGCGACGACGATGTTCGCAGCCTCGGCGGGAATGTTGAACTCGTGCTTCACAAATCGAGCGGCGGCTTCACGGAACTCGGGCAAGCCGGGCGAGGGACAATAGTGCGACTTGTTCTGCTGAATGGCCTCGACCCCGGATGACTTGGCCGACGCCGTGCTGTCGAACGGACTGTCGCCAATCTCCAACTCGATGACATCTTTACCTGTTGCTTTCAACGCCTTGGCCACCGCTAGGACATTGAAGGCCGTTTCGACAGAGAGAGACTTGGCAAATTCACTGAGCTGCACGGGCATCGTTGTCACCTAGTTGAACGGTGGGAGAAAGAGGGGATTTGAACCACGAAATACACAAAACACACGAAAGAAAACCAGAGGCGGGAAGCACGGACTTTTTGCTTCGTTTCGTGCCTTTCGTGGTTCACATGTTTTGATGCTTGGCAGGTCACTTCGTGGCGATCGCCTGCTGGAGTGGCCGTAGGACCTGTTCGATGACGTGCGATTCCAGAAGCTGCTCGGCGGTGGTGCGGAGTTGCGAGAACGTTTGCTCGTAGGACAGGTCGGATTCGAGGCTGCCGTACTGACGGACGGTGAAGAAGACGCTGATCTGCTCTTCGGGGAACTCGCCACGACGAACTTGGTACGCGTTGGTGCGAGTCTCGATCATCAGCCGCGCTTGGCGACGGCAGGATTCGTCGAGGGCAAGCGTGATGGTCGGCTCGTAGTTCAGCACTTTCATACCTGGGATTTCGAGCATCCCTTCCATCGCCGAGCCAACACCGAGGGCCTCCGCCACGAGTTCATCGTGGTTGCCTCGGTAAGCGAAATCGAAGCCCATCATGAAATCGAGGGCCTCACAATCGAGCGGGCTGACCGACAGCATGAACGGGACGAGATCGAGGATCAGCGAGTGCTGCTCGACCGCATCATCGACCTCGTCCGGATTGATATGTCCGCTGCAGATGCGGCGCGGTTCGAGCGTGACCCAGCGCTGGTGGCCCATGTCCTTGTCCTCTTCCAGCACGAAGTCGCCGTTTTCGCGCGTGTGGAAGTTCCGCATTGTCGGGTACTTCTTCTGCACCCGCTCGAAGAACCCGAGGATCGTTTCCCGACCGGCGGGAAGCTGCATCTCGGTGTTCAAGTTCATGTTGATGTAGAAGTCATCGGCCAGCGATGAGTACGGGTTCATGTGCGTGTTCCTCAAAAACTCAAGGAGCCTTGTGACCGAAACAAATGCGGTCGGTCGTGTCTGACACCAACCCGCAGTGTCAACGAGGACATTCGTCCAGCATCCTCGTTGACACTGCGGGTTGGTGTCCGTCGCCAACAAAAAGTGCCGGTTTCCAAGCGATTCGGCTCAAATCCGCCATCGCCTGTCCGGCACATCCTCCCACCTCTCCGGCATGGGTCGTCCGTCGATTGCGGGCTGCACGAGGAGTCCGCAAACTGCGGCGGCATTCTATAGTTGAGTCCCACACCGGTCAAAGAGGGGTGAAGAATGGCGGTACGCAGGGAAGAGTTTGGCGGCGATGAGTCATTGAGACTGTGTTCGTTCTCGTCACCGATCGGTTGGCTGGGGATCGCAGGACACGACGAGATCGTTCGAGCGGTGTTCGTGGGCCACCCCTCAGCAGCGTCCGTGCGGCGAGCGGCTACGAGTTGGTGGGCCGAATGTTCAGCGAGTGGTTCACTCCAAGAGGCCGATTGGTTTCCAAGGCTGCGTCAGCAACTCCTTGCGTACGCGGATGGCGAGCGGGTCGAGTTCGATGAGCTTCACTTGGAACTGCCGGAACGAACGCCCTTTCGAGACAAGGTGCTGGCCACGACGAGGCGACTCGGTTACGGAGCGACCACCACTTACGGAGACCTCGCGCGGAAGGTCGGCCATCCCGGCGCGGCGCGGGCCGTGGGGACCGTGATGTCCACGAACCGATTCCCGATTTTGATTCCCTGCCACCGGGTACTGGCTTCGGGCGGCAAGCTGGGCGGCTACACCGCGCCGTCCGGAACCGATCTGAAACAGCGGTTGCTCGACATGGAACACGCGGCGAGTTCGGCTCGCTCACGTCCGGCGCGAGGCTTCTGACAGCCTGTTAAAAAACGTAGGATGGACGCCCTCGTCCGTCCGCTTTTCAACAGGCAATTACGGGCAAGCGAGACGCTTACCCTACGCTTTTCAACGGCCTCCTGACCTCGCCGAAACGCCCGACCACAGGTCTCCTCTTTTACTTTGTGTCCCTCTCGGAATCCGCCGCATGTCGCGAGTCCTGTTTCAACTCACCGCGGCCAGCACGATGGCCTTCGTCGTCACGATCCTAGCGATGGTCTCGATGACGCTGGGCGATCCGACCGCTCCCGTCAATCTCTGGTTCGACAAGCACGGTGGAACGCTGATGTTGGCCGAGGTGATCGGGATCGTGCTCTTCGGACTGAGCGCAATGACTGCCGACCGTCGTGAGACGCTGCGCGAGCAGGCCCAACAAAAATCGTCGGACGTTGCATCCTGAAGTGAGATTCCTCGAAGTTTGCAGCCAATTCGATCCGATGGACTCCAGCAGGCCAAACCACGAATTCTTCGTGGCGCGGTCCGTCACTTGAGGAGTCATCGGATGAGCGAGGGACCAACTTCACACGACCACGCGATGGAGTCGGCTTCCATGCCGCTCTCGCCGCGCGAGACGCTGCTCGCACGAGTCGGCTCGATTTCGGTTCCGGTCTCCGTGCAGTTGTGCCAGCGCCGGATGACGCTGGGCGAGTTCTTGGCACTGCGTCCCGGTTCGTTCATCCCGTTTTCAACGCGCTGTGACGAGCCACTCACGCTGCGAGTCGAAGAGGGTTCCACGATCGCCCTCGGCGAACCCGTTCAGAATGGTTCACAGCTCGGTCTGCGATTGAGTCGCTTCGTGGAGCAGCCGGTACGGCGGTGATGTTCAGGCCCCAGTGCCTCTTCTACGCGTGACCCCAAACAGAGAAGGCCCTCGTTGAAACGAGGGCCTTCCTTATGTACTTGGCGATCAAAATTACAATCCACGCCGCCCAACAAGAGGGATTGGTGAGCCGCATGCCGTAAGGCTGCGGGTTCTTGATCGTCGTAGTAAACCGGTGGCCTTACGGCACACGGCTCGCCCCGAACATCTCATTCTTGGCTGGGCGAGGTATACAACGGTGTCACTTCGCAGGAGCGAGGGACTTAATGCGGACGTTGCGGAACTCGACCGGGTCGCTGTGACCGGCGAAACCGAAGTAGCCCGTGGTCCGTTCCTTGCCGGGATGTGGGCTGTTCGCCATGTGCTCGGTGATCTTGCTGAGATCGGCATCAAGGATCGTCGAGCCGTTCAATTCGACCTGAATCGTCGAGCCGACGACGCGGACTTCTTGATAGTTCCATTCACCGACTGGCCGGTGATAGCCGCGTGCGGCGGCGGCCATGCCGTAGGCGGAACCATGCGTCTGTCGCGGATCGAGGCTCTTGTACTTCGGGTGTTCGGTGTCGAGAACTTGCAGCTCGCACATGCCGACGTAGGCGGTGTCGCCTTGTCCGGGATAGCGAATCGCCAAGCCGTTGTTTCCGCCGGGAGGCAACTTGAATTCGAGTCGGACGGCGAAGTCAGAGTATTCGTCCTTGGTATGCAGGACCCCGCCTTTGCCAGTCTTGCAGCGGATCGCGCCGTCGGCGACTTCGTAGTTCTCTACGGCTCCCGACCAACCCGTCAGGTCTTTGCCGTTGAACAGCGGCGTGAAGCCCGCGTCGTCTCGCGCGAGGAGCTTGGCAGCTTCATCACCGGGAATCTCGCGCAGAAAAATATTCTTCCAGCGAATCTCACCGCCGTGAGTCTGAAGCTGGATCGGACCTTTCGGAACGAGCGGCGTCACGCGGTCCTTGTCGAAGTAGTTTTCGAGGATCGCGTTATCGACGACGAGTTTGTCATTCAACGTGATCGTCGTGCGAGTTCCAACTTGCACGATGTGGAAACGATTCCACTCACCGAGCGGTTTGTCGGCGAGGACCAGCGGATCCTTGCCCGGTTTGCCCGCGCGGTTGTTCCACAGACCGCCCGAACCTTTGTCAGCTCCGATACTAAACTTGGTCGGGTCGGTGAAGTCCCAAATCTGAACTTGTGGCGCGCCCTTGAGATAAATGCCGCTGTCGGCCTTCGGGACGGTCTTGTAGTCGATCCACAGTTCGTAGTGGTCGTAGTCCTTGTCGGTCGTCAGGTAGAGGCCGAATCCGTCGTTGACGAGATCGGCACCCTGAACGCTCCAGTGTTGCTTGATGTCGTCGAGACTCTTCGTTCGCTTGGCCGCGCGATCTTCGTCGCTCAACGCCTGAATTTTGCGCGGGTCTTCCGTGCTGACACCGTGCCAGCCCGACAAGTCCTTGCCATTGAAGAGAGGCTTGAATCCGGCCGGCGGCTCATTGTCGGCGGCGTTGGCACTGAGGGCACTCAACGCCAGCAGGCCTGCGAAACAGAATGCGGAACGAAACAGCATCGTGGACTCCTTGCGATTCAATGGTGGTATGACACGGTTGCTTTGGCAGCCTGTTGAAAAACCCGTAGCACAGGCGGCTCGCCTGTTTTTTCTAACTCGAAATGCGAGCAGGCGAGCCGCCTACTCTACGTTTTTCAACAAGCTGTTTACAGACGCCCTTGCACGGGGGGCGGCATCCTATCTGCCGTGTTCGATGGAAACCACGCTGTGCCATGTGAGTACTCATTCACGATCAACTGTAGTTCTTGGTCGCTTCGCCGAGATCGCCGACTGTGACGGTTGGGTGAATGCTGACGATTTAGGGAAATCGCGACTTTCATCCCCGTACTTTCGAGCGTGTATTCGGCCTAGGCCCGTGCTAGATTGCCGCACCGTTGCGGCCAAGCTCTGCTTTCTGGCTCAACTTTTTTGAGTGGAGTCGATCCTTTTCTTTTCGGTCGGTCGCCCTGCTTCGCTTGGACTTCGTGTTCATTCGTTCGGCATTTTTCCTCTCGTTTCCGAGTTGTTGGGGTCGTGTCCGTTATGGCGATTCAGATCATCAACTGCCCCTCGTGTGATACGTTCCTACTCGAAGATACGGCGGAATGTCCCGAGTGCGGGCATGTCGTCCACGCGGTTCGCGCGGAAGAGACTCAGCGGCGATCACTCCCCACGGATGCCGCTGTCGATGGCGACATGGAGGCGTGTCCGAAGTGTGGCGAGACGTGCCGGCAGGGACTCGTTCGCTGCTGGAGTTGCGGTTCGTTTCTGCGATCAGACATCGAAGCCTCGTTCCTGCGTCGTCGCGAGTCCGCTCCAATTGGAACGGTGCAGACGTTCGACCTCGAAGTGATTGAAGAGTCCTCGGTCAGCGATGCGGCTCCCGCCCGCCGCCGCCACCTGGCGACTCCCGAATCGTTGCTCGCGTTCGCGCCGATGGCCTCCGAGGAAGATCAAGACGACGATTTTGAATTGGCGGGCGACGTACACATGTCGGAGGCGGACGACGATGCCTTCGATCTGGCTGAGACCGTTGAATTGAGATCGGAAGGAGACGATTCCGAATTCACCGATGAACCGACGTTTCGCCTGCAAGAGCCGACGTACAACCTGCCCACAGACGCCGCTTCCATCGAATCACTCCCGGCGATGGACGAAGAGTCTGGTGACGATGACTTGGACGCGATCCCACTGATGTCGTCGGAGGCAAGCTCCGACAACAACCAGACAGCGGACACCTTCGCGCCCCTCGAACCGATCAAGGCAGAGTCCGCTGCGCCGCAAGTGTCGCCCGAAGATGAACTGCTGAAGATTGCGGCCGCTGAAGAAGTGGAGATCGCTCGTGCTCGCAAAGGCGCGACCTCACAACCGACGTTCGTCGTCTTCTGCCCGCAAGGACATCGGATTCGCGTTCGAGAGAAGTTTCGCGGCAAGACAGGCAAGTGCCCCAAGTGTGAATCGGCATTCGTTGTTCCGCAGAAGCCCAAGCCCAACGCGAAGAAAAAGACCGACCCCGAAATGGCCGCGGTCTCGGCGAGTGGCTCCGCAACGGCGGCCAGCTCTGGACGCTATGCAACATGGCTGGCTGATGTCCGCCTGCATACCGTTGTTCCCGAAAAGTTGAAGCTCAAGGCCGACAGCCTGCTCAACGAGTTTCAGCCCGTCGATGTCGGTCTTGGCGCGGAAGACTTGCTGTTGGTGACGCTCGTGGGATCGGCGGGAATGTTCGGCAGCAATCTCAAGAAGAAGCCTGCGATCCGTGCGGCGATGTTGGAGCAACTTGCGAAGCCCGACGCCTCGCTCGACGGACTGGCTGTCGCGACGAAGCGGCAGTATGCGAAAGAGACGTTCGCTCAACTGACGATCGTTCAGCCCGCACCGCTCGACTCAGAGTCGTTGTTCGGCAACATCCCCGTGTTTGGTGGAGGCCGCATCGCCGTCAGGTTGCCGAAGGGGCCGGACGACAAGTACGCGCAGTATCTGTCGTTCGCGCTGTCCGAATTCCGCACGTTCGCTCGAGCCTTGGAATCGGCCTGCGGCATCGCAGGCTTTGGGGCGAACACCGAAATCCCGCTGGCCGATCACTACGAAACGTTCAAGTGCCACTACAGCGAAAACGCGGTGCGCGACTTGGCCAGCATCAGCTACTACCGCAACGACCCCAGCTTCAAAATTGAAATCGGTGGTTGGAAGTGTGCGGGCTGCGGGCTGATCGTGAGCGAAGAGGCTCGCAAGAAAGAGAAGCTCGGCGGATTGAACGGGAAGGGACTGGCCAAAGCCAAGTGCCCGAAATGCACTCAAAAGTTTGGCAGCAACGGGCTGGTTCAACTCGCTGCCACGGAAGGAGCCACCACCACCGCTCCGAGTGGTGAGACAACGAGCGTAGAAGCCGCCGCCAACTGACGCGACGGCTTCGGCCGGAACGGTAAACGCTCGTGGTAGTCGCAATCTCGCACGCCTTGCTCGCCGGTATTGGCTTTGCTTATCGTGCCTCGCCGCCCCATCGTCTCCCGCTGACGAATCGGCTTTCGCCACTGACGACTTACCTCTGGAGAGACCCTCGTGCCGTCCCCTTCGCCTCGTGAAGTCTTAGCCCTCTGCCGTGAGCGTGAGATTCGTGCCGTCGATTTGCGGTTCATGGACTTTCCGGGAACGCAGAAGCACTTCACCATTCCCGTCACCGCACTGACCGAGAAGAGTTTTGAAGACGGCTTCGGGTTTGACGGTTCGTCCATGCGCGGGTGGCAGGCGATCAACGAAAGCGACATGTTGGTCGTCCCCGATTCGGGAACCGCATTCGTCGATCCCTTCATGTCGCAGACTCTGGTCATGACGTGCAATATCCTCGACCCAATCACGCGCGAGGACTATGCCAAAGACCCGCGCAACGTTGCCCGCAAAGCTGACAACTATTTGAAATCGACCGGGCTGGCCGACACTGCGCAGTTTGGTCCCGAAGCTGAATTCTTCGTCTTCGACGATGTTCGCTTCGATCAAAACGAACACGAAGCGTACTACCACCTCGACAGCATCGAAGGACAATGGAACCGGGGCCGCGTCGAGTCGCGCGGCAACAGTGGCCAGAAGATTCGTCTGAAAGAGGGCTACTTCCCGCTCCCTCCGGTGGACACGCTGCAAGACCTGCGGACGGAGATCATGCTCACGCTGCAAGACTGCGGTGTGGAGGTTGAGGCTCAGCACCACGAGGTCGCCACCGCCGGGCAGTGTGAGATCGACATGCGGTACGCGCCGCTCGTGCGCACCGGCGACAACCTGCTGCTCTACAAGTACATCGTCCGGAACGTTGCCGCTCGACACGGCAAGTCGGCGACGTTCATGCCCAAGCCACTGTGGAACGACAACGGCTCGGGTCTGCACCTTCACTTCTCACTGTGGAAGAACAGCACGAACCTGTTTGCCGGTTCGGGATACGCGGGGTTGTCCGAGACCGCGCTGTTTGCGATCGGGGGCATCCTGCATCATGCCCCCGCCCTAATGGCTTTCTGTTGTCCAACGACCAACAGCTACAAGCGGCTCGTCCCCGGCTTTGAAGCGCCGATCAACCTCTCGTACAGCAGCCGCAACCGCTCGGCGGCGATTCGCATCCCGGCCCATTCGCCGCGTCCCGAAAACAAGCGGATCGAGTTCCGCTGTCCGGACGCTTCGTCGAACGGATACCTCGCGATGTCGGCGATGTTGATGGCGGCGATTGACGGTATCCAGCGCCGCCTCGACCCCGGCCGACCGCTCGACAAAGATTTGTATGACCTCGCCCCGGATGAACTGACCACTGCCCCGAAAGTTCCCGCCTCACTGGAAGAGTCCCTCGCCGCACTGCGTCGCGACCACCAGTTCCTCCTTCGCGGAGATGTCTTCACCGAAGACGTGATCGATACTTGGGTTTGGTACAAGACGGAGAAGGAAGTCGAAGCCCTCCGCCAGCGCCCGCATCCGTTCGAGTTCGCGATGTATTACGACATCTGAACGAGGGTCGCTCTGTCGCTCGACGACACGAGAGTCAAATGCCGTTCGCGCGGTAAACGCGAGCGGCATGCGTTGCCGTACCGCAGATCAAATCCTGATGCGCAAGTTTTGAAGTTGTGCCTTTGGGGATTTCAGCCCCAAAGGGGCGGTGCTATGTCAGCCCAGGGCAACGCCCTGGGTTGGCGGTTTACCGCGATATTCTAGCCCTGAAGGGGCGGCACTATTCCTGCGAGCAACATAGGACCGCCCCTTCAGGGCTTGAGATTCTGTGACGCCCAGAACCCAGGGCGGCGCTCCCGTTGGTCGCTGGCCCTGGGCTGACTTAGGGTTGCCCCGTTGGGGCGGAAATCCAAAACAGCGCAACTTCAAAAATCGCAAGCGAAGACTCGGCCACCGACAGCTTCGCTTGCGCGTCAGGCTTTGATGGATACGCAATTTCCTGCCGCTCGCCTCACTCAAGTCCCGTCGCTCGCCTCGGGAGGCCCCGCGTCCAAGACTGTCAAGAAGCGGGCGAGTTCGCTTTCGAGCGTGGGCAGCAGTTCGGCGCATCCGTCCCAGGACTCGTTACGCCCATGGTTTTCGAGGTCCAATGCCACTTGAACGAGTGGCTCGGCACCGAAGTAAGTCACCGAGCCTTTCAGGGTGTGCGCCGCGCGGCGCAGCAGCTTGAAGTCGCGGGTCTCGATCGCGCGGAGGATTTCTGCCAGTTGGGTCGCGGTCTCTTTCTTCGCCAGTTCCGCGAACTCACGCAGCGTGTCCGTTCCGCCACCGAGGCGTTCTTTTGCCACGTTCCAGTCGATCGCAGGGAGCGCGTCGGGCGCTGAGTTGTCCGAACGAGCCCTGCGTTCGAGCGGTGCGACATCACGGTCAGCAGCAGAAGTCGTGACGCTTTCGGAAGCCTCCCGAAGTCCGACATCGACGGGCAGGCAGAGCGCGGGAAAGCGTTCGACGGCGCGATACATTTCGGCGGGGGCGATCGGCTTGGAGACGTAGTCGTCCATGCCGACTGCGAGGCAGCGTTCGCGGTCCCCTTTGAGAGCCTCGGCGGTCATGGCCACGATCGGGATGTGCCCGCCGGTTTGGTGTTCGCGCTTCCGGATTTCGGCGGTGGCCTCGTAACCGTCCATGACGGGCATCTGCATGTCCATCAGGACGACATCGAATTCCTCTGCGGCGAGCGTGTTGACCGCCTCGAGTCCGTTCACTGCCACGACCACTTGATGCCCGCGCGACCGCAGCAGCCCCAGCGCCACGCGGCGATTGATTTCGTTGTCCTCGACCAACAGCACGCGGCGCGGGTGAACGGGAGGGGATGTCACCGGAGTCGGCGGTTGCACCAACTTGACGGTCGTGTACCGACCGAATTGGCGCAGCACCTCGTTGAGCAATTCGGACGCGATGACCGGCTTGGTCATGAAGCGGCCGATGCCGTACTTCTGGCCCAATTCCGCGTCGATCGGCGACGTTCCCGACGAGATCATGATGATCGGACACTGGCCCTGATTCCGAATGTCGCGCAAGCTCTCGGCAAAGTGGAGACCATCTTCGCCGGGCATGTGGTGGTCGAGCAGAATCAGTCGGATGGGATGCTGGGACTCGTCGGCGGTTTGCAGAGCGCGTCGGGCCGCAGCGGCGGAGTCGGCCAGCACCGGCTGCATGTGCCAGTATTGCAGCATCTCGCTGAGGATGCGGCGGTTCGTGAAGTTGTCGTCCACGACCAGCACCGGCAGGTCGAGCAACGATTCGAGTTCCGCCGGTTCGTGCCGATGCTGATCGTCGGAGATTTCCAATTCGGCGGTGAAGTGAAACGTCGAACCACGACCGGGTTCGCTTTCGACCCACATCTTGCCGTGCATCATTTCCACGAGTTGTCGCGAGATCGCCAAGCCCAGCCCCGTGCCGCCGAACCGTCGTGTCGTCGAGGATTCGGCCTGCTCGAACGGACGGAAAATCTGGACCTGCTTGTCGGCGGGGATTCCGATGCCCGTGTCGCTGACAGAGAAGTGCAGCCGGGCCAGTTCGGATGTGATCGACTCGGCGTTGAGGTTCACAAAGATCTCGCCAGCTTCGGTGAACTTCACGGCATTCCCGAGCAGATTGACGAGTACCTGTTGAATGCGGCCGGAATCCCCGAGCAGATGGTCGGGGATCTCCGGCGCGATGCGACAGGCGATCTCCAGTCCCTTCTCTGCCGCACGCAGCACCAGCATTTGCGAGGCGCGGCCGACGCATTCCGAGATGCGGAAGTTCACACGCTCCAGTTCCAGCTTGCCCGCCTCGATCTTGGAGAAGTCGAGGATGTCGTTGAGTAGCCGCAACAGAATGTGGGCCGACTCATCAACGGTCGTCAGATAGTCGCGCTGATGCGACCGCAGCTCGGTGCGCGCCAACAACTGCGTCATGCCGATGATGCCGTTCATCGGCGTGCGGATTTCGTGGCTCATGTTGGCCAGGAACGAACTCTTGGCCTTGTTGGCGGTTTCGGCGGCTTCCTTGGCTCGATGCAGTTCTTCCTCGTGCCGCCGGCGCTCCGTCGTGTCACGGAACACGACGACGCCGCCGCGCAATTGGTTCGTCTCGTCCCTTAATGGCCTCCCGTTGACGCTCAGCCACACACCCTCCGGCTTCTGCGAATTGCGGATAAACAGCTCGTCCTCGTGGACATCCTCGCCGCGAACAGTGCGTGCCAGCGGCAAGTCTTGCGACGGATAAGGCGTGACCATATCGGGCAGGAAGCAACCGTAGTGCGCGGTCCAGCCTTCGATGGGAGAGTCCGTCGTACCGAGGCCAATGATTTGCTTGGCAACCTCGTTCCAAAACAAAAACTTGCCCGTGGAATCGGCGATGATCACTCCATCGGCGATGCTCTTCAGACTGGAATCCAAGATGCGGCTGGCCTCTTCAGCCGCCTCTTTGGCTCGACGCAGTTCCTCCTCAGCCCGCTTGCGTTCGGTGATGTCTCGTAAGAAAGCGAAATTGAGTTCCTCACCGTTGTGGAAGACGTAGTTCGCATTGACCTCGACGGGGAACACGCGGCCGTCCTTGGTGCGGTGGCGGGTTTCGAGTGTGATCGTGCCCCGGCGTTTGAGATCCTCAAAGTGCGGGTCCCAGACACCGGGCTGATAATCCGGGTCGAGATCGAAAATCGTCATGCCGAGCAGTTCCTCGCGGGAATAGCCCCGATCCGCGCAGGTCGCGTCGTTCACATAGAGGATGCGTCCCTGGCGGCTGATCCAGAAGATGCTGTCACCCGCACGGTCCACGCTGATCCGCATCTTTTGCAACGCATCCTCGGCCTGCTTGCGTCGAGTGATGTCAGTGATCGAGCCGGCCATGCGCTGCGGCTGACCGGCCTCGTTCCAGACCGCCTGACCGCGCGCACGAAACCAACGGTACTCGCCCGACTTCGTCCGTAGTCGATATTCGACATCGTACGGTTTGCGGTGTTGCAGATGCGCGTTCAGTTCGTCGAGTATCCCGTCGTGATCGTCGGGATGCAGTCGCGATTCAAATGACTCGAAGACATTGGGCATCTCGTCGTCCGTGTGCCCCAGTAGCTCCTTCATTCGCGGAGAGTAATAGACCTCGCTGGTGAGGACGTTCCAGTCCCACAGTCCGTCCGTCGAACCACGCACCGCGAGTTCGAGCCGCTCCTCACTCGCACGCAGCAGAGACGTGCGTTCCTCCACGGTTTGATCGAGCGCAGCGTTGATCGTATGCAATTCCTGAACTCGCAGGTCGCGCTCGGTGGTCAGTCGATGGAGCCTGAAGATAACCCTCCAGACGATCGCGCCCCCCGCCATCGCCAGCAAAACCATCAGCGCGGTCGACTCCAACAGGTTGCGTCGAACCTGGGCTTCAATCTCACGGAGCGGCAGTTCGACTTCGAGAATTCCACGGACATCCCCCACTTTCCATCCGCGCCGGGGCGAATCGGGATGCTCGTTGTGACATTGAACGCAACTGGAACGCATCCGATCCGAGATGGCATACCGCAGCCCGCGACCGCTCTTACCATTCACAATGCGGGAAAACGGCGTTTCTGGATCGGCGTTCAACTTCTCCCACGCCTCGCGCTGAAATTCATCCCGCAGTCCGCCCTCCGCTTCACGCCACTTGAACGGATACGGGCTATAGAGACGCGTTCGAGCTTCGCTGTCGGCCGCCCCCATGCGGTTGCCGATCAGCATGGTCAGCGTGGCTGGCAAGGGAATGGAATGGCCGTCTTTTTTATAGTCGTGAGTGATCTCGATTCCATGTTTGACGGCCACACTGACCACTTCCTCGGTGTACACGGTGCGGATGGTGGCCAACGTTGCGAGGTGGTCTTTCGCCGCTTGGGTCGCCGCCGACTCAATCAACGTGTTCATCAATCTCAATCGCTGCCACTGGACCGCGACGATGGCCACCAGAAAAACGCCGATCAAAAGTCCGGCGATACCGTGGATGTGAAAACTCGCGGTGGCCGGTGTCGAGCCAGCCGAGGTATCCGACGTTGCAGGAGAGTGAGAGGTGGCCATTGTTATCGACCTTTCCAGCGCGATCACGGCTCCGAGTCCACTCGACACACCGTGTCAATCTACCAAGGGCCGACACGTTCATCGCCCCACTTTTCTCGAATATCGAAAGAACGGCCACCGAGTACCTTGTCAGTCCTCAGGTTTAGGAACGGGAGCGCAATAACTTCCCGATCAGCCGCAGGGCGCTAGGCTTTGTTTTGAAAGTCATCCAGGGAGTTCGGCGAGGTAGAGTCTGATGCAGGCAGCGTGGATCATTCCCAGATAGTTGACGGCGGTTTTCTCA